>NZ_JBEYAL010000002.1:0-334677 GCF_040631655.1 Streptomyces sp. NPDC019937
GGTCCCCGTGGGGGGGGGGTGGGGGGGGGGGGGGTTGGGGGGGGGGGGGGGGGGGGGGGGGGGGGGGCCCCCCCCCCGGCCCGGTCGGTGGTGCTCTAGACGTTCGGGACGCGCAGCTTGTCCCAGCTCTTCTTGCCCGGGATGCCGTCGGCGGCATCGCCGGAGTAGCCCAGCTTCCGCTGCCAGGCCGCGTACGACTTCTTGTCGGCGGCCGTCCACTCCGGGCCCGGGCCCACCTCGTAGCGGCCGCAGCCCTCGGCCACCAGCCGCTTGCCCATCGCCGTGATGATCTTGCTTTCGCGGCCGGTGCGGAAGAAGTCGGCGCCCGGGAAGGGCTCGTACGTCGCCGGGGGCTTCGGCTTGGGCTCGGTCGGGCCGTCCGGCTTGTTGCCGAGGCGCTTGCCGATGCGGGTGCGCATGGAGCTCATCGTGAAGCCCCGGGGGTCCACCTTGCCCGGCTGCCACTCCAGGTGGCCGATCACGGACCGCTCGCTCCAGCCGTGGGCGCGGCAGATGGCGGCGGACGCCTTCTCGATCGCCAGCTTCTGCGCCTCAGGCCACGGGTCGTCGCCGTCGCCGAGGTTGACGCATTCGAAGCCGTAGAAGCGGGCGTTGCCGTCCTTGTCGGCCTCGTTGTCGGTCGGCAGCTTGGTTTCGTTGATCACCGCGTTCAGGACGTCGTTGTCACCGAGGCCCGCGTGGTTGGCGCGGCCGTGGCCGACGAGGTGGATCTCGCCCTTCTTGTCGATGACGCCGTGGCACAGCGGTCCCGGCAGCGACGCGTGGCCCTCGTAACAGAGTTCGACGGAGCTCGCGGTGCCCGAGGTCACGGTGTGGTGGATCATGACGCCGTTCACCGGGCCCCACGGGCCCTTGGAGTTGCGGTTGTGTGAGCGCCAGTTGCGGTACTCGTGGACGGTCAGGCCCTCGTCGCGCAGGGCCTTCAGGAGTCTGTCGGCGCTCAGGGGTGTTGCCATAGTGAGGTGCTCCTTCGGTGTTACTGGTATCCGTCATGTACGGATGCCGTCATGGCATGACTCAGTTGCGGTCGGTGTGTGGCGCGTCAACTACCGGCGTCCGCCGCCGGGACCGGGGCGGCCAGGGGCGCGAAGTACACCTCGGCGCCGTCCTCCAGCGGCAGCGAGCGGCTCACCACGGCTGATGGTGGCGGTGTCGACGAACTCGACCCGGTCCGCCACGTTCAGGCCGAGCTTGCCGTCGCCGCCCAGCGACCCCAACTCCCCCCCAGGCCCCGTCGAGTTCGTCGACCGGGAAGACCACGGGGCCGTTCTCCCGCGCCCCCTTGAAGGTGGCGCCCCTGGCGGGACCACCGTCGTGGATCTCCACCCGGCGGAGCTGGTTCCTCGTCCGCGTGGTCGGGCCGCTCGCTGCGCGCGGCGAGCCGGGCGGCGGTGACCGTGCGCTCCCACACCTTCAGGCAAGCCAGGTACGGGAACCGCGTGGACAGCCGGTCGGCCGGGCGCTCCGGGTCGCGGTGGGCGTCCGGCTGGTCCCAGGACGTCCAGGCTCACGGCTGCCGCCCTTGAAGTCGATCGTGAAGCGGGTGTTCCCGGCCGGGCCGCCGTGCTGCCCGATCAGGTCGGTGGCGAGCGTACGGGCCTGCCGGAGCTGGATCGCGGTCTGTTCGTTGGCGTCCGCGTCGGGCTGGACGCGGGGGCTGGGCGACGACTGGCCTGCTGGGGCGGGACGACCTGCCGCCAGGCGGCATACAGCCCGATTTGAAGGCGCGGGTCGAGGACATGGAGGTTGAAGGTCTCCTCCGGGTGCCTCGCCTCGTAGTCGACGGCCTGCCGCTGACCGGAACCCCATACCCCGGGCTCCTTGGCGTGCACCTCGAGCACGGGGCATTCGCTGCGCCCCTCGGTGGAGTGGAGCCTGACGCGGGCCGCCTGGCCGGTGCCCGCCTCGGCCACCCGGACGATGACGGCGACAGTGCCGCCGTTACCGAAGAACTGGTGCACGGCATAGCCGACCGCGCTCTGCGAGGTGAGACCGCCGAATCGGCGTTCGAAATCGGCGAAGCCGGTGATCCGCACGGGGGTGTTCAACGGACCCCGGCGGGTGTGCCCCGCGAAAGCGGTCACCGATGTGGTGACCGAGGCGATGGTGCGTACACCGCTGGGAAGTTCTTCGACGTAGACGCCGGGACAGCCCGCTTGTGTCGGCATTCCCCCTCCATTCTCCGCGCGCATCAAGAGATGAGGAGAGGAAGTGAAGAAAGCGCGAGCATGGCGCCGCCATGCACACACTTCCTCCACCAGTTCCCCCGGGACACATGAGCGCCATTGGGAGTTTCGAACGCGACGGAATGAGGGTCAAGAAGACTTTCTGGCCAATTCCGTACGGCAATGCGGCGGGGCGCGAACTCGGCCGACGTCGCGGGAATGAGAAACATATGACCTGACGTGTGCCGCTTCATCACGCGTGATCAATTTTTTGGCGGGCCCACCGAGGCGGCTGAAGCCCTTCAAGGGATCATGGCAGCGCCCGATTCAGGGAAAGCGAACGCGCCCGGTGGTCCGACCAATGGCACTCGGGAAATACACCTCAGGCGTCCTGCGGGTACCAGCGCAGCTCCACGGTGTTGCCGTCCGGGTCCGCCACATAGAGCGAAACCGCGGTGCCCCGGGCACCGTAGCGCTCACCGGGGCCGTCCAGCACCGTGAAGACGCCGGAGTCGATGACCTGCTGCCAGTCGGTCGGCTCGACGACCAGACAGATGTGGTCGACGTTGGAGCCTTCCGGGCGCCCGTCGGGCGCCTCGACGAGGTCGATGATGGTGGTGGGGCTCACCCGTACGGACGGGAAGGAGACCTTGCCCGCCCTCCACTCCTCCAGGCGCACCGGTTCCAGGCCCAGCGGGCCGGTGTAGAAGGCGAGCGAGCGCTCGGTGTCGGCGACGTTCAGGACGAGGTGGTCGAAGGCGATCACACGCATGGGATCTCCCTTGAGTCGGGGCGCCGGGGCGCCGGTCGGTGCTCCAGCATCGCCGAGTGGTGATCCATCGGTCCAACACATGCTTGTCATGTGATCCATCGTGTTTCACGATGAATCAATGGACCTCCAGCAGATGCGCTACGTCCTCGCGGTGGCGGAGACCGCGAGCTTCACCCGCGCCGCCGAGCGGTGCCATATCGTCCAGTCCGCGCTCAGCCACCAAGTGGCCCGGCTGGAGAAGGAATTGGGCGCCCGGCTGTTCGAGCGGACCAGCCGCCGGGTGCGGCTGACCACCGCCGGGGAGGCGTTCCTGCCCGCCGCCCGCCAGGCCCTGGAAGCGGCCGAGCGGGCCCGGGCGGAGGTGGCGGCGGCCACCGGCGAGATCCGGGGCAAGCTGGCCGTCGGCTCGATCCCCACCGTGGCGGCCGTCGACCTCCCGGCCGTGCTGCGGGACTACCGCCTGCGCTACCCCCAGGTGCGGATCAGTCTGCGGGTCGACTCCAGCGAAGGACTCGTCGAGCAGGTGCGCGACGGCAGACTGGACGCGGCGTTCCTCGGCGTACAGCCCGGATTCCGGCCGCAGGGCGTCCGTGACCGGGAGCTCGCCCACGGGCAGCACGTCGCCGTGGTCGCCCCGGGCCACCCGCTGGCCACGGCACAGGAGGTGGACCTCCGTCTCCTCGCCGAGGAGGTGTTCGTGGACTTCGCCGCGGGCAGTGCCGCCCGCGCCCAGTCGGACGAGGCGTTCGCGGCGGCCGGCCTGCGGCGCGAGGTCGCCTTCGAGGTGTCCGGCGTCGAACTCGTGGCCCGGATGGTCCGCCACGGCTTGGGCATCGCCCTGCTGCCCGCCCCGTTCGCCGCCGAACTGCCCGGCCTGCGGACCGTACCGGTCACCGATGGGCCGGTACGGGTGGAGCGCCTGGCCTGGAGCCGGTTCACCCCGTCCCCCGCGGCCTCCGCGTTCCTGGCCCTGCTGGGAGTCGACACCTCGCCTCCGGCCGGATGACCACCGTGGAGGCGTCCGCCGCCTGTCGCCTCCCACCGGCGCGGCGCCGCGAGTTCTGCTGCCGCGCATGGTGCCGCTCCCGGCGCACCCGGTGGTGCGCGTGCCGCTGCGGGGGCCGTCCGTTCCCGCCCGGCGGATCGTCGCCGTCACCCGGCGGAGCAGCGCCCGCTCATCCTGTGGGAACTGGGCGCGACCGGCTCTGCTTCCCGGCCGGCCACGGCTGAGGCCCGGCTGACGCGCGAGGAGTGTCGATAGCATCGCGGGGAGACGACAACGGCCGACCAGCCTGTGAGGGAGTACCGACGTGCGACTCAGCCCGCGAACCGTGCGCGAGATCGATTCGCCGATGGGTGCGACGTACGCCCTGCTGGCGGGCCGCAGCGGCGAGCGGACGCTGCTCGATCTGGCCCAGGCCGCGCCGAGTTACCCGCCCGCGGCCGAGATGATCGAGCACGTCGCCACGGTCGCGCACCAGCCGAACGGTGCTGCCTACGTACCGGCGCCCGGGCTGCCCCGGCTGAGGGAGGCGTTCGCCGCCGACCTCAGCCGGGGGTACCGGAGCCCGGTGGGGGCCGATCAGATGGTGGTCACCGCGGGATGCAACCAGGCGTTCTGCCTCGTCGCCCAGGCGCTCACCGAGCCGGGTGACGAGGTCATCGAAGTCCTGCCCTACTACTTCAACTACGACATGTGGCTGCGCATGAACGGCGTCGTGCCGCGCTATCTGGAGCCCGGCCCGGATCACGTGCCGACCCCGGAGGCGGCCGAAGCGCTCATCACACCGCGCACCAAGGCGATCGTGCTGGTCACTCCGGGCAACCCGAGCGGTGTCACCCTTCCGCCGGACGTGCTCGCCGGTTTCTACGCGGTGGCCAAGCGGCACGACATCGCGCTGATCGTGGACGAGACCTACCGCTCGTTCCGCGACACCGCGCGACCGGCACACGAGCTGTTCGCCGAGCCGGACTGGGCGGGGACCCTGGTGAGCCTGCACAGCTTCTCCAAGGACCTCGCCATCCCCGGCTACCGGGTGGGCGCGGTCGTCGCTTCGCCGGAGCTGAACCGCGAGGTGATGAAGTTGCTCGACTGCGTGGCGATCTGCCCGCCGCGCGTCGGGCAGGAGGCCGCCTGGGCCGGGCTGGCCTCGGCCCAGGAGTGGCGGGCGGAGCGGGCGGAGGAGATGACGGACAAGCGGCGCCGGCTGGAGACCGTGATGGCCGACCGGCCGGGCGGTTTCGAGCTGCTGAGCAGCGGAGGGTTCTTCGGCTGGGTCCGCCACCCCTTCGCCGGGCGCGGCACCGACGACGTCGTGCGCGACCTCATCACCCGCTACGACACGCTCGTCATCCCCGGCACCGCCTTCCTGCCCGACGACCGCCAGGTGTTCCGGGTCAGCTTCGGCAACGTCGACCGGGCCGGGCTCACCGAGTTCGCCGGGCGGCTCCGGCTGATGGCCGGGGACGTCGCCGGCTGACCCTCGTCGGCCGGTCAGGTTGTCTCCAGGTCGCTGGTGTGGGTCTCCTTCAGGAACCACACGCACAGCGCGGAGACCAGGGCGACCACCACGATGTAGCCGGACACCGGCACCGACGAGCCGGTGGAGGCGACGAGCTGGGTGGCGAGCAGGGGCGTGATGCCACCGCCGACGATGCCGCTCGCGTTGTAGGCCACGGAGGCGCCGGTGTAGCGGTAGCGGGTGGCGAACATCTCGGGGAGGAAGGCGCCCATCGGCCCGTACAGGGCGGCGAAGGCGAGCATCCCGACGGACATCGCGAGCCCGATCAGCAGGGGCTCACCCGTATTGATCAAGGCGAACATGGGGTACGCCCACAGCGCGGCCAGCACCCCCGCGCTCAGGCAGACATTGCGGCGGCCGACCCGGTCGGACAGGACTGCCAGCAGCGGGGTGGCCAGGCCCAGGACGAGCGCCGCGGCCATCGCGCACAGCAGCAGCATGTCCTTGTCGAGGTCCAGGACCGTGGTGCCGTACGAGAGGGCGAAGGTGGTGATGGTGTAGAAGAGCGTGTGCGCGAGAATGAACGCGCAGGTCGCCAGGGCCAGGGTGGTGCCCTGACGGCGGACCACGTCGACGATGGGCGCCTTGGCCCGCTCATGCTGTTCCAGCGCCTTCCGGAACACCGGTGTCTCGGCGATCCGCATGCGGATGTAGAAGCCGACGACCACCAGCAGCGCGCTGGCGAGGAAGGGGATCCGCCACCCCCAGGACTCGAAGGCCGCGTCGTCCATCACCCGGCCCAGCAGCAGGAACGAGCCGCCGGCGGCGATGAAACCGATGGCGGGGCCCATCTGCGGGAAGCTCGACCACAGCCCTCGCTTGTCGCGGGGCGCGTACTCGGTGGCCAGCAGCACCGCGCCGCCCCACTCGCCGCCCAGCCCCACGCCTTGCAGGAACCGGCACAGCACCAGCAGCACCGGTGCCGCGATCCCGACGTCCCGGTAGGTGGGCAGCAGTCCGATGGCCACCGTGCCCGTCCCCATGACGAGGAGGGAGGTGACCAGCATCGCCTTGCGGCCGGTGCGGTCCCCGAAGTGGCCGAAGATCACTGCGCCGATCGGGCGGGCGACGAAGCCGACACCGAAGGTGGCGAACGCGGCCAGGGTGCCCGCGAGCGCGGAGAAGGTGGGGAAGAAGAGCTTGCCCAGGACCAGCGCGGCGGCGGTCCCGTAGATGTAGAAGTCGTAGAACTCGATGGCCGTTCCGACGAAACTGGCGACCGCGATCCGCGCGGTGGACACCGTACGGACGGCGGGCGGGGCGATGGTGGACATGGCGGCGGCTCCCAGATGACCTTGGACTGCGGACGGAGTATCGGGCGCGGCGGCGGAGCGCGCCACCGCCTGCTGTCGGGAATCGGCCGGATGCTTTCCTCGCTTTGTCGAAAACCGGTCGAGGGCCCGTGGCTCACCCGTGGTCGGCCCCGCGCATCAGCGCGTGGAGGCGGAGCCCCAGGTGGAGGGCGAGCCGGTGGTCGCCGTCCGCCAGGTCGAGCCCGGTGAGTTCCGTGATCCGCCGCAACCGGTAGTAGAGCGAGGTGCGGTGGAGGTGGAGGGCGTGCGCGGTACGCGGGGCCGAACCTCCGTGGTCGAGGTAGGCGGTGAGGGTTTCGGTGAGGCGGCCCGACGGGTCCCGGGCGAGGAGGGTACGCAGCGGTCCGGGCAGCAGCGCGGGGGTCAGGCGGTCCGGCGGGAGCAGCGACAGCGGTGCCAGCGCGCCCAGTTGCTCCCACTGGACGATGCCGTCGCCGCCGGGCCGCACACCGGCCGCCCGGGCGGCACCGATGGCCTGCTCGTACGACATCCACGCCGCTTCGGCGCCGCCTTCCACGGTCTCGCCGATCCCCGCGACGCACTCCGCCGTCCCGGCCAGCACCGACCGTGCCTGGTCGAGGAGGGCCGACGCGCGGGCACGGAGCGGCCCTTGACGCATGGGGCGGTCGGAGAAGGTCAGCAGGACGCCCTGTGGGCCGGTGAGGCAGAACTCGGTGCGCCACGACCTGTCGGCCGCCACCCGCTCCAGTCCCGTCCGCAGCGCCACCTCCACCGCTCCCGCGCGGTCCGCGGGCGGGTCGCCGGCGATCCGCGCGACGGTGACGGTGGCGTAGCGGGACGACGGCAGCCGCCCGCCGCGCGCGAGGGCGTCCCGCCCGGTTTCGCGCGCGGTGGCCGACGCGCTCAGCAGCTGGCGCAGCGCCCCTTCGCGGGCCATGCGTTCGGTGTCGCCCGCGGCGAAGTCCTGGTACATCAGGGGTGCGAGGGTGCGGGTGGCGGCGGTGACGGCGTCGATGCTGGAGCCGGGCAGGGAGCCGTCGGGGTCGATGACGATGAGCAGGCCCAGCAGGTGGTGCCGCCACCGGATCGGTGCGCACAGCCGGGCCCGCATGCCGAGGTCGGCGCGCGGCGGGATGACGCCGGGTCCGGTCCAGCGGTCGACGCCCTGGGCGAGGATGTGACCGGCGGCGGCGCTCCCCGCGTCGCGCTGCAGTACGGCGCGCACCCGCACCCGGTCCTCGTCTCCGAAGTGGCGGCTGGCGCAGAGGATGTGAACGCGTGGATCGTTGACCGCGACGGAGCGGCCTATGCGCTCCGCCACCTCGTCCACGATCTCCTGGAGTCGGCCTCCGGGCATCGTGTGCTCCCTCCCATCGGACGCTGCCGCTGTCCCTGGAAGATCATTACGTATGTTCGTGGCCAGGTGAAGGGCCATGACCTGGTGTTTTCTACAGATCGAGGACCGGGTGCGGCAGGTTTGCGACGGCCGTCGGTGGTCCGGGGTTGCCTCGGCACCCAGGATCGGGCCATGCGCAGGGGACGACGACTGGCCGACCGCACCGCACTCGTCTTCGGGGCCGGCTCCAGCGGTGGCGGAGTGAGCAACGGCAAGGCGGCCGCGCTCGCGTTCGCCCGTGAGGGCGCGCGCGTCGCGGCCATCGACATCGACGCCGGCCAGGCGCGCCGTACGGCCGAGGCGATCGTGGCCGAGGGCGGTGAGGCGCTGGCGCTGACGGCCGACGTGACGGTCGAGGAGCAGGTGGCCGACGCCGTCGCGGCGGCCGAGCGCGCCTTGGGCACGCCGACGGTGCTGCACAACAACGTCGGCGTGGCCCGCTTGGGCGATGTCACCGAACTCGACCTCGCCACGTGGCGGTCCGCCCTCGCGGTCAACGTCGACGGCGTCTTCCTGACCTGCAAGCACGTGCTGCCGCGGATGGTGGCGGCGGGCCGCGGAGCGGTCGTCAACGTGTCGTCGATCGCCGCGATCCGTGACACCGGCTACCCGTACCCCAGCTACAGCGCGGCGAAGGCGGCGGTCGACCAGCTCACGGTCGCCCTCGCGCTGCGTCATGCCGCCGAGGGCATCCGCGTGAACGCCGTCCTTCCGGGGCTGATCGACACCCCGCTGGTGGCCCGGCAGATCGTGGCCGGTGCGGATGACCCCGAGGCCGAGCTCGCGGCCCGCCACGCGGCGAGCCCGACCGGGCGCATGGGCAGCCCCTGGGATGTCGCGGCGGCCGCCGTCTTCCTCGCCTCCGACGAGGCGGCGTACGTCAACGGCGTGTGCTTGCCGGTGGACGGCGGCCTCACGGCGCGCTGCGCGACACCTTGACACCTCGTCACCCGTGCCTTGTCGTAATACCCGCACAAAGTCGAACGCCCCCGCACAGCACCGCACGGACGACGAGGAGTACGAACATGACGTTACCCACCCGCAGACGCCGGGCCATGGCCGCCACCCTGGCGGCCGTCACCTTCACGGTGGCCGCGCCGGCCGCGGCGCAGGCGGCCGCGTCCGCGAAGGCAACGGCCGCCCAACAGCTGTCGCCCCAGGCGCAGTTGGCGACCATCACCTGGACGCTGCAGAGGGACTCCAACCCCACCCCGGACCAGCAGGACGCGTACAACCGCATCACCGCGGCCATGAACGCCGCGGTGGCCCGCTACAACAACCTCAGCGATCTGGGCAAGAACATCACCGTGCGGTACGACCCGGGTGTTCCCACCGCGGACGGCAACATCAACGGGACCATCCGCTTCGGCAACCGCTCCTACATGACCGAACGCACCGCACTGCACGAGATCGCCCACACGATCGGCGTCGGCACGAGCGGCCGTTGGGCCTCGCTCACCAGCGGCGGAACGTGGCGTGGCGCGGAGGCCACCCGGCTCGTCCGGCAGTACGACGGCGCCAGTGCCACGCTGTCCGCCGGAGGCGGCCACTTCTGGCCGTACGGCCTGAACTACGACAACGAGTTCTCCCAGACCGCCGCCGACCGGCACGTCAGCATCGTCGCCGCGATGGTGCGGGACGGCCTGTAGCGGGTCTGGTGGCCCGTCATTCGGCGAGACCGTAGTCGGGCAGGACCAGGCCGGTGTTGACGGCGCGGAACTCGTCTCCCGTCAGCGTGGCGGGGTTGCGCAGGGCCTCGTTGCGGGCGTCGAGCATGTCCTGGGTGCCGGGAATCATGACGGTGCCGCCCGAGGTGGCGAGGGCCTGGTTCTGCTCGGCGAAGGGGCGTGCCCTCCGCTCGTAGGCGGCGAAGGCGTCCGCGTGATCGGCGTGGGTGGCCAGCTCCCCGGCCAGGACGTACGCGCTGACGAGGGCGATGCTGGAGCCCTGGCCGGAGAGGAACGAGGTGGCGTGGGCGGCGTCGCCGACGAGGGCCACGCGGCCGCGCGCCCAGGTGGGCATGTGGATCTGGCTGACGATGTCGAAGAACAGGTCGCCGGCCTCGCCCATGGCGGCCACCAGGCGCGGGACGTGCCAGGCGTGTTCGGGGAACGTGGCCGCGACGAGGTCGCGCTGGGCCCCGGGGTCGCGGAAGGCGTCGAAGGGCGGCTCCTCCCGCCCGAAGACGAGGAACCCGTGCACGGGGTCGTGGGGTTCGTGGGCGTAGAGGACGGCCGCCCTGCCGGGGGCGTTCCAGACGACCGCCTCGTGTGCGAGGCCGAAGTCGTTGGGGAGGGTGAAGCCCGCGAAGACGTGGCCGAGGTAGCTGTGGAACTGCTCCTCGGGGCCGAAGACCAGGCGGCGGGTGTGGGAGTGCAGCCCGTCCGCGCCGATGACCAGGTCGAAGGTGCGGTGGGCGCCGCCCTCGAAGGTGACCTCGACGCGGTCCCCGCGGTCGTCCAGGGTGGCGATGGAGTCGTTGAACATGAACTCGACCTGGTCGCGGACCGGCTCGTAGAGGGCGTCCGCCAGGTCGCCGCGCCGCACTTCGAGGTCCAGGCCCTCCGCGCCACCGGTGATGGCTTCGGGGGGGACGGATCCGACGAGGCTTCCGTCGGCGTCCACGAAGGAGAGCTTGCCGGTGTCGACGTGTGCTTCGCGCAGCCGCGGAAGCAGTTCCATCCGGTCCGCGACGTCACGGGCCGTGCCGCGGATGTCGATGGGATAGCCGCCGCTGCGGATCGTGGATGCCTTCTCGACGACGGTGACCTCGAAGCCGTAGCGGTTGAGCCAGTAGGCGAGGGACGGACCGGCGATGCTCGCGCCGGAGATGAGGACCTTGCGGTGCGCGGAGTGGTTCATCTGGGGCTCCTTCCGTGGGACGACCCCGCCATATCTACCTACCTTAGGTATCTTTTTCCGGGGCGACGGCGATGCTACAGATACCTAACTTAAGTAAGCAAGTGCGAGCGAGCGCTCGTTGACCTCAGCCGCTCCCCGGCCTCAGTCCAGCAGCTCCAGAATGGGCGCGAGCCCTGCCGGACGTTGGTCGACCGGCAGATGGTCGACGAAGCGCACCGGGCACCCCAGCGCCTCCGCACCACCGTCCGCGGCACGGTTGTCACCGACCATCAGCACGTCGGAGGGTGCCAGGCCGAGCGTGTCGCATGCGGCGCGGAAGATGGCGGGGTCGGGCTTCCGCGCCCCCAGCTCGAAGGAGAGCGCATAGGCGTCCACCAGCCCATCCAGCCCATGGGCCCGGAAGACGGGCCGCAGATCCCAGCCGATGTTGCTGACCACGGCCACCGGGATCCCGCGACGGCGCAGTTCCCACAGCGTCGTCTCGGTGTCGGGGTAGGGCCGCCAGGCGGCGGGCGCCTTGTGACGGTCGTAGAGCGCCGGTATCAGCTCCGCCCTCGGCAGCCCGGCCTCGGCGATCAACCCGCTGTAGGCCGCCCGGTGCTGATCGGAGCTCAGGTCCCGTTCGCGCCACTGCCTTTCGAGGTGCGCGGGAATCCGCTGGGGCGCCGGCCCGCCCGGCAGTGCTCCGCACTCGGTCAGCCGCCGCACCCAGTCGGAGAACTCCTCGCCGTTCACGGAGACGGCGGCGTCCGCCAGGACCGCGCCGAGCCACTCCCCGACCGACTCACTGCGCATCAACGTTCCGGAGAAGTCGAACATCACGCCGCAGACCATGTCCGTCATCGTAAGCGCCCTGGGCGGGGTGAGGCTCGCGGAAACGCCACCCAGGGGGCTTACGCGGCGATCCGTACGCGGTCGCTTTCCTTGTCGGACAGGAACGACGCCAGGGCCCGGCCCTCCTCGGTGACGGCCGTGTGCTCGGCTCGGGTGAAGCCGCGCAGCGGGGTGACGGTCACGGTGCCCGCGTCGACCGTCCAGGTCGCGGCGACCCGGCCGTCCACCAGGAGGACGCGGGCGCCCGTGACGGACAGGCCGCGGTGGGCGTCGTCGATGATGCGGCTCCGGTCGTCGTAGCCGAGGATCGCGTTGTCGAACGCGGGGAGGAACCGCACCGGGGCGGGGGTGTCGGGGTCGGGGCGTGGCGCGTCGGGCAGGTCGAGCAGTTCGCGGCCGCGCGTGTCGCGGAAGGTGACCAGCTCCGCGCGGAGGGCGGCCACCGCGGCGGGCAGTCCGGCGAGGCCGCACCAGGCGCGCAGGTCGGCCGAGGCCGCGGGGCCGAACGCGGCCAGGTAGCGGCGTACCAGCACCTCGCCGACCGGGTCGGTCCCCTCGGCGGCGGGCGGGTCGATCTCGCGGCCCAGCCAGCGGGACAGCGGGGTGTTGCGCACCCCTGACTTCACGCGCCACAGACCGCGCGGCGGCAGCTGCACGACGGGGACGAGGGCGGCGATCGCCATCTCCCCCAGGGCCCTCGGGCTCGGCGTGGGCCAGCGGCCGGCGAGCGCCCGCGCGACCTCGGCCATCGAGCGGGGCTCGCCGTCGGCCAGCACCGCGCGGGCCGCGGCGGCGAGTTCGTCGAGGTCGACCCCGTCCATCTCGCGGCGGTAGGCGGCCATCGCCCGCTGGCGCAGCATGGTGTCATGGCGCGCCCGCCACGCCAGGACGTCGTCGGCGGTGAGGAGGTGAACCGTGCGGCGCATCAGGTGGGTTCGCACCACGCTCCGCCCGGTCAGCAGGCCGTCCAGCGCCGCCGGGTCGAACGCGCGCAGCCGCGACCAGAGACCGGTGAACGGTTCCTGCGGCTCCTGCGCCTGCAGCCCGCCGAGGTGCGCGACGGCGTCGAGGACGGGTAGGTCGGCGCGGTCGAGCAGCAACTGCCGGGCCAGCGTCGCGCGGCTCAGCGCCCGGTTGTCGAGAACGGCCATCGGCTTCCTTCGGTTCCGGTCGCTGTCGGGTGCGGGACCACGATCGCAGGGGATGCGGTCAGGACGTGACCGCATCCCCCGACCGCCTCCCCCGACCCCGTCCCCCGGCCGCGTCCTTACGGCAGCTCCGGGCCGCGGTACTCGCCCATCGCGTCGATGAGCCAGCGCGCCAGGTAGTCGGCGAACGAGGACCGCGGCAGCAGCCGGTACGTCGGCGCGTCGTCGATCTGCCAGAGCAGCACCGCGACAGGACCCACCGTGGTCGAGACCGCCCGGCCGGGGCCGAAGGCCCGGGGATGGAGGTCCAGGGGGCAGCCCTTTTCCAGCACCTGCCGGGCGGCCGGGCCGCGCAGCTCCAGCGTGGTGCGGTTCGCCGAGACGTCCACGGCCGACCCCGGGTCGCCCGCGAGTGCTTCCCGCAACTCGGCGGCCACGGCGTGTCCGTCGGCCCGGGACACCACCAGCCACTCGTCGGGACCGAGCCACAGCACCTTGTGGGGGCCGGAGGCGGTGGTGTCGCCGCACCGGCGCGGGAGCGGCGCGCCCAGGGTCTTCTCCACGCGGACGGCCGTCTCGGAGGCGGGGGCGACGCGCAGGTTCACCATGGCGACGAACGGCCGCTCGCTGAGCGTGACGCCCCGCGCGCCGGTGACGGCGGCGGCGCGCATCCGCTCCTCCAGGTGGGCCAGGGGGCTGGTGCGCAAGTTCACCGGGCCCGCGCCCGCGTCGGTCGTCGGCTCGGTCGGCTCAGCCATCTCGCTTGGTCCCTTCGGGGTCGTACAGGACACAGTCGGCCACCTCGACGGGCACCAGGTCCTCGCCCACCGGGGCGAGCAGGGTCTGACCGATCCTGGCCCGCCCGCCGGCGACGAGGGCGAGGGCGAAGGGGCGGCCGAGGGCCGGGCTGTGGTAGCTGGAGGTGACGTGGCCGAGCATGGGCACCGGCCCGGCCCCGGGGGTGATGGGCACGTCCGGCGCGACGAGCTGGGCGCCCTCGGGCAGCCGGGTCCTGCCGTCGCTCGGCAGCAGGCCGACCAGCTGCTTGCGGTCGGTGCGGGAGGTGTCGGCGCGGGAGTAGGACCGCTTTCCGATGAAGTCCTTCTGCTGGGAGACCACCCAGGACATGCCCGCGTCCTGCGGGGTGACGGTGCCGTCGGTGTCCTGGCCGACGATGATGTAGCCCTTCTCGGCCCGCAGGACGTGCATGGTCTCGGTCCCGTACGGGGTGATGTCGTACGGTCGGCCGATCGCGTACACCTCCTCCCAGACCGCCCGGCCGTACCACGCGGAGACGTTGATCTCGTAGGCGAGTTCACCGGAGAAGGAGATCCGGCAGATGCGGGCCGGGACGCCGGAGGCCAGGGTGGTCTCGCGGAAGGCCATGAAGGGGAACGCCTCGGCGGACAGGTCGACGTCCGGCGCGAGGTGGGCGACGACCTCGCGGGAGCGGGGGCCGACGACGGCGATCGTCGTCCACTGCTCGGTCACCGAGGTGCAGTGGACGTCGAGTTCGGGCCACTCGGTCTGCAGCCACTCCTCCAGCCAGTCCAGGACTCCGGCGGCGCCGCCGGTCGTGGTGGTCATGAAATAGCGGTTGTCCTCCAGGCGCAGCGTCACCCCGTCGTCGAAGATCATGCCGTCGGGCTTGCACATCACGCCGTAGCGGGCCATGCCGGGCCTCAGCTTCTTGAAGCCGTTGGTGTAGATGCGCCCCAGGAACTCGCCCGCGTCCGCGCCCCAGATCTCGATCTTGCCGAGGGTGGTGGCGTCCATGAACGCCACCCCCTCGCGGGCCGCGCGGCACTCGCGGGCCACGGCCGTGTCCATGTCCTCACCGGGCCGGGGGTAGTACCGGGGGCGCTTCCACTGCCCGACGTCCTCGAACACCGCGCCCTGCGCGAGGTGCCAGCCGTGGACGGAGGTCGTGCGCTCCGGATCGAACAGCTCGCCGCGTTCACGCCCGGCCAGGGCGGCGAAGCCCACCGGCGTGTACGGCGCCCGGTAGGCCGTGGTGCCGATCTCGCCGGGTGACGCGCCCGCGCCGAGCGCTGCGGCGATGACACCGATCGCGTTGACGCCGGACGTCTTGCCCTGGTCGTTCGCCGTGCCGAGCGAGGTGTAGCGCTTGACGTGCTCGACACCGCGCATACCGGCGCCGACCGACCGCCAGACGTCGGCGACCGTCACCTCGCGCTGCAGGTCGACGAAGTGGGTGTCCCAGGTGGCGGGTTCGCCCTCGGAGGCGGGGACGAGCCACAGCGCGCGCACCGGGCCGCAGCCCCGGGCATCACCGGACGGCGGTGCGGGCACGGCGACCGGGAATCCGGCGTCCGTCGCGGCCCGGGCGCCGGCCCGCGCCCCTTCGGCCAGGCAGCCGTCGAGGCCGTACGTCCCGCGGGCCGCGCCGACGACCTGCTGGTCCCGTACGGCGCCGTCGGGCACGAAGGCGGCCAGTTCCTCGTCCCAGCGCAGCCGGCCCTGGCGCTGGCTGTGCAGATGCACCACCGGGCTCCATCCGCCCGAGACGGCCAGCAGGTCGCAGTCGAACGACTCGGGGGTGCCGGTGAGGTCACCGTCGCCGTCGAGGGCCCGGACGGTGACGCCGGTGAGGCGGCCCTCGCCCGTGGTGTCGACCACCGCGCTGCCCGTCAGCACCCGCGCCCCGGTGGCCACCGCGACCTCGGCGGCCCGGTGGGACAGCTCGGGGCGGGCGTCCACGACGGCGGCGATGTCGATCCCGGCGGCGTGCAGATCGGCGACCGTGTCGTAGGCGCTGTCGTTGGTGGTGCTCACCACGGCCCGCGAGCCCGGGGCCACGGCGTACCGGTTGAGGTACGAGCGCACGGCCGCGGCGAGCATCACCCCGGGGCGGTCGTTGCCCGCGAAGACCAGGGGGCGCTCGTGGGCGCCGGTCGCCAGGACCACCTGGCGGGCCCGGATGTGCCACAGCCGTTGCCGCGAGACGCCTCTCGACGGCTCGGGGGCGTCGGCGCCGAGGTGATCGGTGCGCCGTTGCAGGGCCAGCACGTAGTTGTCGTCGTAGGCGCCGAACGCCGTGGTACGCGGCAGGACGACGACCTCGGGGGCGGCGTCGAGCGCCGCGCGGACCTCGGTGGCCCAGGCGAGGGCGGTCTGCTCGCCGACGGTCTCGGTGCTCCCGGAGAGCAGCGAACCGCCCGGTTCGGACTGCTCGTCGAGGAGGATCACGCGGGCGCCGGAGCCCGCGGCGGCGGTGGCGGCGGCGAGCCCCGCGGGTCCGGCGCCGACGACGAGGACATCGGTGTGGACGTACTTCTTGTCGTAGACGGCGGGGTCGGGGGCCGGGTCGAGCCGCCCCATCCCGGACAGCGTGGTGGCGGACAGGCCGTCGTACAGCTCGACCGTCGTCGCGGGCAGCATGCCCTCCGAACACGGGCCGTCGATCCGCACCAGGGCGCCTGGCTCCTCGGCGCCCGCGGTGACGATGCCGCGCGGGCGGCCCCGGTAGATCGACGGGGCGACCTCGACGACCCCGCCTGCCAGCATCGCCGAGGCGACGGTGTCTCCGGGGTGGCCGGTCATCTCGCGGCCGTCGACGGTGAACCGCAGCACGGTGCCGCGGTCCACGCGGCCCCCGTCCGGGAGCCGGAATGGCTGGTCGGTCATCGGTTCCCTCCGGCCTGGGGCAGTTCGGGGCGGGGCTCGTCGAGCCGGTAAGCGGCCAGTACCTCGTAACTCGCGGTGTCGCGCAGGAGGTTGAACCAGCGGCGGCATCCGCTGCTGTGCATCCACCGCTCGGCGAAGGGCCCCTTGGGGTTGTCGCGGTAGAAGACGTACGCGGCCCACTGCTCGTCGGTGAGGTCCGCGGTGTTTCCGGGGTAGGGGACGTGGGCCTGGCCCCCGTAGTGGTATTCGGTCTCGTCGCGAGGACCGCACCATGGGCAGGTGATCAGCAGCACGGGCTCTCTCCTCAGTGGGCCACGGCCGCGGCGCCGTGTTCGTCGATCAGTGCGCCCGTCGTGAAGCGTTCGAGGGCGAACGGGGCGTTCAGCGGATGCGGCTGGCCCGTGGCGATGGTGTGCGCGAAGGTCCACCCGGCCGCCGGGGTGGCCTTGAAGCCGCCGGTGCCCCAGCCGCAGTTGACGTACAGGTTCTCCACGGGAGTGGCACCGATGATCGGGGAGGCATCCGGGGTGACGTCGACGATGCCGCCCCAGGTGCGCAGCACATGGGCCCGGGCGAAGACGGGGAACAGCTCGACGGCGGCCGCCATCTGGTGCTCGATCACATGGAAGGAGCCGCGCTGCCCGTAGCCGTTGTACGCGTCGACGCCCGCGCCGAGCACCAGCTCGCCCTTGTGCGCCTGGGAGACGTAGACGTGCACATGGTTCGACATCACCACGGTGGGGTGCACCGGCTCGTGCAGCTCGGAGACCAGCGCCTGCAGCGGATGCGACTGCACCGGCAGCCGGAAACCGGCCAGCTCGGCCAGGACGCTGCTGTGCCCGGCCGCGGCGAGGCCGACCCGGCCGGCGCGGATGCGGCCGCGGTTGGTCTCCACGCCCAGGACCCGGTCGCCGTCCTTGAGGAAACCGGTGACCTCGCAGCCCTGGATCAGATCCACGCCCAGCTCGTCGGCCCGCCGGGCGAGTGCCCAGGCGACGTGGTCGTGCTTGGCGATCCCGGCCCGGGGCTGGAAGGTGGCGCCGAGGACCGGATACCGGGTGCGGGGAGAGACGTTGAGGATGGGGCAGACCTCGGCGACCTGCTCCGGCTCCAGCCATTCGGCGTCGACACCGTTGAGGCTGTTGGCGCCCACGCGGCGCACGCTGTCGCGGACGTCCTGGAGGGTGTGCGCGAGGTTGAGGACGCCGCGCTGGCTGAACAGGAAGTCGTAGTCCAGCTCCCCCGGCCACCGCTCCCACAGCTTCAGCGCGTGCTCGTAGATCGCCGAGCTCTCGTCCCACAGGTAGTTCGAGCGGATGATGGTGGTGTTGCGCGCCATGTTGCCGCCGGCCAGCCAGCCCTTCTCCAGGACGGCCACATTGGTGATGCCGTGGTTCTCGGCGAGGTAGTAGGCGGTGGCCAGGCCGTGGCCTCCCGCGCCGACGATGATGACGTCGTAGGAGGAACGCGGCTCGGGGTTGCGCCAGAGGAAGTCCGGGTGCTCCGGCAGCGGCTGGGTGGTCATGCCGCGTCTCCGTTCAGCTGGGGATGTTCAGGTGGGGGTAGAGGGGGAACGCGGTGGCGAGCTTGTCGACCCGGTCGCGCAGCAGGCCCGCCTGCTCGTCGCCGAACCGCTCGTCCTTCAGTGCCTGGGCGATGATGTCGGCCACCTCCCGGAACTCCGTCTCGCCGAAGCCGCGGGCGGCCAGGGCCGGGGTGCCGATCCGCAGCCCCGAGGAGACCATGGGCGGACGCGGGTCGAACGGCACCGCGTTGCGGTTGACGGTGATGCCGACGCGGTGCAGCCGGTCCTCGGCCTGCTGCCCGTCGAGCGCGGAGCCGCGCAGGTCCACGAGGACCAGATGGACTTCCGTGCCACCGGTCAGCACCGTGATCCCGGCCTCCGCCACATCGTCGGCCAGCAGCCGTCCGGCGAGGATGCGGGCACCGGCCAGGGTGCGCTGCTGGCGCTCGGTGAACTCCTCGCTCGCCGCCACCTTGAACGCCACCGCCTTCGCCGCGACGACGTGTTCCAGCGGGCCGCCCTGCTGGCCGGGGAAGACCGCCGAGTTGATCTTCTTGGCCAGGTCGGCGCGGCTGAGGATCACACCGCCGCGCGGGCCGCCGAGCGTCTTGTGCGTGGTGGTCGTCACGACGTCGGCGTACGGCACCGGGCTCGGGTGGAGGCCCGCGGCCACCAGCCCGGCGAAGTGCGCCATGTCCACCATCAGATACGCGCCCACCGCGTCCGCGATGCGGCGGAAGGCGGCGAAGTCCAGCCGGCGGGGGTAGGCCGACCACCCGGCGACGATCATCTTGGGCCGGTGGGCGAGAGCGAGCTGCTCGACCTCGTCCATGTCGACGCGCATGTCGGACTCGCGCACGTGGTACGGCACGACGTCGTACAGCTTGCCGGAGTAGTTGATGCGCATGCCGTGGGTCAGATGACCGCCGTGCGCCAGGTCCAGGCCGAGGATGGTGTCGCCGGGATCGAGCAGCGCGAACATCGCCGCCGCGTTGGCCTGGGCGCCGGAGTGCGGCTGGACGTTGGCGGCCTCCGCGCCGAAGAGCTGCTTCACCCGGGCGATGGCCAGCCGCTCGATGACGTCGACGTGCTCGCATCCGCCGTAGTAGCGGCGGCCCGGGTAGCCCTCCGCGTACTTGTTGGTGAGGACCGAGCCCTGGGCCTCCATGACCGCGGCCGGGGCGAAGTTCTCCGAGGCGATCATCTCCAGGGTCGACTGCTGACGGTGCAGCTCGGCGTCCACCGCGGTGGCGACATCCGGGTCGAGTTCGCTGAGCGGGAGGGAGAGGGGGGAGGTGACCGTGGTGATCGACGGGTTCGCTGCCATCTGTGCACCATCCTGAGAGCCAACTAATGGGCAACTGATATATCAGCCTCTGCGGTAAGGTATGGGAGCTCGCTGGACAGGTCAAGGGGGTTTCATGCGGCACGTGGCGACCGAGCCGAGGGGCGAGGAGCTGTCCCTCGCCGAGCGCGCCTACCGCGCCATCCGCGACCGGCTCGTGATGCTCGAGATCCGCCCGGGCGCGCCGATCAACGAGGACCAGCTGGCGCACTCCCTCGGCGTCGGGCGCACTCCGGTGCGCGAGGCGCTCAAGCGGCTCCAGTACGAGCGCCTGATCACGACCTACCCCCGGCGCGGCACCTTCGCCACCGAGGTCAACATCACCGATCTGGCCCATATCTCCGAGGTGCGCCAGGAGCTGGAGCCCCTGGCCGCCGCCCAGGCCGCGCGGCGCGCCACGGCCGCGGACCGCGAGGCCCTGACGGCCGCGCTGCGGGAGCTGGAGGGCATGGACGCCGGCCGGCACGGAGCCGATGAGCTGATGCGCCTGGACCTCTCGGTCCACCGCGCCATCTACGCCGCCACGCACAACCCGTACCTGGAGGACACCCTCGTCCGCCACGACAACCTGGCCACCCGCATCTGGTGTCTGTTCATCGACCGGCTGTCCGACATGGCGGGCCACGTCCAGGAGCACGGACCGCTGATCGAGGCGATCGTGGCCGGTGACCCGGAGAAGGCGGCACAGCTCGCCCACGATCACGTCGAGGGCTTCGAACGGGCCATCCGCGACGCGATCTGAGACGACGCCGCAGGCACCGGCCGACGTGCCGAGTGTGTGTCAGCGCGCGTCAGTGCCCGTCAGTGCGCCGCATCCCGGGGATCGTCCCGGCGCAGTCGGGGCCTGCCGACCAGGGTGGGGTCCGGGGGGCAGGTCCACCACTCCCCCGGTATCCGCCGCGTGCCGCTCGCCACGCGGCGCCGCGAAGGCGCAGGCCACGGCCAGCACGTGGGGCACGTCCTGGTCCTGGCCGAAGAGCCGGGCCGCGGGAGGCCGCCCGGGCCAGGATTGCTCGTCCAGTCCGGCCGGCCGTTCGGCGAGGGAGGGCGGTGCCGCCTGCCGCGTACTCGTCCGCGCATCAGTCGCCGACCAGTTCGTCGGCCAACTCGTGGGCGAGGTGCTGATACCGCCCCTGGTCAGGAAGTCGCCCAGGGCGCCGGTGGACTTCGTCACCAGGGAGGAATGACTCCCCCGCCCTCCCAGACCGCGTGGTCGTGGGCGAAGAGCACCCGGCGCGGATCGAAGTCGGCGAGCCGGTCCAGCCAGGGCCGGTACGGCGGAAGCGGTGGGGCCAGGCCGTCCCGGGCGGCATCGCGCGCCAGGTGGTCGGAGGCGAACTCGGAGGCGGTGTCGTGCGCCTGGCCGGCCAGGACGACCGTGCCGTCCGGCCGGCGGACGACGAGGGACTGGTGTCCGTCGGTGTGGCCGGGGGTGGGGATGATGCGGATACCGGGCCAGACCTCGGCCTCACCGGTGAGTTCCGTATACGTCGCGCCGGGGAAGTCGATCAGCTCGTCGATGGTGTGGCCGCCCCGGCGCGCGGTGGCCAGTTCCGTGGCCTGGACGAGGAGGGGGACGCCCGCCAGCAGGGGGTTGCCGCCGCAGTGGTCGAAGTGGAGGTGGCAGTTCACCACGAGGGTGATGTCGGCGAGGGTGGCACCGGCCGCCGCCAGCGCGGCCGGGAGGGCGCGGCGGCAGGGCCGGTAGTGGGCATCGGTCCCGGGGTTGCCGGCGCCGATGCCCGTGTCGAAGAGGAGCAGGCCCCGTTCGTGCCGCACCAGATAGCCGAGGACCGGCTCGACCCGCGGGTGTGGGCCGCCCGTCTCCGAGGACGGACGGATGAAGCAGCCGAGGTCGAGACGGCGGATCCCGATGTCGTTCACCATGGCCCCAGCGTGACAGGCCGCCCCTCGGAGCGGCGCCCGCCTCTGCCCTGGGCAGAGTGGGGATTCAGGGGGTCACCGCACGCCCGCCGGCCGCTCCACCGGAATTCGTGCGGGGTCAGGTATCCAGAGAGGCGGTCAGTCGGTCTGGAGCTGCCACACCGACCGCAGCACTCCGAGTCAGGCATGATGCGTCGCGTCACCACCACGGCAGGGAGTCTGGCCGCCGCAGGCGCCCTCGTCCTCGGCATGGCCCCCTCGGCCTCCGCCGCTCACGGCGACCTCTTCAACAGCACCTGGCGCGTCACCAACCCCAGCGGCTGCGTCGCCGTACCGCTGGAAAGCAACAGCTTCCACGTCTACAACCAGACCAACGAATACGCCCTCGCCTACCAGAACAACAACTGCACCGGGCCGGTCATCGATGTGATCCCGCCCGGTGGCCAGGCCCCAGGAGGCGCGATCGCCGTGCTGGGCCGAGCCGCCTGGATCAACTGACGAAACGGCGGGGCCGGGCCCGGGGACCGGTCCCGCCGCTGCTATCCGACCGCGGTGACGGCCGTCAGGAACGTTTGTCGATGGTGATGAACGGGTCCCATTGGAAGTACCCCACCGGATGCTGGTCGCTGTCCAGCAGCTGGAAGTAGAAGCGGTACGTGACCCGGCCGACCTTGCGGACGTCCGCCTCCCAGTAGTGGTCCTGGTAGTCCTGGGTGACGAAGTCCGGCTGGTCGACGGCCCCGTCCTTCGGCATCGGATAGGTGCCGTCGCCTATCACGATCCGCGGTTTGCTGATGAGTGGATCGCTGCTCACGTACCGGTACAGCAGGGCGCAGTATTCGCTGTTGAGCGACAGCGTCGTCTCGCGCCACCTGATGATGTCCCGGGGGTTGGCCCGGAAGTTCAGCTCGGCTCCCGAGGTGCCGACGACGCGGTCGTGACGCGTCGTCATGTAGATCAAGTCGTGGTCGACCTGGGTCGGCGCGTCGGGGTTCCGCGACGCGTTGGGGTAGCGCTGGGCGATGGTGAACGCGTCGAACGCGATCATCACGTTGATGAACTCGGACATGTTCCTAACCCCTTTTCTGTTGCACCTTGTACGCCATCGCCCGCGGGTAGTCGTGCCGGTGCAGGCGGACGCGGACCAGCAGTGGTCCGGCGTTGAGCGGGTCGGTGGGGTCGGCGAGGCGGGCCAGCAGCTCGTCCAGCTCCGAGGTGTGCGCGATGCTGATTCCGTTCGCCGGGGTCTTCTTGCCGGAGAAGACCTCCGCGAGGCGGTCGTAGTGCCACGGGTGGAGGACGTTGTAGAAGTCCGCGTCGTCCGTGGCGTCGTCGGCGTAGTAGGACGGGTGCACCAGCATCTGCTCGATGCCGTAGAAGTGCCCGTTGTCCATGACGAACACCACCGATCGCAGCCCGAGCCTGGTGTGGGTGGAGATCTCCTGGCAGGTTTCCTGGAAGGCTCCGTCGCCGACGAACACCATCGGGCGGGCGTGCTCGCGCTCGGGGGCGAGCGCGGCGCCGGTGGCCGCGCCGACGGACCAGCCGATGGACAGCCAGCTGATCTGCGACAGGAATCCGCCCGCGGGCAGGCTCAGGTTCATCGAGCCGATGAGGGAGAACGCGGCGTCGGAGACGACCGTCCAGTCCGCTTGCGTCTCCTGGCCCAGGAAGTGGTTGATCCGGTCGAACACGCCGTCGTAGGTGAGCCGTTCGCCGTGCCGGGACCGCGAACCGCTGATGCGGAGCGTGGCCCGGTGGTTACGGAGGCTGGCGGGGCGGTCGCCGGGCGCGCCGTGGTGGGCGTGGGCCTCGGCGTAATAGTCGGCGGCCAGGCCTCCGGATCCGAAGCGCTTCACCAGCGCGTCCTGGAGGGCGGGCAGCAGCCGCTCGAGCTGGACGTCGGGGAAGTAGCGGGTGCCGACGCTGACGCCGCCCTGGGCGGCCATCACCCAGTCGGTGCCGACGCACTGATCGCCGCCGAGGTTCTTCGACGTGGACCAGGCGCCCAGGCCGATCCGGCAGGTGGCCCAGTCCTTGAAGATCCAGTGCACATCCGGGTGGCTGGCGTCTCCGTTGTAGACACCGTGGAACTGCCGCAGGTCCTCGTCGACGACGGCCTTGGCACCGACGGTGGTGCAGAAGGGCACTCCGGTGGCGTCGGTCAGGTCGGTGAGCCGGCCGCCGAGGCGGAACCGGTCGATCTCCTCACCGGCCCACACGATCGGGCGGGGCCTGCCGTCCGGGCCGGGGTGTTCGTCGATCAGGGTGAGGACGGCGTCCACCGCGCTGTCCAGCATGGTCTGGTTGCGGGTGCTGAACGGCCGCTCACGGCGGACGAGGGGCTGCTCGGCGGCGGCGCACGGCTCGTCCCACAGGTCCTCCATGACCTCCAGGTAGACCGGCCTGCGCTCGGACAGGCAGGCGGTGAGCGCGGCGTCGATCTGACCGGGGGCGAGGCCCGGGTTGGAGATGACCTGCGCTTCCACGGTGACCTGCCGGTAGACGTCCAGGTTGCTCTCCCGGCGGGGGCTCATATGAGAGGTGAGCATGCCGAGGGCGCGGTAGTTCTGCCACTGCTCGTAGGGCGGACAGGCGTTGATGGCGACGAGCGGGGTGTGCTCGACGTACGCGCCGCCGCAGGCGCCCAGCAGGTTGAACGCGCCGACGCTGTAGGTGACCGCGGCCGCGCCGATGCCGTGGACGCGGGCATAGGCGTCGGCGGCCTGGCCCGCCCCGCCCTCCGTGGGGGTGCCGACCCATGCGACGTCGCCCTCGTCCCGCAGGGCGGTGAGGAACGGGCCCAGGTGGTTGCCGGGGACGCCGAACAGATGGGTGATGCCCAACTCGGCCAGGCGGCGGGCCAGATAGCGGGCGACCGTGCACTCGGGGAAGATCGCGGTCATGAGCGGCCCCCCTGGTTCGGGCCCGGGGTGGTGACCCGCGGGGCCTGGTGCACGGCGGTGGCGGCGCGGACGGCGCTCTCCAGGGCGCCCTCGATCCACGCGTGCTTGAGGGAGGTGTGCTCCCCGGCGAAGTGGACGGGGCCTTCGGGGCGGGAGACGTCCAGGTGGAAGCTGGTCATCTGGTGCGCGGTGTAGATGGCGGCCTCTCCGAACGCGTACGGGTCGCGGGCCCAGCTCTTGGTGGCACCCCGGCCGGTGAAGAACACCTCGATGCGACGGCCGTGCAGGGCCTGGAGGTTGCGCAAGGCGTAGACGTAGCGCTCATCGCTGCGCATCGAGTCCCAGCGCGCGGCGTCGTCGGACCAGGAGTACGAGGCGAGCACCACGCCGCCGGTGCTGCCCTCGACGCGGTGCGAGGGGTAGTACATGAACCGGTTGGGGTTGTCGGTGGCGGAGCCCCCTCCGAAGCAGTGGGAGGCGGGGCGGACGGCGGGGCCGCGCAGCGGCATGGTGCTGTTGAGCCGCCGCATGTCCTCGGTGACGCTGCTGTCCTTGACCGCGGCGCCGAGCAGGTCGGCACCGGCCTCGGCGAGCAGGGTGGCGGGGGCGGTTCCGGCGTCCCGTTCGCCGCTCGCCTGGTAATGCTCGTAGAGGCCCGGGGCGATGCTCTCCAGTTCGTTGCGCCAGTCCTGCTCGGTGAACTCCCACCAGCGGTGGCTGAACTCCAGCAGCACCTTGGTGGCCTGGTCGTAGTGGGTCTCGATGATGGCGCGGCGCTTCTTGTACGACATCGAGGGGACGATTTCCACGAAGCGCAGGGCGGAGAACGGGATGGTGACGATCGCCAGGTCCGCGGTCCACTGGCGCGGCGCGGCCTGCGGGTCGTTCTCGGCGACGGTCCGCACCGCCACGCCCCACCCGTCGGGTCCGACGGCGTCGCTGCCCTCGGGGGCGGCATCGCGGCTGGGGTCGTGGTATTCGAGGCGGATCATGCGGTGGCCGGCCTTCACCTCGTCGCGCAGCCCCTGGTGGAGGGCGTGGGGCAGACGCCAACTGCCGCCGGGTATCTCCCAGTAGCGGACGCCGGGGTTGATGTCGCTACGGCTCAGGAAGCTGTGGAAGAAGGAGAGGTGCAGCCGCGACGACATGTTCTCCAACGTTCCGACGGCCTCGATCGCCTCGTCGCTGAGCCCGCCGCAGTCGCGCAGGAAACCGCCCATGGAGTAGCCGTCGAAGTCGCGGATCACCCGGGCCCAGCCCTCGACCCACTGGTCGAACGGCTTGTTGACGCGCCGCCCGTCGACGATGTCGGAGTAGTAGTCGCGTACGTGCTCCAGCGCGTCGTCGACCATCTTCACCACGGGCGCGCGGACCTCGTCGTCGGTGAGGTGGAAGCCCTCGTTGATCCGTTCGGGGGCGGTGTTGTAGTCGGCACGCCGCACCTGGACGCGGTTGGCGCGGATCCAGGAGTTGCCGCGCTTGTCGGGTTCCCGGAAGCCGGGGCTGTCCTCGCCGTGGGTCCAGGTGTGTCCGGTGAAGGAGGTGTACGTCACCGGGGGCACCGCGACGCCGGGGCCGCTGCCGGTGGAGGGGTCGATGTCCACGTGGTAGAACTGCCGGCGGCCCAGCCCGAGCTTGTCGACGAGGGCGAGGACGAGCGGATGGAAGTCGGGCAGCCGCATGGCCCCGGCCTCGGCGTACTGGGCGGAGTCGTCGAACGGCTGGTGGTGCTTGGTGGCGCGGAAGGTCTTGATGCGTCCGCCGACACGGCTGGCGTTGGCCTCCAGGATGGTGACGTCGTGACCGGCGTCCTTGAGCAGACGGCCGGCGACGAGGCCGGTGATACCGGCGCCGATGATGAGGATCTTCTTGCGCGGGTGCGGGGTGCCGCCGAGGTCACCCGTGTCGATCAGAGTCCGCAGATAGCCGAGCTTGAGGTCCTCGTCGTCCGGACCGATGAGGAGGAGTTCGCGGGCGAGCCGGAGACACGTCTGCCAACGCGCACGGGCGGCGGAGTTACCGCGTGGGGTGTCCGTCATAGCCCGCGATCCTAAAGACGAGGAAACGGTTATTCAGTTATCCCGGCAGGCAATGCATTGGCAAAGTCCAAAAAGTGGCGGACAGGCGTTGACGGAATTTCACCTTGTCCGCCATTTCGGGGAAGGGACTGAAAACCACGCCCGGGACAGAAGGGGATTGGAGGCGGCACCGAGGGCATCGAGGGCGGACGCGCCGGCCAGTTCATCGAACTGGCCGGCGAGTACCGACCCTCACCAAATCGCCAGGCCAAACGGAGTTCGAACGCGAGGACGCCGTCGCACCGCCGAATTCCATGGCCAACGATTTTACGAGCGCAGCACCGTGGTGGTCTTGTTCCCGGCGTAGTCCTCCAGCACCGCCACGACCTTGCTGTTCGGGCTGGACATGGTCACGGTCATCGCCGCACGGGTGGTGCGGCCGCGGACGATGTACGGTTTGCCGCCCGAACCGTAGGTCGTGGCGAACGACTTCGGCTGACCGTCTTCGAGGACGGTGAGGGTGTGCCAGTCCGGGAGGGTGGGGCGGGAGAAGGTGAAGGTGTTGCCCGCGACCTTCACGGCGGACGTGGGGTAGGGGCTGATATCGGTGTCGGCGAAGGCGCCTCGTACGCCGGTGGCCGTGCCGTCGGCGGTCTTCACGGTGAGGAGGTATTTCTCTCCGTCGACCGGTACGCCGGTCAGGGTCACACTCGACCGCTTGCCCGGCACCGTGACCTCCTTGGTGTAGGGCTTGGAGGTGTCGAGGCCGCGGACGGCCACGGTGACCGGCTCACCGGTCCGCCTCGGGGACCAGGTCGCCTTCAGGGCGCCGTCGGGGGCCGCCTTGGCGGTCACGTCGGCCGGTGCGGTGGACAGGTCGAACGAGACGGTCGCGGGCTTGCTCCGGGTGCCGTCGGGGCCGACCGCCACGAGCTTCAGCTTCCCCGAGGTGGCGGTGAACCGCTTGACGTAGTAGACGTCGTCGTAGATGCCACCGAGGTAGGTGTCGTCGAGGTAGACGTCGTAGCGGCGCACCGTGTCGTAGTCGCTGCGCTGCCAGGACAGGAACAGCTCATCGCTGCCGGGCAACAACTGGTCGATGCGCAGCTTCTTCGGTGTCGCCGGGGTGCGGTCGACGCCGTCGTGCAGCGCCAGGGCGCCCACGTTGACCTGGTAGTCCTTGATCGGCTGGGCCCCCGCCGCGACGACCAGGCCGAGGGAGGCGATGCGCTCACCGGCGTACTTCGACAGATCGGCGGAGACGGTGGTCCAGCCGCTGGTGCGCTTGCCGGTGCCGGACAGGGGCACCTGCACCACCTTGCCCGGGTCGGAGGCGAGCACCAGCGCGAGCCGCAGCTGGGAGTCGTCGTCCGCCGAGGGCTTGGTGTAGGTCAGGTCGAGGGTCGAGGCCGGCTTGACGCTCAGGTCGGTCTTGTAGAGGCGGATGGTGTTGTCGCTGTCGAGCGTGCCGCTGAGGGCCAGGGAGCTGCCGCCGTTGTAGGCGCCGATCTTCTGGTACGAGAAGCGGTCGGCGGGCGTGTACTCGGGGCCGTAGTCGAAGTCGGCCTTGAGGGGCGAGCGTGCGGCGTCGATCCACCACTGCCAGGTCACCGGGATGTCCTGGAGGTTGATGTTGCCCCACTCCGCGTCGCCTGAGAGCTTGCCGTCGCTCCACGTCGACAGGCCGTGCCCGGTGTTGAAGGACGTCGCGAAGGTGCTGCCCTTGATGACGGAGCGCTCGGCGATGTATTTCGAGATGCCCTTCCAGTTGCCCTCGGGTGTGGTGGACCCCTGGGACGAGCCGGTCCACCAGCGGCGTTCCCGGTCGAAGACGGCCGACTGGGCCGTGTCGTCGGTCTTCTTGGCGTAGTCGGAGGAGACGAAGTCGGCGCCGAGCGTGGCGATGCCGTTCATGGGGGCGCCGTCGGTGTCGAGGTTGCTGTCGAGGTCGTACGGCTGGTCGAACTGGTACATGCCCGCCTCGACACCGGCGAAGACGCTTTTGCGCGGGTCCAGGCCCAGGCCCTTCGCGTAGGTCTTCGACCGGGTGAGCTTGGTCTTGTTCCACCAGTAGTTGAGGAAGATGGAGTCGGACACGTCGCCCTGGGCGTTGTCCCGGACGAACGGGCCGTTCACCGAGTTGAACTCGTTCTGGTACGAGATCCTGCCGGTGGAGTTGTCGATGGAGTCGTACCACTGCACGTACAGGCCGCCGTCCCGCAGCTGCTTCAGGAACTTCTTGTAGGTGGGGATGTCGGCCGGGGCGACCGCGTCCTCCTGGTTGATGAAGTAGCCGTCGAAGCCGTAGTACGTGGCGACCTCGATGAGCTTCGCGGCGGCGGGGAAGGTGCCGTCGGCGTCCCGCTGGAGCAGTTCGGTGTACGCCTGGTCACCCCGGTCGTTCGGGGAGAAGAAGACGCAGCCCAGGGACCGCACGCCGTTGGCGTGGGCGGCGTTGGTGTAGCCGGGGTTGGGGAGGTTGACCGCCCCGAACTCGAACCACTTCTCCTTCCAGTCGAGCTTCGGGTCGTAGTAGTCCACGGGTACGCCCTCGGTGGGCATGCCGTGCCAGGACGCGTACACGTCGGCGTACTGCCAGTAGTTGAAGAGGTACTGGCTGAACTCGTTTGTGTACGGGTGGCTTTCGAAGAACGCGTTGCCGTAGTCGCCCGCCAGGGTGAGCATCTGGGTGTCGGCCGGAAGCGCCGGTGTGCGCTGGGTCGCCGCGTCGGGGGCTATGCGGGTCTGGAGGGGCACCTTGGCGCGCAGCAGCTCGGCGTCGGTGTCGTCGGCGGGGTTCCACCGCAGCAGGTCGGTGGAGGAGTAGCCGTGCTGGTAGGGCTGGTGGGCCCCGACGGCGCTCTCCCCCGGCCAGGGGAGGGTGTCGCTCGCCAGGGCACTGCCGGCGCCCAGGATCAGGGCCAGGGCCGCTGCCAGGGCGCCGGTGCGTATCCGGGCGGGGGTCCGTCTTCTGCTGCCGTGGTGTCGCCGTTGTCGTGCCATGCCATGTCCTCGCTTCCCTGGTGGGGGCGGATCGTGGTGCGCAGATCGTGCACGTACAGGTCGGTGCGGGCCCGTGCGGTGGCGCCCTCGGCGAAGCAGCGCGCGGAGGGCAGCTCCCAGACGACGGTGATGTGGCCGCGCGGCGGGACGGTGACCCGGCGGAAGGCGAGGAGTTCGCGTCGCCGGGGCAGCACCGTCCCGCCGGTGCGGTGGCCGAACAGGGGGACGATGACCTCGGCCTCGGTGGGGGCGGGGTTGGTGACGCCGACTTCGACGCGTACGGTGCGCTCGGCCACGTGGGCGGTGAGGTGGCCGAAGGCGACGGTCCCGTAGCGCAGGCCGTGCCCGAAGGGGAACAGCACCGGGTCCGGTGCGTCCCGGTAGACATCGGTGGCCGCGTGGCGGTCGTTGTACCGCACGGGTATGGCTCCGGAGTGGCGGGGCGCGGTGAACGGCAGCAGGCCGACGGGTTCGTGGCCGCCGAGGAGCGCGTCGGTGAGGGCGGCGGCGCCGTGGGGACCGGGGTAGCCGGCCCACAGCACGGCGTCCGTGTGGTCCGTCACCGTGGTGAGGACGTGCGGTCTGCCCGCGATGACCACCGCGACGACGGGGCAGGCGGAGCGGGCGCGTACGGCGGTGACCAGGTCGTCCTGGCCTCCGGGCAGGGACACGTCCGCGAGGTCGACGCCCTCTCCGGATGTCGCCACCGCGGCGTGGCCCGCGACGGCCCCGTTGTCGGCGAAGTCGTCGTCGTAGGCGCGGTGGCTCGTCCCGCCGAGGGCGAGGATCACGACGTCGGCGCCGCACAGGTCGGCCCGGGAGGGCGGGCCCGGCGGGCACACGATCTCGGTGTGGGGCAGCGCCTGGCGCAGCGCGTGTTCCAGGGAGAGTACCGATGACGCGGGGAGCGGCGGCACGTAGTCGCCCAGCATCGCGGTGACATCGTGGGCGTTGGGCCCGGCGAGCACCACCTTGGTGAGGGATGGCGCGGCCAGCGGCAGCAGCCGGTCCGGGTTGTGCAGCAGGACCAGGGACTGGCGGGCCAGGCGCCGGGACAGCCGGTCCGTCGTGCGCACGGCCAGGGTGAGCCGCTCGCGGCCGGGCGTGGGCCGGGCCGGGCCGGGGGTTTCCGGCAGCAGGCCCAGGCGGTGTTTGAGGGTGAGCACCCGGCGGCAGGCGGCGTCGACCAGTTCGGCCACGCGGGTGTCCCGGGCCGCGGCGGTTTCCAGCAGGGCGAAGGAGTCGTCCCACAGCGAGAGATCCACACCGGCCTCGAGGGCGGCCACGGCCGCGGCCTCCGGGCTTCCGGTCATCGCGGTCAGGCGGTCCACGGCCCGGCCGTCCGCCATGACGACGCCGTCGAACCCGCACTCGGCGCGCAGGAAGCCGGTGAGCAGGTCGCGGTTGGCGCAGCAGGGCACGCCGTCGATGTCGTTGTAGGCGGCCATGAAGCCCAGCGCCCCCGCCTCGACCGCTGCCCGGACACTCGGCAGATGCAGTTCGCGCAGGTCACGGGGGCCGATGACGGAGGACTGGCCGTTGCGTCCGCCGACCGCCTCGCCCTGGGCCGCCAGGTGTTTGAGCACGACGGCGACGCCGTCCGCGCCGTCGTGCCCGCCCTGCATCCCGGTCACCACGGCGCGGGTGAGTTCGGCGGCGAGCAGCGGGTCTTCCCCGAAGCACTCCTCGGCCCGCCCCCAGCGCGGGTCGCGCAGCAGGTCCAGCGCCGAGACCAGCGCCAGATGCACCCCGCTCGCCGCCAGCTCGGCGGCGACGGCCGCCGCCGCCTCGGTCAGCAGATCCGGGTCCCAGCCCGCGGCGACGGCCAGGTTGGTGGGCAGCAGCGTTCCGCCGAGGGCTTGGTGGCCGTGGGGTGCCTCTTCCGAGAGGAGCACCCCGATGCGGTGGCGGCCGGCCCGGGCCACTTCCTCCTGGACCAGGGCCGCGACCTCGCCGCGCTCCTCGGGACGGATGCCGTCGTGCCAGGAGCGGCCCGACCAGGCGTCGGCGCGGAACAGCCCGTACAGGGCCCCGAGGCCGCCCCAGCGGTCGATCTCGGCGCGGGCCCGGCGGGTGAGCCGGAAGCCGCCCCGAGGGGCGCGTTCGACCGCCTGCCAGCCGTACAGGCGCTGGTTGAGCTGGCCGGCCTTCTCCCGTGGGGTCAGCTCGCTGAGGAGGCGTTCGACGGTGGCGGGGGCGGTGGCGGTGGCGGGAGCGTGTTCAGTGTTCGGCATGGGTGTGTGCCCGGTCGAGTACGGCCGCGTCGCTGACCGAGGTGTAGAAGGTGCGCCCGGTCGGTTCGGCGTGGACGAGGGAGGTGATGCCACGGGCGCCCAGCGCGCCCGGGTCGGCGGCGGACGCGGACGTGACCAGGGCGGGAGGTGCTCCGGCGCGGGCGCGTCGCATCCATGTCTCGAACACGCCGCCGCCCGGGGACAGTTCGGCGCGGGATACGGGGACGTCCTCCCCGTCGACCGGGACCACGACGGCTTCCCGCCGGGGCGAGGGGCGTGGTCGGCCGCGGAGTTCCGCGGCGAGTGCGGCGAAGCGGTGGCCGATCGGCTTCACCGCGCCGTCGGCGCCGATGAGGCCGAGGCTGTGCTCGAGGTCAGGGAAGTCTCCGAGCCGGCGGTCCACGTCGTGCGAGCACCACCAGGTGATGCCCCACAGCGCCTCGCTGCCGGCCGCCGCTCGTACGGTCCGTTCGAGGAAGCCGGGCGCCTGATCCTCGGTGAGATGGCTGAGCGGGGCGCCGACCTCCTGGAGCCACACCGGGCGGGCGGGGTCGGCGGCGAAGGCGCGGGACAGCTCGATGAGGTAGGCGGCGTGGTGGACGGACTCGTGGGACATGGCGCCGTAGCCCTGCGCCGTGCCATTGAAGATCCACGAGTGGACGACGCTCATCCGGCCGTGCCGTGCGGAGTGGGCCGGGACGAAGGCGTGGCCGTCGGCGTACCAGACGGCGTCGTATTCGGCGTTGAGCCGGAAGTGGCCAGGGTCGCGCGGGCCGGTGCCGTGCAGGGCGTCGAGCCAGGAGGTCACCTGGTGGGGGGTGGCGGGCATGGGGTTGGGGTGCACCGCGGAGGTGAACTGGTTGACCTCGTTGCCCAGGGTCAGCCCGAGGAAGTTGGGCAGATCGTGCAGCTGCTCGTCGAACGCCTCGACCAGCCGGGCCTGGGCGGCGATGGCGTCGGGGTCGCTGAACATGCTGCGCCGGTGCCAGTCCGTCAGCCAGCTGGGCACGAAGTCGAAGCCGGACAGATGCCCCTGGAGGACGTCGACACTCGCGTCGAGACCGGCCTCACCGGCGATGTCCACGACCGCGCGGATGTCCTGGAGGGCGCGGTGGCGGATCAGCGTGCGGTTCGGTTGCACCACGGGCCACAGCGGCAGGATGCGTACGTGGTCGATTCCCAGGCCCGCCAGGGCCTTCATGTCGCGGCGGGTGTTCTCCGGGTCCGGGGCCAGCCAGGAGTAGAACCAGTCCTGGGAGGGCGTGTAGTTGACTCCAAACCTCAGCATCTCAACCTTTCAGGCCGCCGGCTTCCAGCCCGCGGAAGAAGTGGCGCTGCAGGGCGGCGAAGAACGCCACGATGGGGACCAGGGCGATGATGGTGCCGGCCGCGATGAGGCGCGGGTCGTCGTAGAAGGTGCCGCGCAACCGGTTCAGGCCGACGGTGAGGGTGTAGTTCTGTTCGTCCGACAGGACGATGAGGGGCCAGAGGAAGTCGTTCCACGAGCCGACGAAGGCGAAGATGGCCACGACCGCGATCACGCCCTTGACCTGCGGTACGGAGATCCGGATGAAGCGCTGCCAGGCGTTGGCGCCGTCGACGACGGCGGCCTCTTCCAGCTCGCCGGGAAGGTTGCGGAAGGCGTTGCGCATGAGCAGCACGTTCAGGGCCGCCACCAGGGTCGGCAGGGCGACCCCGAACAGCGTGTTCACCAGCCCGGTGGCCCTGACGGTGAGGAATTGCGCGATCAGGACGGTCTCGGAGGGGACCAGCAGGGCGGCGACGCAGATCGCGGTGGCCACGCCCCGGCCGCGGAACCGCAGCTTGCCGAGCGCGTACCCGGCGCAGGTGGCTCCCACCACGTTGCCCACCACGGCCATGGCCGCCACCGCCAGGGAGTTCAGCAGATAGCGGGGTACGGGGATGCGGTCGAGCACCGTGGCGAAGTGGTCGAGCGTGGGGTGTTCGGGGATCAGCCGGGGCGGCCGTGTGTAGAGGGGTTCCCCCGCGCCCTTGAGGGACAGCGAGAGCTGCCACACCAGCGGTCCCGCCAGGAGCACGGCCATGAGCACCAGGATCAGGTAGCGTGCCGCGGAGCCCGGCGAAGCCCTGCGCCGCCGGGCGGTGACGGCGCGGGTGCGTGGAGAGAGCCGCGCCATCAGGAACTCCTCTTGCGCTGCAGGGCGAGTTGCGCGAGCAGCATCCCGCCGAGGATCACGAACATGAAGAGGCTGATCGCGCCCGCGTAGCCGGTGCGCGCCTGCAGCCCGGTCCCCTCGCGCTGGATCAGCATGGTCATGGTGAGATCGCCTCCGCCCACTCCCCCGGTGCCGCCGGTGAGGACGTACACCTCGCCGAACACGCGGAAGGCCGCCACGGAGGACAGCACGGCGATGAGGTTCATCGTCGAACGCACACCGGGGACCGTGACGGCCAGGAAGCTGCGCACCGCGCCGGCGCCGTCCATCGCCGCCGCGTCGTACAGGCTCCGGTCGATGTTGGCCAGGGCCGCGAGGTAGATGACCATGTAGTAGCCCAGGCCGGTCCACACGGTGACGAACATGGCGCTGAAGAGCAGCAGCCATCGGTCGGTGAGGAACGGGACGGGCTCGGCCACCGCGTCGAGTGTGGAGAACAGGGCGTTGACCAGGCCCCGTTTGTCGAGCATGTTCGTCCAGATCAGGCCGACGACCACCGGCGACATGACCACGGGCAGGTACAGGGTGGTGCGGAAGAAGCCGGTCAGCCGTCCCGCGCCGCTCACCAAGGTGGCCAGGACGAGCGGGAGGACCACCATGCAGGGCACCACGCACACCGTGTAGAGCGTGGAGTTCAGCAGGGCGGTGGTGAAGCGCTCGTCGGCGAACATCCGGCGGAAGTTGTCCCAGCCGACGAACTCGCCCTGCCGCAGCAGGGTCGAGTCCGTGAACGACAGCCCCAAGGTGTTCGCGAACGGCACCAGGACCATCAGCACGATGACGGTCAGTCCCGGCAGCAGGAACAGCCACGGGGTCACGCTCCAGCGGTGCGTGGCCAGGACGGTCCCCCGGCGGCGGGACGGCCGATCGGCGCGCTCGGCCCCCTTCAGGGAGGTCCCGCGCTGAAGGGAGATGGTCACTTGTCCGCTTTCAGGCGCTCGTTGGAGTACCGGACGGAGGCGTCCAGCGCCGCCTTCACGGACTTCTTGCCCAGCAGCGCCTGGGCGATCTGCTCCCGCAGGGTCTGGCTGTCGGCCGCCCCGGAGAACGCGGGCGGCCACCACACGGCCGCCTTCCTCACCTGTGCGGCGCTCTCCCGCCGCACCTTGGTGGCCGGGCTCCCGTCGTCCTCGGTGAAGTACGCGTCGTCCAGCGTCCCGGCGGAGGAGGGGAAGACCGAGGCCTTCTTGGCGAAGGTGAGCTGGTTGGCGGAGTTCGTGACGTACGTGGCGAAGGCGGTGGCCAGGGACTGGTTCTTGGTCGCCGCGTTGACGACCAGGGACTCCAGGTACATGTTGGGGGCGCTGTTGCTGATGCGCGGGCCGATGCCCAGGTTTTTGTACACATCGGGTGCGGTGGTCTTCAGGTCGTCCAGCGTGTAGGAGCTGCCGGGCAGGTAGGCCAGGCGACCCGCCTTGAACTCCTCCACCTCCTTCGTCTGGAGGTTGTTCAGCGCTTCTTCGCCGATCCCCTTCTTGGCGTAGAGCTTGCGGAACCGCTCGACGTACTCCACGCCCTTGGCGTTGTTGTAGGTGAACGTGCTCCCGCGGGCGTCCATGAGCGGCACGCCGTACTCGCCGAAGGTCTCGATGGCGGGCATCCGGGCGATCATCATCGTGTCCGAACACTTCTCGGCCATGGTTTCCGCCTGGTCGAACAGCTCGTCGTAGGTGGCGGGTAGCTTGCCGGGGTTCAGACCGCACTTGGTGAACAGGGCCTTGTTGAAGAAGGACGGCCCGGTGTTCAGATACCACGGGTAGCCGTACGTGCCGCCGTCCAGGCCCTTGAACGTCATGGCCTCCCAGGCCTTGCCGGCGTAACGGCCCTTGGCCTTCGGGTCGGCCTTGTTCAGGTCGAGCAGGACCCCCGCCTTGGCCAGGGTGTAGGCAGCCTCCGGCCCCATGTCGACGACGTCGGGGAGGGATCCGGCCGCGGCGTCGGCCGACAGCTTGTCCTGGTAGCCCTCCGCGGGCTGATCGACCCACGTGATGTCGGTGCCCGGGTGGGCCTTCTCGAACGAGGCGATGAGGCCGTTGAAGTACGAGGTGAACTTGTCGTTCTTCAGGTTCCAGGTCTGGAAGGTGATCTTGCCGGACACCTTTCCGTCCGAATCGTTCTTCGTCCCGCCGCCGCCCATGACGCAGGCGGACAGCATCAGCGATCCGGCAGCGAGTCCCGCGATGCGCGCGGCCCGTCTTCCCGCTGGCGTCATTGGTCTTCTCCTCGTCTGGGGTGTGTGGCGATCCGCAGGGTCGCCACCTGGAAGGGGCCGAGGTGCAGGGCCGCGCCGTCGGCGGGACGGCGCGTACCGGCCGGTGTCCGGGGCAGGGCGGTGGCCAGGGCGTCGCCGGGCGCCCCGGACGCTCCGGACACGTCGGACGCGTCGGACGCTTCGGGCGCGAGTTCGCGTTCCAGCAGGTCCGTCTCCGTGACGACGGCGTCCGCGCCGAGTTCCGCGCAGGGGCGGAGCAGGGCCCGCGCCCGGCTTCCCCGCGTTTCGTAGACCCGCACGACGAGGTCCCCCGAACCGTCGTCGGCGAGTTTGATCCAGTCGACGACCGCGTGTCCCCGCAGCAGTTCGATTCCCACCAGCGGTGGCAGTGGCGGGAGCGGCGGGATGTCGGGCGCGTTGAACAGGGAGGCGGCCTCGACCGTGGCGGGCACATCCGCTCCGGGGAGCAGTGCCCAGCGGAAGTGGTGGGTTCCCGCGTCGGCGTCGGGGTCGGGGAAGCGGCTGCCCCTCAGCAGCGACAGCCGGACGACGGTGGCATCACGGTCGGCGCGCGCGTCGGCTCCGTACATGGTGTCGTTGAGGATGGCCACGCCGTAGTCGCCGTCGGCCACCTGGATGTACCGGTGCATGGCGGCCTCGAACATCGCGTCCTGCTCCGCGGTGTTCACCAGGAGCGGCCGCTCGACGTATCCGTACTGCGTCTCGAACCGTGCCGTCCGCGCCATGACGTGGACCGGCAGGGCGACCTTGAGCAGGCGCTCACGCTCCTGCCAGTCGACCGCGCACTCCGTCTCGAACCGGCCGGTGCCCGCTCTCAGCCACATGGTCAGCGTGGCCGTCGACGCGCCGAAGCGCCGGACGACCTCGACCCCGGCGTCGGGTCCGTCGTGGACCACCGTGCGGCTGGTGACATCGTCGACCACCTGGAAGTTCCGTAAGGTGTGGCGATCCACGTCCCACGCGTCCCACCGCACCGGCTCGTCACGGAACAACTGCAGTACGCCCGCACGCCCGCCGGGCGGTACCACCTCCCGGCCACCGCGCAGGTCGTGGAGCGAGGTGAGGTGGCCCTCGGCGTCGACGACGACCCGCAGCAGGCCGTCGTCCAGAACGGTGGCGCCCGCCTCCCCGTCGGTGACGCGGACGGGGTCCGCCCCGGCGGGACGCGCCGGGACGAACGGAGGGAGCAGCCCCGCCGTCCGGCCAGGGGGCGCGGCGCTCAGCTCCTTGGCCGCCTGTTCGATGAGCCCGCGCAGCCGGGACTCGGTCGCCCGGTAGGTGTCGCGGGCCTCGCGGTGCACCCAGCTGATCGAGGTGCCCGGCAGGATGTCGTGGAACTGGTGCAGGAGCACGCCGCGCCAGATCTCGTCCAGGCTCTCCCGCGGATAGGGCGCACCCCGCAGGACCGTGGCCGCCGCGCCGAGGTACTCCGCCGCCCGGAGCAGGGATTCACAGCGGCGGTTGTGCCGCTTCATCGCCACCTGGGACGTCAGGGTGCCCCGGTGCAGTTCGAGGTACAGCTCGCCCCGGTGGACGGGCGCCAGTGGCCGTGCGGCCGACTCGACCTCGCGCAGCTCCGCCTCGGCGTCCTCGAAGAACCGCGCTGGGGTGCGGGACACCACGCGTGGCGCGCCTTCCAGATCGGCGAAGCGGCGCAGCCGTTCGGCCATCTCCGGGGTGGGGCCACCGCCGCCGTCGCCGTAGCCGTAGGGCAGCAGCGAGTGCGAGGCGATGGCCTTGTCCTTGAAGGTGGTGACCGCGTGGCGCAGTTCGCGGGCGGTGACCTCGGCGGCGTAGGTCTCCGCGGGCGGGAAGTGGGTGAAGATGCGGGTGCCGTCGATGCCTTCCCACCAGAAGGAGTGGTGCGGGAAGGTCGTGGTGTCGTTCCAGGAGATCTTCTGGGTCAGGAACCAGCGGGCCCCGGCCCGGCGGGCCAGTTGTGGCAGCGCTCCCGAGTAGCCGAAGGAGTCGGGCAGCCACACCTCCCGTGTCTCGATACCGAAGCGGCTGAGGAAGTACCTTTTGCCGTAGGTGAGTTGGCGGACCATGGACTCGCCGGTGGGGATGACACCGTCCGGCTCCACCCACATGCCGCCGACGGGCACCAGCCGCCCGCGCTCGACGTGGTGCCGCACCCGTGCGAAGAGGTCCGGGTAGTGCTCTTCGAGCCAGGAGAAGTGCTGCGCGGCCGACATGGTGTAGACGAGATCCGGGTGGGCGTCCAGCAGGGCGAGGGCGCCTGCGACGGTCCGGGCCAGTTTGCGCACCGTCTCACGGAGCGGCCACAGCCACGCCGAGTCCATGTGCGCGTGTCCCACCGCGGTGATCCGGTGGGCGGAGGCGTGCGCGGGTGCAGCGAGCAGTGGCGCGAGGTGGGCGCGTGCCCGGCGGGCGCTCGCTTCGGGGTCCGCCGCGTCGTAGGTGTCGAGGGCGCGCTCGATGCCGTACAGCAGGCGCCAGTGCCGCGGCTCGTCCTCGGTGAGTTCGGCGGCCAGGCCGCCGAGGACGTCCAGGTCGGACAGGAGGGCGTGCACCTCGGGCGAGAACACGGCGGTCTCCGCGCGCCGTAACCGGAACTGCTCGAAGGGTTCCCGCGCGCCCTTCTCCCCGTGCTCGGTGGCGACGAAGGGCGGCAGGCCCAGCAGCAGGGGGTTCGCCGCGGCCTCCACGTAGAGCACGAAGCGGCCGTCCGGGCCGAGCAGTCCGGGGCCGGTGTCCCCGTCGCCGAGCCGGATCGCGGTCTGCCGGGGGTGCAGGCCTTTGACGATGGTGCCGTCCGGGGTGAAGACCAGGCCTTCGCAGTGGCCGCCGACGGAGTGGTCGAACCAGCCCAGGTCGAGCAGCAGGTCGACCGGTCCGGGGGTACCGGGCTCGACCCGGCCGCTGACGCGGAACCAGGTCGTGGACCACGCGGGCCCCCATGCCTCCCCCAGGGCGAAGGGACGGTAGTCGGGGCGGCCGCGCTGAGGCTCCGTCATCAGCCCGAGCGCATGACGGGGGCTCACCGGCTCGCCGTCGTCCCCGACCGTCCATGCCTCGATCTCGACGCCCGCGAGGCGGCGGTGGAGCCGGGGAAGGATGCGCTCACGACGTACGCGGTCGAGCCGCTCAAGTGTCCTGCCGAAGTGACGGTGCATGTGTGGTCCTCACCGCAGAGGAGGAGCAACAGGTCGTCTAATACGTTTTAGTAGAATCGCGAGTGGCCGCAGATTAATACGTTTCAGTTCGTCAGTCACCGCGGCGGATCATCACGGTTGCGTAAAGTCGACGTGGGTCACGATGGAGGGTCGATGCCACCGAAGAACCGTGCCTCGTCAGGAGCCGGAGCGGGCTCCCCCGGCCGCCCGCGCCCGGAGGAATCGCCGCCCCGGCTGCGCAGCACCGACATCGCACGGCTCGCGGGCGTCTCCGTCGCGGCGGTGTCCATCGCGGTCAACGGGCGCCCCGGGCTGAGCGATGCCACCCGCAAGCGCATCCTCGATGTCGCGAACGAACTCAACTGGCGCCCGCACCTGGCCGCCCGCGCGCTCAAGGGCGCGGGCAACGACGTGGTCGGCGTGGTCATCGCGCGTCCCGCCCGCACCCTCGGCGTCGAGCCCTTCTTCGCCCAGTTCCTCTCCGGCCTGCAGTCCTGCCTGTCCAACCGGGGAATCGCCACGCAGTTACTCATCGTCGAGGACACCGAGGCCCAGGTGGCGGTCTACCGGCGCTGGGCCGCCGAGCACCGGGTGGACGGCCTCGTCCTGCTCGACCTCGCGGTCGACGACGCCCGGCCCCAACTCGTCGCCGATCTGGGCATCCCCGCCGTGGTGCTGGGAAGCCACGGCAACCCCATGCCGCTGACCAGCGTCTGGGTGGACGACCACGCCGCCACGGTGAGCATCCTGCGCCATCTGGTGGCCCTCGGGCACCGGCGCATCGGCCACGTCAGCGGCACGCCGGCCTACCAGCACACCCAGCGCCGGCTGCGGGCCATCGACGACGTACGCCAGTCCACCGGCATCGACGTGACGTCCGTCGCCACCGACTACTCCGACGCCCAGGGCGCGTCGGCGACCCGCCGGCTGCTCGAAGCCGACCCCCGCCACACGGCGGTCGTCTACGACAGCGACGTGATGGCGGTCGCCGGACTCGGCGTGGCCACCGAGATGGGCATCCCGGTTCCCGGCGAGGTCTCCGTGGTGTCCTTCGACGATTCCGTACTCACCACCATGGCCCACCCCTCGCTCACCGCGCTCACGCGCGACACCTTCGCGCTCGGCACGCTCACGGCCACCGAACTGCTCCGCGTCATGGCCGAGCGCCCCGCGCCCCGCTCCGTGCAGGCGCCCACTCCGCAGCTGGTCGTACGGCAGAGCACCGCCCCTCCCGCCGAGGGACAGCGCGCGGGTGCCGGTGTCCCTGTCGGCTAAAGTCACGCGAGGTTCGTCGCGGCCGTCGGCCAGCCTCGCGAGGTTGTTCGCCGCGCCGTCAGAAGGAGACCGCCATGGCCCAGCCCTTCCCGCCCGCCGAACCGGACGCGCACGGACTCCTCGACGTCGGCGACGGAAACCGGATCTACTGGGAGACCGGCTGAAACCCCGGGGGAAAGGCGGCGCTGTGCGTGCATGGCGGCCCCGGCAGTGGTGGGAGCCGCGGCAGCTACACGATGTTCGACCCCGAGGTCTACCGGGTCGTCCTGTTCGACCAGCGTGGCTGCGGTCGGAGCCGTCCTCATGCCTCGGACCCGGCGGTCGGCCTCGCGCACAACACCACCCACCACCTCATCGCCGACATGGAGCGCCTGCGCGAGCACTTGGGCATCGAGCGCTGGCTCCTCCACGGCGGCTCCTGGGGCTCGACCCTCATCCTGGCCTACGCGGAGCGGTACCCCGAGCGGGTCTCCGAGATCGTCATCGCGGGCGTCACCATGACCCGGCCGGAGGAGACCGACTGGCTCTACCGCGGCGTCGGACGCCTGCTGCCCGGCCCCTGGGAGGCGTTCCGCGACGCCCTGCCGGAGCCGGACCGCGCGGGCGATCTGGTGGCCGCCTACGACCGGCTGGTGAACAGCCCCGACGAGGCGGTCCGAGCCAAGGCGGCGCGGGATTGGTGCGCCTGGGAGGACGCGGTCATCGCCCACGAGGTGCTCGGCAGCCCGGGCTACTACAGCGACAAACCCGACGACGCGCTGATGGCCTTCGTACGGATCTGCGCGCACTACTTCGCCCACGACGCCTGGCTGGAGGACGGACAACTGCTGCGTGACGCGCACCGGCTGGCGGGGATCCCGGGGGTGCTGATCCACGGCCGGCTCGACCTGGGCAGCCCCCTGACGAGCGCGTGGGAGCTGGCCAAGGCGTGGCCGGACGCGGAGCTGAAGGTGATCGACGACTCGGGGCATACGGGCAGTCCCGCGATGCGGGACGCGATCCTGGAGGCGATCGCCCGGTTCGGAAGGAACGGATAGCGACCGGCCCCACTCCCCTGCCGGCCTGAACCGCCCGCGGGCCGGTGGGGCCGTCAGCCGGCTTCGGCGCGGTGGCCGCTCATCACGGCCAGGCTTTCGTCGCGGATGGGCTGCGAGGTGTCGCGGTCGGGGCGGTAGGGGGCCAGCTCGGGTGCGGGGGTGGCGGTGGTGAGTTCTTCGGCGGCGAGGACGGCGAGGAGCGGGGCGAGGGTGACACCGCTGTGGGTGGCGATGGTGTAGAGGCCGGGCGCCTGGGGATGCGGGCCGACCAGGGGGAGGCCGTCCTCGGGTACGGGGCGGACACCCACCCGGGTGCCGCCCAGGGCGCGGACGGCGGGCACGACGGCGGCGCACCGGCTGAGGAGGTCCGCCTCGGGCGGCACCTGGGTGGCCGGGATCGGGTCGAGGAGGGCGTCGACCGGCCAGGAGATGGCGCAGACCCGGTTGCCCGGGGCGGGACGCAGGTCGACGCCGGGGGTGGCGACGATGGCGCGCAGTGGCTCGGCGAGGGGGACGGACTCGCCCACCAGGCCGGGGATCTGGCGCAGCGGCAGCCGTATCCCGGCCAGTTCGGCGATGCGTCCGGCGCCGGGGCCCGCGCAGTTGACGACGTGGTCGGCCTCGAAGCGCCGGCCGCGCGCCTCGGCGCCGCGTATCCGGGTCCCGTCCCGCAGCAGGGCGGTGACGGGGGTGTCGTAGCGGATGTCGGCCCCCAGGGCCGCGGCCCGGTCCAGGAGGGTGCGCGCGAGGAGGGGCGCGTCGTACCAGGTGGCCTCGTCGTGCACGACGAGTTCGGTGGCGCGGCAGGAGGCGGGGTCGACGGCGGGTACGAGGGTGCGCAGTTCGGCGGGGTCGGCGGTGCGGCAGGGGTGGCCCCACTCGGCGAGGCGCTCGGCGCGCGTACGGAGGGTGCGCTGTTCGTCCTCGGTGTGGCCCCACTGGACGAGCGGGGCGGGGTGGCGCCAGCCGGGGGCTCCGGTGCGGGCGTGGATGTCCTGCTCCAGTTCGCGGTGGAGCGCGGCGCTGCGCTGGTTGAGCAGGAAGTAGGAGTGGGGGGTCTTCAGGTGGGTGACGTCGATGGAGAAGGTGGCGCTCGAGGTGCCCGGGGTGGGGCCGCCGGCGTCGAGCACGGTGACGCCCACACCCGCCTCGGCGAGGCGGTGGGCGGTGGCGGCGCCGATCACTCCGGCGCCGATGACGAGGGCACGGGTCATGTCAGAGTCCTTCGGTGGCAGTCGGGGAAAGGGGGCGTGCCGGGGTGGTCGGAGCGCCTTCGGAGCACCTTTCAGAGCACCTTGCTGAGGAACGCGCGGGTGCGTTCGTGGCGCGGGTGGCCCAGAACGTCCGCGGGCGGGCCGGTTTCGATGACGGCGCCGTCGTCCATGAACACCAGCGAGTCGCCGACTTCCCGGGCGAAGCCCATCTCGTGGGTGACGACGACCATGGTCATGCCGTCGTCGGCGAGTGCGCGCATCACCTCCAGCACCTCCCCGACGAGTTCGGGGTCGAGCGCGGAGGTGGGCTCGTCGAACAGCATCAGTTCCGGCTCCATGGCCAGGGCGCGGGCGATGGCCACGCGCTGCTGCTGGCCGCCGGAGAGCTGGGCGGGGTAGCTGTGGGCCTTGTCGGCGAGGCCGACGCGGTCCAGCAGTTCCGCGCCGCGCCTCCGGGCCCGTTCCTTCGGTTCCTTCGCGACCTGGACGGGTGCCTCGATGACGTTTTCCAGCGCGGTCATGTGCGGAAAGAGGTTGAAGCGCTGGAAGACCATGCCGATGCCGCGGCGGCGCCGGGAGACGGCCTTCTCGCTCAGTTCGTGGAGCTTGCCGTCGCGCTCTTCGTAGCCGACGAGTTCACCGCGCACGTACAGGCGTCCCCGGTCGATGGTCTCCAGATGGTTGACGCAGCGCAGGAAGGTGGACTTGCCGGACCCGGAGGGGCCCACCAGGCACATCACCTCGCCGGGGGCGACGGTCAGGTCGATGCCCTTGAGGACGTCGGTGCGGCCGAAGCTCTTGTGCACGCTCTCGGCCCTGATCACGGCGGGGGTCAACGTGCGCTCTCCTCGTGGTGTTTCCGGAATGCGGCACGCAGCCGCTGGAGCGGGGTGGGCGGCAGGGTGCGGCTGGTGCCGCGGCCGAAGCGCCGTTCCAGGTAGTACTGGCCGATGTTGAGCACGGAGGTGGCCACCAGGTACCAGAAGCAGGCGACGACCAGCAGCGGCACCTGCTGGAAGTTGCGCGAGTAGATGCCCTGGATGGAGGTCAGCAGCTCGGGCACGGCGATGGCGAACACCAGCGAGGTGGTCTTCAGCATGGAGATCGCCTGGTTGCCGGTGGGCGGGATGATGATGCGCAGTGCCTGTGGCAGCACGATGCGGCGCAGGGTCTGCCCGCGGGACATGCCCAGCGCCTGGGCGGCCTCGCTCTGGCCGTCGTCGACGGAGGTGATGCCCGCGCGGACGATCTCGGCCATGTACGCCGCCTCATGCAGCCCGAGGCCGAGGACGGCGGCGGTGAGCTGGGTGATGAGGACGTTCGTCTCGGCCTGGATGAACGTCGGTCCCCAGGGGATGCCGAGGCCGATGGTGGGGACGATCGCGGAGAGGAAGTACCAGAAGAGGAGCTGGACCAGCAGCGGGGTGCCGCGGAAGAGCCAGATGTAGCACCAGCTGAGCCGGGACAGGATCGGGTTGGCGGACATCCGCAGGACGGCGAGGACGACTCCGCCGACGATGCCGACCGCCATGGCGAGGACGGTCAGGAGCAGGGTGGTCCGCAGCCCCTCCATGATCACCGGCGAGAAGAGGAATTCACCGACGGTCCCCCACTGCATACGGGGGTTGGTGATCCAGCCCTCCAGCAGGAAGACCATCAGGAAGGTCACGGCGACCGCGGCGACGCGCAGCCCCGGGCGGCGCACGGGGACGGCGCGCAGGGTCTCGGCGGCGGGTCCGGATCCGGTGCCGCCGGAGTCCGCTCGGGTGAGGGTCTCGGTCATGCCGCTCCCCCGTTCACCGTGGCGCGCTTCAGGGCCCCGGAGGCGATGTTCCACTGCTTGAGGATCTTCGCGTAGGTGCCGTTGTCGATGAGTTTCTGCAGGGCACCGCGGACAGCCCGTACCAAGGTCCGCTCCTCCTTGTTGATCAGGATTCCGTAGGGCAGGAAGCGGTACGGCTCGCCGGCCGTGCGGAACCTGCCGTGCGACATCTCCGCCTGGTAGACGACGGTGGGGGTGCCGCCGACGAACGCGTCGGCGCGGCCCGTGGACAGGGCCTGGAAGCAGCCGACGGAGTCGGGGAAGACCAGTTTCTCCAGCTCGGGTTTGCCGTCCGCGGCACACTTCTTCGCCTGCGCCGCCACATCGTCCACCTGCGAGGTGCCCTGCTCGACGGCGACCTGGCCGCCGCACAGGCTGCCCAGTGAGCGGATGTTCCCGGCGGCCTTCTCGGAGGCGAGGATCGAGCTGCTGGTCTTCATGTAGTCGACGAACGTGACCTGCGACTGGCGTTCCTTCTTGTCGAGCATGGCCTGGATCGCCACGTCGTAGCGGTGGGACCTGACCCCGCCGATGATGCTGTCGAAGTTCGCCTGCACCAGGTGGACGCGGAGGCCGAGGACCTGGCCGACCGCGCGGATGAGGTCGGGTTCGGCGCCGATGACGGTCTTGTTGTCGATGTCCAGGAGGGACAGCGGCGGGTAGTCGTTGCCGACAGCCGAGGTGAGGGACCCCTTGTCGCGGATGTCCTTCGGGAGCAGGGCACGGAGTGCGGGATCGACGCGCTGCTCGGGCACCTTGGACTGGTTGACGGTCGTGGTGCCGCCGCACGCCGTCACGGCGGGCGTGAGCAGTACCGCGAGTGCGAGAGGAAGTGCGGTGGCGCGGGCTCGCGCCTGCCTTCCGGGCACGGTGCCTCCCTTCTGGGCTGCTGGCCGGGGGACCGGTACGGGGCTGGTGGACGCCCAATCTGCGCGATGGCGGTGGCCCGGGCAAGATCAGGGAGAGTGAACGTTTCCACGCGGAGTGTTAAGTTCATCTGATGCTGACCCCGCCGCAGCTTCGAGCGATATGCGAGGTGGTCGCCGCGGGCTCGTTCCGTTCGGCCGCCCAGCGCCTCGGCTACACGCCCTCCGCCGTCTCCCAGCAGATCTCCACGATCGAGCGGGCCCTGGGCGTCGCGCTCTTCGAGCGCTCACCGCGCAGCGTGCGCCCCACTCCGGCCGGGCTCCAGCTCGCGCGGCGCGCGGGCCGGCTGCTGGCCGACCTGTCGGCGACGGAGAACGAGATGCGCGCCTACGCCGCCGCCGAGCGGGGGCGGCTGCGGCTGGGCAGCTTCTGGTCCGCGGGGTTCCGGCTGGTGCCGACGGTGCTGACGGGGTTCCTCCGGGACCGGCCCGAGGTCGACGTCCGCTACGAGGAGGGCGACCCGCAGGTCACCGTGCCCGCGGTGGTGGAGGGGCGGCTGGATCTCGCCGTGATCTTCGAGTACGGCGTGGTGCCGCACAGCCGGCCCGATGGCCTGGACCACACGCTGGTACGGGAAGAGCCGCTCTACGTGCTCCTGCCCGCGGGCCACCCGCTCGCCGGGCGGCGCCACATCCGCCTCGCCGACCTGCGGGACGAGCGCTGGATCAGCTACCACGAGGACACCGACGCCGCCCGCTGTCTGCGCCACATCTGCGCGGCCGGTGGCTTTCTGCCGGAGGTGCTCTTCCGTACGAACGACTACAACCTGCCCTACGAACTGGTCCGGCAGGGCCTGGGGGTGGCGATCGCACCGGAGCTCGCCATCGTGGACACCTCCGCCTCCCCCGACGCCTCCGGCACCCACCTCGTCCGGCTCACCGACCCGACCCACACCCGCCGGGTCTACGCCACGCGCCGCACCAGCGACCCCAACCCGTTCCTCCCCCAGGCCCTCGCCCTCCTGCACACCGCGGCGGCCGCCCTGCCCGAGCGGGGCGACGGGGCCTGCGCCACGGTCACCGGCTGACGCCGAACCGCGGTGCGGTGGTGGGCCGTTCAGTCCGCGCGGGGTACGTCTCGGGCGCGTTGTGGGTGAGGGAGCGGCCGTGCGTTCCCCTCCCCCGCCACGTCCACCACCTGTGCGCGGCCCTTGTACTACCTTTGCCTCGCGTTCGCCGGGCATTGGCCTGCGCCGGGCCGTGTGGGTCGGGGCGGGCGCCCATGGCGTGCACTTCGACAAGGTCATCGAGAAGGTGCTCATCCCGGCGGTGGCCTCGCCGCTCGTGGCCGGTGTCGCCGCGCTGCTGGCCACCTACCTCGCATACCGGCTCACCGACCGGGCCCGTAAGAAGTCGGTGACCAAGGGCTTCCGGATCGGCCAGATCGCCTCGGCCTCGCTGGTCTCGCTCGCCCACGGCACGAACGACGCGCAGAAGACCTGCGGGTCGACTACACCGATCACGACGACCCCGTGCTCATCCGACCGGACGGAAGCCCGGTCGACACGTGGCGGGAGAACTACCCGTACGCGCAGCGCATGGAGCGCCCGGAGTACGAGTGGCACAAGCGGCTCCAGCAGATCGAACTGCTGAAGCTGCAGAGCTGGATCAAGGAGACCGGACGCCGGCTCGTCATCGTCTTCGAGGGCCGGGACGCGGCCGGCAAGGGCGGCACGATCAAGCGCTTCACCGAGCATCTCAACCCGCGTGGCGCACGCGTCGTCGCGCTGGAGAAGCCGACCGAGCGCGAGCGCGGCCAGTGGTACTTCCAGCGGTACGTGGAACACCTGCCGACCGCGGGCGAGATCGTGCTCTTCGACCGGTCCTGGTACAACCGGGCCGGTGTCGAGCGGGTCATGGGCTTCTGCGCGGAGGACGAGTACCGGCGCTTCATGCGCCAGGCGCCGATGTTCGAGCGGATGCTCGTGGACGACGGGGTGGACCTGGTGAAGTTCTGGTTCTCGGTGTCCCAGGGCGAGCAGCGCACGCGCTTCACGATCCGCCAGGTGGACCCCGTACGGCAGTGGAAGCTCAGCCCGATGGACCTCGCCTCGCTGGACCGCTGGGACGACTACACCGCCGCGAAGGTCGCCATGTTCCGCGAGACGGACACGGATTACGCGCCCTGGACGGTGGTCAAGAGCAACGACAAGAAGCGGGCCCGGGTCGAGGCCATGCGCAGTGTGCTCGCCCGTTTCGACTACACCGACAAGGACGAGGAGGTCGTCGGCACCGCCGATCCGCGCGTCGTGGGCGCGGCGGCGGGTCTGCTGGAGGCGGGTGAGGACGACCCGCGCTGACGTGGCGCATGACGCCGATGGGGCCCGGCCGCGGGGAAACGGCCGGGCCCCTTCGCATGCCGTCGGCGTCGTCGTTCACGCGGACGCGACGGGCTCACCGACGGCGGCGGGGCGTCCGCTGCGCAGGGAGGCGTACGCGGCCAGGACGACGCGCAGGGTGCGCAGGCCCGACTCGCCGTCGGGGCGGGCGCGCCGCCGAGTGCGGGCCGCGTCGAACGCGGGACCTCGATGGCCTGTTCCCCGTCCAGCAGGACGTCCATCAGGCCGGCGAGGTGGACGGAGGGCGGCGAATGCCGGGCTGAACCGTATGGGGCAGGCGGTCATCCGCACCCGCCCCACCAGACTCACCCCGCGGTGAGCGGGCCCGGCCGCGCCGGGGAAGCGGCGCGCGTCGCTTCCCCGGCGCGGCCGGGGTCACCGGCGGTCCCGCGCTTCGGACGGGGCGAGAAGGTAGGACTGGAGCTGCCCGAGCAGTTCGCTGATGCCCTCCCGGTCGGCGCGGTAGCGGACCAGCTTGCCGCTGCGCGTCGACTGGAGCAGGCCGCCACGCCGGAGGACCGCGAGGTGTTCGGAGGCGGTCGACGGCCCGAGCCCGGCGCGCTCGGCGATCTCGCCGACGGTCAGCTCCTCCCCGTCGGCGAAGTGCGAGAAGACCCGCTGCCGGGTTGCGCTCGCCAGCGCCTTGAGGAAGACCTGGAGGTCGTCGCCGGGCAGGGCGGCCTCGGGGCCGTCCGGGGCCCGGTACTGGCGGGGCACGCGGAGGGCCCGGTGGAGGTCGAACTCGGCCAGCGGGATGTCCAGGGCCGAGCAGACGTCGCGGACGACGGCCCGTTCGCTTTCGTCGAAGTAGCCGTCGGCGCAGCCGATGACGATGCCGATCTGGATGACGGCCCGTGCCTCGGCGGGCTTCCTCTTCGCCTTGCCGATCACCCGCATGGCGCTCACCTTGCCGAGGGCGAAATCGGCGCTCAGCTCGTCGAGGTGGTCCTCGAAGCGGCGGTGGAGGTCGTCCGAAGGGAAGTTCTGGAGCACGTCGTTGGTGGCGATGAGCTGGGCGACGCGCTGCCGTTCGGACGGGTCGATCGTGCCGTCGGCCGCCGCGACCAGGGCGCACATCGCCATGCTCGCATCCCGGAACGCCCCGCTCCGCAACTCCTGCTTTCTCGCCGTGAGCTGAGCCTGCATCGCCTGGATCGAGTCCCTGAGGCGGTCCCACAGCGCCATGCGCATCTCCTTGTCGGTACTCCCCCAATGATCGCCCATCGCCCGTCGCCGCGGTGACGTGACGGGCGGTCCGGTCACGGCTCCGTGGGCGCGGCCAGGGAGGGGTCCTGTCCGGCCCGGCTCAGCGCCCGGGCGACGAACCCGGACGCCGTCAGGTGGGCCACCGTCTCGCTCAGGAACCGCACCGTCTCCGGCCGTCGCGTCCTCGTCGTCCCGACGGCCTGCCGGATGGTCATGAACGCGGGCTCGACCAGGCGCAGCCCGGGCCGTTCGGCGACGTGCGCGGTGAGGGGCTGCCGGATTCCGGCCGCGGCCTCCAGGTTCTGGGCGTGGAAGACGTCCGTCCCCTCCGCGCCCCGGACCACGGTGGCGTGGCGCAGGGTGCGCGTCAGGTACAGGTCGTAGGCGGAGCCCTGCTTCACCCCGATACGGACGCCCTCGCGGTCCACGTCCTCCGGCGTCCGCGGCGTGGACTCGGCCGGGACGGCGTACACCCCCTCGATGTGCACATACGGGGCGGTGAACGCGATCTCCGCCTCACGGGCCGGTTCGACGGCGAGGAAGCACAGGTCGGCGCGGCCGGCGGCCATGGCCTCGTAGGACTTGCGGGCCGCGTCGAAGCACAGGAACTCCACGGGCAGGCCGAGGCGCCGCGCTATCTCACCGGCGAGATCGACGGTGACCCCGCGCGGCGCGTCCGGGGTGCCCTGGGCGAGGACGGGGTTGCCGAGGTTGACGGAGGCGCGCAGCGCTCCGGCGGGGGCGAGGTCGCGGGCGAGCGCGGCGAGGTCGGTGATCTCCATGGACCGAGTCTAGGCACGGCCACCGGCCGTGCCCGGACCGCTCTCACCCATCGGAGCCTCCACCTCGCCCAGGGGACCCGCCGAGCCCGGGCGCGGCCGCCAGGAAGGTGTCGAGCACGCCGTCCGCGACACGGACCGGGCCCTCGGGGCGGGTCTCGCCCGGGATCGTACGGATCCGCCCGGCCTGCCCGGCCAGCGACGACGCCTCGGCGAACCACCGCTCGGCCTTCCGGGTGTCGCCGTCGAGCCGGGCGCCCAGCGCGTCCAGGGTGCGTTCGAACGCGCGCCCCCACAGCGCCAGCGCGTCCAGCCACGGCGCGCAGTCCGCCACGAAGCCGCGGTCGGCCACGCCCGCCTGGATGGTGGCCGGCGCCGTGGCCAGCCGCGCCGCCAAGGGGCGCAGGGCGGCCAGCGCCGCCCGCCGCCGTCCGGCGTCCCAGTCGGTACCGAACCGGGCCAGCCGGGCGGCCAGTTCGGGCGCCTGGGGCTGCCAGGGCTCGGCGCCGAAGGTGGGCGCGAGGTGCTGGGTGTCGAAGAAGGACAGCAGCGCGGAGACGGTGGCCGCGTCCTGTTCGCCGCCCGCCAGGTACGCGGCGGCGGCCCGCCAGGTGCGGTCCGGGTCGTACGCGGTGTCGTTCCAGGCGAAGGCCGCCCCGCCGAAGAGGGCGACCTTGCTGGCGGCGGCCTGGTTCATCGGGTTGAGGACCAGACCGGAGAGCTGCTGGTGCAGACCCGCCTCGCGGGCGTCGTACGGGGCGAGCAGCAGCCGTCCCTCGGCCTGGCCGTAGTCGTTGACGGGGTAGTTGTCCCAGACGAACACCTTGCGCCCCCACACGGCGGCGGCCCGGGCGGCGTCGGCCACGGTGATCCGCGGCGGCACCACGTCGGTGCCGGTCCACATGACCTCGACGCGCGGGTCCAGCCGCTCGCGCAGGGCCTGTTTGTACGCGGTGTCGGTGACGTCGCCGTACTCGGTCGGCACCGTCTGGAGCGGCGCGGTGCCCTCGCGGGCGTCCAGGAACTCCTTCTGCACCCGGTTCAGCAGATCGGCCTGCGCCTCGCCCGCGGCCCGCCGCGAGGGCTCGCCGTAGGCGGCGCGGTCGGCATCGCAGTTCCACCGGGTGTAGCTGATGTCGTCCAGCGGCACCGAGAAGCTGCGCACCCCGAGGTCGTACATCGCCCCCAGCTTGGTCCGCAGCGCCGTGAACTCGGCGGGATCGCTGTAGCAGAGGGAGTTGCCGGGCGAGAGCGCGAAGGTGAACCGCACATGGTGGGCGGTGGCCTGCCGGACCAGCTCGCCGAGCTGGGCGAGCCGGTCGGCCGGGTACGGCTCGCGCCACTTCTCCCGGTGGTACGGGTCGTCCTTGGGCGCGTAGATGTACGTGTTCATCTTGACGTCCCCGTAGAACGCCAGCTGGTCCATGCGCTCGGCGTGGGTCCACGGGCTTCCGTAGAACCCCTCGATCACCCCGCGCAGCGGCATCAGCGGATGGTCCACGACCGAGACCGAGGCGATCCTCCGGGCGCCGGTGACCAGCTGGCGCAGCGTCTGCGCCGCGTAGTACGTCCCGTCGGCGTCCGCGCCCGCGAGCGCCACCGCGCTCCCCCTCGCGGCGAGCGCGTACCCTTGCGCGGGCAGCTCCCCGGGCGCCCGGCCCCCGGCGGACCGCAGCGCCTTCGCCACCCGGGCCTCGGCGAGCCGCCCCACGGTCACCGTCAGCCCCGGCCCGGAACCGCCCCGCAGGCGCTTCGCCCCCGCCCGGCGCAGCACGGCCGCGACGAGTTCGCGCGTGGGCCGGTCCACCCCGTCGCCGTAGACCACGCGCACCTCGGCGGGCACCCTGACGTCCGGGCCCAGCCGGGCCATCGCCTGCGGACGCGGGACGACGGACGGCAACGGTGTGGAGCGCGCGCCGGTGGCGGCGGTGGCGCCGGTGGGCAGCAGCAGCCCGAGGAAGGTGAGGAACGCGATCACAGCGGCGAGGGGGCGGGAGCTTCGGCGCATGGAACTTCTCCTCCGTGGCGTGGCATGGCGTGGCGTACGGCGGCGGTGCACGACGGTGACACGTGGAGCGGAGTGAACGGCGGGACGGACGCGGTGCCCGGTGCGCGATTTCCCGGAGACACATACCCATGGCTCGGGACCGGCGAATCCCCTGGTGGTCCCGGGTCCGCCGACAGCGGGCTTGAAGATCTCTTGACCGCGCCACGGGCATGGAGTACGGCCGCTGGGCAACCAGCCGAGGATGACACGCATCGGAATCGTCGTCCTGATGGTGGTCGCGGCCCTTGCGTCGGGCGTGGCCGCGGTGGGGATCTCGCCCTGGTGGTGGCCGGCCGCCGTACCGCTCGCCCTGCTGGGCCTGCTGGGTTCCTGGGACCTGCTGCAGCGCCGGCACTCGGTGCTGCGCAACTATCCCGTTCTGGGCCACGCCCGCTTCCTCATGGAGCGGATACGCCCCGAACTCCAGCAGTACTTCATCGAGCGGAACTTCGACGGGCGCCCCTTCGACCGGGACATCCGCAGCATCGTCTACGAGCGGGCGAAGGGCACCGACGCCGAGGAGCCGTTCGGCACCGAACGGGACGTCTACCAGCCCGGGTACGAGTTCCTGGTGCCGTCGATGGCTCCCTGCCCGGTGCCCAGGACGGCGCCGCGGGTGCGCGTCGGCGGGCCCGACTGCGGCCGCCCCTACGACATGGCGCTGCTGAACGTGTCGGCGATGAGCTTCGGGTCGCTCTCGGCGAACGCGATCCTCGCCCTGAACGGGGGCGCGGCGGCCGGGGGTTTCGCCCATGACACCGGCGAGGGCGGCCTGTCGGAGTACCACCTGCGGCCGGGTGGCGACCTCATCTGGGAGATCGGCACCGGATACTTCGGCTGCCGCACCCGGGGCGGCGACTTCGACCCCGGCGAGTTCGCCGACAAGGCCGCGCACGACCAGGTGAAGTGCGTGTCGCTCAAGCTCTCGCAGGGCGCCAAGCCGGGCATCGGCGGGGTCCTGCCGGGAGCCAAGGTCAACGCCGAGATCGCGCGGGTGCGGGAGGTGCCCGAAGGCCGGACGGTCATCTCACCCCCGTACCACCGGGCGTTCTCCACGCCGCGCGAACTCGTCCGCTTCATCGCCCGGATGCGGGAGCTGTCCGGCGGCAAACCGGCCGGGTTCAAGCTCTGCGTGGGCTCGCGCCGGGAGTTCCTCGCCGTGTGCAAGGCCATGCGGGAGGAGGGGACGGCCCCCGACTTCATCGTCGTGGACGGGGCCGAGGGCGGCACCGGCGCCGCGCCCCTGGAGTTCGCCGACCACATCGGCGCCCCGCTCACCGAGGGGCTGCTCACCGTGCACAACGCCCTCGTCGGCGCGGGGCTGCGCGACCGGGTCAAGATCGGCGCGAGCGGCAAGATCGCCACCGGTACCGACCTGGTCAAGCGCATGGTGCAGGGCGCCGACTACGGCAACGCCGCGCGGGCGATGATGTTCGCCGTGGGCTGCATCCAGGCCCAGCGGTGCCATACGAACACCTGCCCCACCGGCGTCACCACCCAGGACCCCCGGCGGGCCCGCGCCCTCGACGTCGGCGACAAGACGCCCCGGGTACGGCGCCTGCAGGAGGCGACGGTGGCGAGCGCGCTGCAGATCATGGCGTCGATGGGGGTCACCGATCCCGCGCAGCTGCGCCCGCGCATGCTTCACCGGCGCGTCGATCCCTCCACGCTGCGCTCGTACGAGGAGCTGTACGAGTGGCTCGGCCACGGGCAGTTGCTCGCCGAGCCCCCCGGGTCCTGGGCGGCCGACTGGAACGCCGCCGACCCCGACCGCTGGAACTGAAACGACGTCTCGTGCGGTGGCGGACTCACGGTCCGCCGGCGGGCGGGACACCGGTCTCGTCCTGTTCGAGCGGGAGGCGCACGGGATCCGGCCGACAGCCGCGGCCCACCGGCTGGTGGACCTCAGTGGCCGGGCCCTGGCCCCCCTGGACGATCTGGACCAGCAGGTACGGGAGCCGGCCACCGGTGTCACCGGGCGGCTGAGGCTGGGCAGCTTCCCGACGGCGAGCGACCGGCTGACCCGCCACCCCCTGCTGCGTGAGGACCTGGTCCTGCTGCGGTCCGCGGACAGCCGGCTGGGGGCGAGCCTTCCCCAACTGGCCGAGGCCCGCTGGATCACCGGCGCGGAGGGCACGGCCGAGGCCCTTTCGCTGGTCCGGCTGTGCGCGGCCGCGGGATTCGACGCGGAGGTGGCGTTCCGGAGCAACGCCTACGACGTCGCACGGGAGTTGGTCTCCACGGGGCTCGGCGTGGCGGGCGTCCCGGCGCTCGGCCACGCGCCCAGCGAGGCGATCCGGGCCACCCGGCTCACCCAGCGGCACGGGAGAGTCGGAGGGCGTTCTGCGGGACGAGTACCTGGAGCAGGAGCAGGCCGACGCCGTGGACGTCCTGCACGTCGCCGCGCGCCGCAGGGGCCGGGGACGGGTGTCGGCCGGCACGGCGGCGGCGAATGGCCACGGCGGCCGAAAGCGCCACCAGCCCCAGGGCCACGGCGGCGACAGGATGGTCCTCGGCCGCCCGGACACCGGCCTTCACGGCGGTGCCCGCCGCGAGGAGAACAAGGGCGATGAGCCCGAAGCAGACCGAGAGATTGCACAGGCTGAAGGTGTCTGGCGACCGTTACGTGGCCGACGGCCGGACGTGGTCATGGGCGGCGGCCCCCTCGCGTATCGGCGTCAAGATCGTCACTGCCGACTGCCCCGGTACGCTGCTTCCACACCCCGGGCTGTCCGGGCCCGGGCGGAAGAACGCGCCGTTGAACAGCGGCGATAGCGAAGCGCGAAGAGGGTACCGGTGGTCCCATGCCTGCCATGTTGAATCCGACGAGAACCCGCGCCGCGCTCCGCGCATCGGCGCGTATTTCCCTTGAGTCGCTCCTGGTCCTGGTGATGGCCGCGGTGCTGCTGTGGCTTCTGGGCCGCATGTGGTCGGTCGTGTGGCCGCTCATAGTCGGCCTGCTCCTTACCACGCTGACGTGGCCCCCGGCCCGTTTCCTGCGCGGGCGCGGGTGGCCTCCGGCCCTGGCCGCCTCGGCCGTGACCGTGGTGTTCCTGCTGGTGGCCGCGGGCATCGTGGCGCTGATCGCGGTACCGGTGGCATCCCAGTCCGGCCAGCTGACCGACGGCGTGGCCGCGGGCATCCACGAGGTGCGCCAGTGGGTCGCCGGGCCACCGCTGAACATCGGCGATGCCCAGATCTCCGAGGCCACCGACGCCGCGGCCGCCCGCATACAAAGCGGCGCCGGAAGCATGATCACCACGGTGGTCACGGGGCTGAGCACCGTGGTCGACGGTGTGGTCACCGCCGTTCTGGCGCTCTTCCTGATGTTCTTCTTCCTCAAGGACGGCCCGCGTTTCCTGCCGTGGCTCACCCGCCAACTGCCCGGCCGGCTCGCCACCGACATCCCCGTCGTGGCCGCGCGGGGCTGGGACACTCTGGGCGCCTTCGTGCGCTCCCAGGCCCTGGTCGGCCTGCTCGACGCCGTCCTCATCGGGCTCGGACTGTGGGCTCTGGGGGTGCCGCTGGTTCTCCCGCTGGCGGTCCTGACCTTCGTCTCCGCGTTCGTGCCGATCGTGGGCGCCCTGTTCGCGGGCGCGGTCGCGGTGCTCATCGCGCTGGTGTCCAACGGCGTGACGGACGCGCTGATCGCGCTGGCGATCATCGTCGTGGTGCAGCAGCTCGAGGGCAACGTGTTCCAGCCCATGATCCAGAGCCGTGGGCTCGGCCTGCACGCCGCGGTGGTGCTGCTGGCGGTGACGCTGGGCGGCAGCCTGGCGGGCATCGTGGGCAGCCTGCTCGCCGTACCGGTTGCCGCGCTGATCGCGGTGGTCTGGAACTACCTGCGCGAGCAGCTCAGCGACCCGCGGCACGAACCGGAGACCAGCGAACGGGCCAGTTAGGCTAGCCTAAGTGACGGAGGCTTATCCGCGTCCCTTCCTTCTCCCAAGGAGACGTTCATGCGCCTGGGCACGGCCGACATCGACAACGCCTTCGCCGCGTTCGGACTGCCCGGCACACCCGGCACCGACGCGTTCTGGGACGCGGCGGGGACACCGGCCTCGATACCGTCCGCGGGCGGTGGTTGGGTGACCCTGTTCCTGTGGCGCGGGTCCCCGGCGACCGTCGTCTTCGAGAGCTGGTCGGAGCCCGTCCCCTTGCGCCGGTGGGGAGACACCGACTGCTGGTACGCCGAGGTGCGCATGCCCGCGCGGCTGCGGGTGACCTACCAGTTCCTGGTGGGCGACGAAGCGCACGCCGACCCGTTCAACCCGGCCGGTGCCGGCGGCGACCGGTCCATCGCCGCGACCCCGGACGCCCCGGCCCAGCCGCACTGGCCCGTCATCGGCGACACGGACGTGCTCCCCCTCCCCCGCACCCGGATCCGCTGGAGCAGCGAACGGCTCGGCGGGCGGCGCACCGTGCGCGTCCATCCGGTGGGCGGCGGCGGGCCCGTGGTCCTGCTGCTCGACGGGGACGACTGGCTGTATCTGCACCCGGCCATGGCCGCGTTCGACGCGGCCCACGCCAGTGGCGGGATGCCCGCCGCGACGCTCGTCTTCCTCCCGGCCAAGGACCGGGAGGCCGAGTTCGCGTGCGGGTCCGGGCTGTGGGAGGCGATCCGGGACGAACTGCTGCCGCTGGTGGCGGAATCCGGCGCACCCGCCGCCCCGGACCGGCTGGTGGTCGCCGGGCAGAGCCTGGGCGGGCTGAGCGCGATGTACGCGGCGCTGGAGTTCCCGGACCTGGTGGACCGCGTCGCCTGCCAGTCGGGGTCGTTCTGGTGGAGCCCAGGTGCCACGGATCTGCCGGACCCGTTGGGCGGCCCGGTCGGCGGCGCCCTCGCCGCGCGCCTGCGGGAGCGCCCGGACCTGTCCGGCCTGCGGGTCGCGTTCGACGTGGGGGAACACGAGACACGGATGCTGCCCCACTGCGAGCTGACCGAGACCCTGGCCGAGCGGGCCGGCGCGACCGTACGGGTCTCGCGGTCGGCGTCCGGCCACGACCGGGCGGGCTGGCGGCACGCCCTGCTCAGGGATGTCGCCTGGGCGCTGGCCTAGCGACCCGGTTCACCGGGCCACCGCCGCGCAGTAGCCCTCGTCGGTGGCGAGGAGGTTGCGGTGGGTGTCCTCGGCGGTGATGACGCCGTCGTCCAGGACGAGGACCCGGTCGGCGGCGTCCAGGAGGGCCGGACTGCTGGTGATCACGATGGTGGTGCGGCCCCGGCGCGCCTTCGCGACGTTGCGCGCGATGAGCTGTTCGGTGACCGCGTCGACGGCTGTCGTCGGGTCGTGCAGGACGAGGACGTCGGTGTCGGCGGCGAGGGCGCGGGCCAGGGACAGCCGCTGGCGCTGCCCCCCGGACAGGTTCGCGCCGCGGTCGCGGACACCATAGTCGAGTCCTTCGCGGTGGAGGGCGACGACATCGGTCAGCATGGACGCCTCGACGGCCTCGGCCACCGTCCGGCTGGTGCCCGACGGGTCGATGTTCGTCCGCAGGGTGCCCGCGAAGATCTCCCCGTCGTACGGGTTCACCAGCACGCACGCGCGGACCTCTTCGATCGACAGGTCCGCCAGCTCCTGTCCGCCGATCCGCACCGCTCCCTCGTACGCGCCGGGCGGGACGCGCACGGCCAGGACCGACGCGAGGTCGGCCGCCGCGCGCGGCTGGTAGGCGGCGATCGCCACGAACTCGCCCGCGGCCACCTGGAACTTGAGCCTGCGCAGGGTCCCGTACCGGACGCAGTCGACCTCCAGGTCTCCGCCCGCGTCCGGACGGCCCGGCCCCGGGCTCGTCACCGGGGGCGCGGACAGCACCAGCGCCATCCGCTCGGCCGACGCGCGCGCCATCATCACGTACTTGGGCATCTCCGAGAACAGTCTGAGCGGTTCCATGATGAACTGCGCGAGCCCCACGGCCATGACCAGTTCCCCGATGGTGATCCGGCCGCTCCACGCCAGCGAGCCCGCCGTCAGGGTCACGGCGGCGGCGAGGACCGCGTTGAGGGCCAGCGCGGTGCCCGCGTACACCCCATTGACCTTGGCGACCGTGATCGCCTGGTGTTTCGCCTCCGTGCTGACCTCGCGGTAGGACCGGAACGCCGCGTGGTTGCCGCCGAAGCCGTGCAGCGGGCGCAGGCCGGTGATCAGGTCGGCGACCTTCGCGCCCGCCCGCGCCACCCGGGCCTGCTGTTCGCGGGTGCTGGAACCGATCCGTTTGGACAGCACGCTGAGCACCGACAGGATCGCGACGGTCCCCACGATCACCAGCAGGCCGAGCCGGACGTCGGCCAGGCCCAGCGCGATGGCCGCGACCAGCACCGCGACCAGCGAGCTGATCAGCAGCGGCACCACTTCGATGATGTCGGCGGTCTGGTCGGCGTCCTCGGTGGCGATGGTCAACACCTCGCCGGACTTGAGGTCCACGTCCCAGGCCACCGGCTGGAGTCCACAGCCCGCGACCTTCACCCGCCAGTGGTGCGCCTCGGTGGTGTTGGCCTTCTGCAGGACGCGCATCCCGAACCGCCACGACAGCGACACCGTCGTGATGATCACCGCCAGCGCGGCGATCGACAGGCCGAGCGCGCCGGGGCTCCGGTCGCGCATCGTGTGTTCGACGATCAGGCCGAGCGCGATGGGAAACGCCGTCTCACCCGCCTGGTACAGGCCCATGAGGACGGTGCCCCGGGCCATGGCGCCGAGGTTGCGGCGCAGCGCGGTGCGGAGGATGTCGGACCCCGGGCGGGGCCGCTGGGTGTCGGATGTCGTCATCGGGAATCCGCGCTGTCGAGGTGTCGGGCAATCGCTTCCGGGGTGCGCAGGGTGAACAGATCCCGGATGGTGATCACAGGACCGTACTCGCGGCGGAGCAGCCCGATCAGCCGCACCGCCAGCATGGAGTGTCCTCCCAGGGACACGAAGTCGCTCACCGCGCTCACCTCGTCGTCGTCCAGATCCAGTGCCTCGGCGAAGAACTCGCACACCGCCGTCTCGGTTTCCGTGGCGGGCCCCCGCTCCCCCGCCGTGGTCAGCGCGCCCAGCGGCTTGGCCTCCGGCAGCGCCTTGGTGTCGGCCTTCCCGTTCACCGTCAGCGGGATGCTGTCGACTCGCGCGTAGTGCGTCGGGCGCAGGAAATCCGGCAGCCCGGCGCCCACCTCGGCGGCCACCGTCGCCAACTCGGCGCCGTCCAGCACCAGATAGGCGGCCAGCCGGTACGCGCCGTCGACCCGCGGGTCGGGCTGGGCGACCGCGGCGGCGAACCGCACCGCCGGGTGTGCCGCGAACGCGGCCTCGACCTCGCCGGGTTCGACCCGGTGCCCCCGGATCTTGACCTGCTGGTCGGTGCGGCCCAGGTACATCAGGTTGCCGTCGGGGCGGCGGACCACCAGGTCCCCGGTGCGGTACATGCGCGCGCCGGGTTCGCCGAACGGGCACGCCACGAAGCGGTGCGCGCTCCGGGCGGGCTGCCCGAGATAGCCGCGCGCGATGCCGATGCCCGCCACGTACAGCTCGCCGGGCACTCCGTCCGGCAGCGGCCGCAGCCACGGATCCAGCACATACACATCGGTGTTGTCGATCGCCACTCCGACCACCGGATCCTGGCATTCGAAGGTACCGACGCCGAGGGTGTTGATGGTGTATTCGGTGGGCCCGTAGAGGTTGTAGCCGACCGTCCCCTCGGTCCCGGCGAGCCGCTGCCACAGGGCCGGGGGGACGGCCTCGCCGCCCAGCAGCACCAGCGCGGGCCGCCGGTCCGGGTCGTCGAGAAGGCCCTCGGCCACCAGTTGCTGCGCGTAGGTCGGGGTCACGTTGATCACGTCGATGCCGTGCTCCCGGCAGTAGGCGACCAGCCGGGGCGCGTCGCGGCGCAGTTCCTCGTCGCAGATGTGCACCTCGTGGCCGTCGGCGAGCCACAGCAGTTCCTCCCACGACATGTCGAAGGCGAACGACACGGTGTGGGCGATCCGGAAGGTCCGGTGGCCGTGTTCGGCCAGCACCGGTTCGAAGATCCGGCGCTGGTGGTTGATCAGCATGTTGGTGAGCCCGGCGTACTCGGTCACCACGCCCTTGGGGGTGCCGGTCGAGCCGGAGGTGTAGATCGTGTACGCGGGGTGCCGCAGCCGGTCCGGGTCGTCCGGGGCGTACGTCACCCACGGCTCGGTTTCGGGCAGCGGGCGGTCCAGCTCGATCAGGTCGCCGGTGAGCCGCGGCGATACGGCGCTCACGGTGAGGATCACCTCGGGGCGGGCGTCCGCGACGATGGCGGCGATCCGCTCGTCCGGGTGGTCCAGCTCCAGCGGCACATACGCGGCGCCGACGCGCAGCACGGCGAACAGCGCCACGATCGAGTCGAGGGAGCGCGGGACCGCGAGGCCCACGGTCCGCTCGGGGCCGATGCCGCGCCGGGCGAGCACCCCCGCCACCGCCCGGCTGCGGTCCCTGAGCTGGGCGAACGTCAGCGTCGAGCCGTGGGCGACGAGCGCCACCCGTTGCGGGTCGCGGTCCGCCGCCCGGTCGAACCGGTCGACCACGGTGTCCGTGCCGATGTCCGTGCGTGGCCCCCGCGAGGGCCACGGGCCCAGCCCCGGCAGCGCACCAACCGGTCCGGTGGAGCGGGCCAGGCCGTCGAGCACGCGCAGGTAGTCGCCGAGGAGACGGCGGGCGCGCCCGGCGTCCTTGTCGCGGTACTCCAGTTTGACATCAAGCCGGTCGCCGGGGGTGATGACCCAGGTGAACGGGTAGTGGGTGGAGTCGTCGGCCTTCACCGAGGTGATGCCGTGCCGGGCGTTCATCTCGGCGAGCGCGTCCAGGTCCAGGAAGTTCTGCAGCACGAACAGGTTGTCGAACAGGGTGTCGTGCCCACTGGCCCGCTGGATCTCGCCGAGCCCCAGGTGTTCGTGGTCCATCGCCTCGACCCTGGCCGCCTGGACGGCCGACAGATACGCGCCGACCGTGTCCTCCGGCCGGGCCCGCGTCCACATCGGCACGGTGTTGAGCAGCACGCCGACGATGCCGTCCAGGCCCGCACCCTCGCGGCCGGAGACGGTCACGCCGAACACGGCGTCGCCGCGGCCCGTATGGGCGCCCAGCAGCAGGCCGAACGCGCCGGTCAGCACCGAGTTCAGCGTGACGCCGTGCGCCCTGGCCGCTTCCCGCAGCAGCTCCGACTGGTCGGCGGAGAGGGTGTGCACCAGCGTGTCCGGCAGGTCGTCGGACAGGGACGGGGCAGGTCCGGCGAGCAGCGTCGGGCCGGAAAGGCCGGTCAGGTGCTCGGCCCAGAAGCGCTCCGATACGGCGCAGTCCCTGGCGGCGAGCGCCCGCGCGTGGTCCTCGAAGCTCGGCGTGGCGGGGGTGGCGTCCAGTGGTTCGCCCGCGAGAACGGCGCGGTAGGCGTCGAACAGGTCCCGCAGCACGATCTCGCGGGACCAGCCGTCCCACAGCAGCAGGTGGTAGCTGAGCAGCAGCCCGTCGCGGTCGTCGGGCAGCCGCACCACGGTCAGCCGGATCAGTGGCGGTTCCGCCACGTCGAATCCCGTGTCGCGGTCCCGGGCGCGCAGGGCGTCGACGTCCGCGTCCGTGGCGAGCGCGATCGTGCGGACATCGACGCGTCGGCCCGCCCTCAGGACCTGGACCGGGTTGCCGTCGTCGTCGGTGGCGAATCCGGCGGCCACGACCGGGTACCGCGCGATGACCCGCGCCATCGCCTCGGCCAGCGCGTCGGGGTCCAGGCGCCGGTCGAAGGTGAACCAGCTCTGCGCGACGTAGTGTCCGGCCGCGCCCGCCATCTGGGCCTGGAAGAACAGGCCCCGCTGGAGCGGGGTGACCGGGGCCGTGCGCTCGGCCGTCGCGGAGGCGTCCGCGACGCGTCGCAGTGCGCTGCGCCAGTGCTCGGTGATCTCGTCCGGGACGCCCTCGGCGAGGGTGAAGTCCGCGTGGAGGCTTCCGGTGGCCGCGTCGGTCCAGGCGTTGACCTCGACGGCGTACGGGCTGCCCCGGTCGCCGCCGGTGAGGCGCGGCGCCTGGGACTCGCCGCCCCGGCCGAGGTAGTTGAACAGCACCTGGGGGTGGCGGGTGAGCAGCGGGGCCGTCTGCGGGTTGAGGTATCGGAGCTGCCCGTACGCGATGTGTCCGCGCTCGTCCGGCTGGCGCTCGGCGACCTCGTGCGCCGCCGCGACGGGGTCGGTGTGCGGACCGAGCCGTACGGGCGCGATGGAGGTGAACCAGCCGACCGTGCGGGTGTAGTCGTGGTGTTCCAGCGCCGGGACCCGGCCGTGCCGCTCCAGGTCGATCGCGAGATCGGTGGGCGAGGACTGGATATGGGTGAGCGCGGTGCGCAGGGCGCCGCACAGCAGCTCGGTGAGGCCGACGCCGAGCGCGGCGGGCGCGCTCCGCGTCACGCGGTCGCTCACGTCGGGCGCGAGCACGACGGTGGTCTTGCGCGACTCCCCTACAGCCGGCAGCAGTTCGGGCGCTTGGAGCGTGCCGGCCCAGTGCCCGAGGTCGTCGATCGCGTGGCCGGACCGCGACGCCAGCGCGTCGGCGTACTCGGCGTACGGCGTGGTCGGCGGCGGCAGGGGCTCGCCGCGCAGGGCGGTGGTCAGGTCGTCCAGCAGGACCAGCCAGGACACCGCGTCGACGGCGAGGTGGTGCACGGTGGCCACGAGGGTCCGGCTCGCCTCCAGCCATGCGAACGCGACCACGTTCCCGGACTCGGGGTCGAGCCGTGCGGCGGCCTCGTTCGCCACGGCCGTCGCGTCGGTGGCATCCGTCGCCACGACGGTGACCTCGCGGGTGGGCTCGGTGCGCAGGGCCCACACCCCGTGCTCGACGCGCAGCCGCAGCCGGAGGGCCGGGTGCGCGGCCACGACGGCGTTCGCGGCGCGCTCGGCGTCGGCGACCCCGGTGCCCTCCGGGGCGACCAGCGTTCTGGCCTGGGCGAAGCGGGCGAGGGATCCGCCCAGTTCCCGCTGGCGCAGGATGATGGGCGTCGGCGTCAGCGGGCCGTCCGCGCGGCGGGCGGGCGCGGGCGCCGGGGCGGTCCGCGGTGTCCGCGTCGCCAGGTGCTCGGCGAGCGCGCGCGGTGTCCTGCGCAGGAACACGTCCCGTGGCGCGATCGGCAGGCCGAGCGCCCTGGCCCGGTTGATCACGGTGATGGCGACGATGCTGTCGCCCCCGGCCCGGAAGAAGTCGGTGTCACCGTCCACAGCGGTTCCGGGCAGGGTGTCGGCGAAGATGTCGGCCAGTGCGCTGAGCGCGTCGCCACTCGAAACCACCGGCGGGTCGTGCTGTGCGGCCCGCTCGGTCAGGGCCTTACGGTCCAGCTTGCCGTTGACCGTCAGCGGCAGCGCGTCCACCGGCAGCACCCGGCCCGGCACCATGTGCGCGGGCAGTTTCGCGGACAGCAGGGAGGTGAGGTCGCCGGGCACCCGGCCCACGATGTGCGCGACCAGGTGGTCGCCGCCGTCCGCCACGGTGACGGCCACGTCGGCCACGCCGTCGAGTTCCCTGATCGCGCCCTCCACTTCCCCCAACTCGATACGGAATCCCTTGAGTTGGACCTGATCATCGGCGCGCCCGGTGAACTCCAGCTCGCCGTCGAGGGTGCGGATCGCGAGGTCGCCCGTGTGGTACATGCGAGAGCCGTCGCCCGTGAACGGGTTGGCCACGAACCGGCCCGCGGTGAGCCCCGGCCTGCCCAGATAGCCGAGCGACACCTGGTCCCCCGCGACGTAGATGGCGCCCACCCGGCCCGGTGGCACCGGCCGGAGCCGGTCGTCGAGCAGATAGGTGGCCAGGCCCGGAATCGGGCCGCCGATCGGGCTGGTGTCGCCACCGGGGCGGAAGTCCGCCTCGGTCAGCACCCGGTGGGTGACATGGACGGTGGTCTCGGTGATGCCGTACATGTTGACCAGCTCGGGCGATCCGGTGCCGTGCCGCTCGACCCAGCCGCGCAGCCGCCCGGGGTCCAGCGCCTCGCCGCCGAAGATGATCCGGCGCAGCGCGGGCAGGGGCGCACCGGCCTGCCGGTCGGCCTCGATGAACTGGTAGAACGCCGACGGGGTCTGGTTGAGCACGGTCACCCCGCGCTCGCGCACCAGCCGGTGGAAGTCGACCGGCGAGCGGGTCAGCCCGTACTCCGGTACCAGCAGCTCACCACCGTGCGCCAGCGCGCCCCACAGCTCCCAGACCGCGAAGTCGAAGGAGAAGGAGTGGAACTGGACCCAGACGTCGTCTGGGCCGAAGCCCATGCCGGGCCGGGTGTTCACGAGCAGCGACACCACGCTGGAGTGCGGGACGACGACGCCCTTGGGCCTGCCGGTCGATCCGGACGTGTAGATCACGTACGCGGGGTCGTGCCAGGCGGCCTCCGGACCGGGCCCGGTGGCGGTCCGCGGCGGCTCCTCCTCCGGCACGAGCACCCGGGCCGGTACGCCCGCCCGGGCCAGCAGCCGCGTGCAGCGGCCCCGCTGCTCACGGTCCACGAGAACGACGTCCGGAGCGGCGTCGGCGAGGATGTACTCCAGCCGTTCGTCCGGATAGGCCAGGTCCAGCGGTACGTACGCGCCGCCCGCAGTGACGACCGCGACCAGGGCGACGACCTGCTCGACGGAGCGCGGGACGGCGACGGCGACGCGCCGGCCCGGCCCGGCCCCGGCCGCGCGCAGGGCCGAGGCCAGCCCGTCCTTGGCGTCCGCCAGTTCGCCGTAGGTCAGTGAGCGGGCGTCGCCGTCGAGACCGCACCAGGTGACGGCGGTGGCGGCCGGGTCGCGGCGGGCGGCGGCGTCGAACAGCGCGCCCAGGGTGGCCGGGGTGACCGGCGGCGCGGCATGCCGGGCACCCTCCGGTGTCAGGGTGTCGACCGGGGCGTCCGGGCGGGTGAGCAGGCCGGTGAGGGCCTGGGTGAAGGTGTGCAGGACCGCCCGGGCGGTCGCCTCCCGCAGCAGTGCGCCGTCGTAGATCAGGTTGAAGCGCGGGCGGCCCTCGGGCGCGCGCTCGACCACCAGCGTCAACGGGTAGTGCGGGGCGCCCTCGTTGACGATGCCGGTGATGACGAGCGTGTCGCCGGGCCGCCGCAGCCCGTCCACGTCGGTCGCCACGTCGAACACCACCAGGGTGTCGAACAGCGTGCCCGCGCCGGCCCGGCGGCCGATCCTCGCCAGCGAGACATGCTGGTGCGGCAGCACCGCGCTCTGGTGTTCGCGCACCGAGGCGAGCAGGTCGCGGGCGGTGGTGGTACCGGTCCACCGGGCGCGTACGGGGATCGTGTTGATGAACAGCCCCACCATGTCCTCGATGCCGGGCACCTCCGCGTCCCGGCCGGACACCGTGGATCCGAACACCACGTCCCTGCCGTGCAGGATGCCGCCCAGCGTCACCGCCCAGGCGCTGTGCACGGCCACGCTCAGCGGCACACCGGCCGCGCGGGCCGCCGCGTCGATGTCCTCCTCCGGCACCACGGCGGTGTCGGCGAACCGGTCGGACGGGGTGTGCCCCTCGGCGACCAGCGAAGGACCGGGCAGCCCGGCGAGCTGATCGCGCCACACCCGGTCGCTCTCGTCGGCGTCGCGTCTCGCGAGACGGCGTACGTAGCCGGGGAAGCCGCCGAGCGGATACCCGGACCCGGGCGCGTGGTATTCGGCGAGCAGGGTACGGAGCATCGGGGGCACCGACCAGCCGTCGGCGATGATGTGGTGCACGGTCTGCACCAGAACGTCGCGCCCGGGGCCCTCGCGGATGAGGGTGTACCGCATCAGCGGCCCGGTGGCCAGGTCGAACCCGGCGCGGCGGTCCCGCTCGGCCACGGCGCGGATCTCGTCGTCGGTGATGCCGGGGCGGTCCAGTGTGGTGAAGGGCGCCTCCACGCCGCTCTCCAGCACCGAGACCACGCGGCCGTCGGCGAGGGCGGTGAACCGCGCGGCCAGGTTCGGGTACAGGGTGAGCAACCGGGTGGCCGCCGCCGAGAGCCGGTCGGGGTCCACCTCGCCATCCAGGGTCAGCAGCTGCTGCTCGACGTAGGCGCCCGTCGAGTCGTCGTCGAAGACGGAGTGGAAGTACAGGCCCTCCTGCAGCGGGGTCAGGGGCAGGATGTCGCGCAGCGCCGGGCCGTCCAGGGCGTCGACGTCGGCCTGGGTCAGCGGCACCGGGGCGAAGTCACTCGGCGAGTGGCCGCCCCGGTCGAGCCCGGCCAGCCCGGTCAGGGCCTCGCGGAAGTACGCGCCGAGGGTCGCGATGTCCTCGTCGGTGAACACGCCGTCCGGCCAGGAGATGGCGGTGACGAGTTCGTACGCGCCGGTCGCGGCCGGTTCGGTGATGGCATTGAACTCCAGGGCGCGCGGAAGGCGCATCCTCGGATCGCGCCTCTCGCCCAACTGCCCAGTGGGTGCGGAGAGTTGCCAGTCCCCGGAGGCGCCCGCATCGAAGCGGCCCAGGTAGTTGAACAGCACCTGCGGTGCGGGGGCGTCGAACTCGGCGCCGCGCAGATACCGCAGGGCGCCGTAGGAAAGCCCGTTCCCCGGCACGCGGGCGAGGTCTTCCTTGACCGCCTTGAGCGCGGCGCCCAGATAGGCGGGGTCGGTGAGATCGGCTGCCGCGCCGGGGTCCACGGTCACCGGGAACAGGGTGGTGAACCAGCCCACGGTCCGCGACAGCTCCGGTTCGAATCCGGCGGCGTCCGCCACGAACCGTCCTTCGCGGCCGTGGCCCTCCAGCTCGATGTGCGCGAACGTCTGCTCCTGACCGAGGTCGCGGCGCCATCGGGCGAGGGTGACGGCGAGCGCGGTGAGCAGCACCTCGCCCACGCCCGTGTGGAACGTCGCGGGAATCTCGCCCAGCAGCGCGGCCGTGACCTCGGGGCCGACCGAGACGGTCCGCACCCGCTCCCGCGCGACGGTGTCGGCGTCGGTGAGCGCGCGCCTGCCCACGAGCCCGTCCACGCCCGGCAGGGGACGCCGGTAGTACGCACGGTCCGCCTCGAACCCGGCCTGTGCCAGCAGCTGCGTCCAGCGCCGGAACGACGTGCCCACCGGGGGCAGCGCGATCGGCGCGCCCGAGGCGAACTGCCGCCAAGCCGTGGCCAGGTCGTCCATCAGGACACGCCAGGACACGCCGTCGATCACCACGTGGTGGACGACCATGACCAGCTGCCGTGCCGCGCGTCGCCAGACGGCCCGCAGCATCACACCGCCCGCCGGGTCCAGGCCGCCGGTGGCGAGCGCGACGCACTCCTGGAGCGGCCGGTCGCTCTCCTGCCATCCGGCGACGGCCCGGTCCGCCGCCGGGATGTCGAAGCTCCAGCGGTCGCCGCGCACCAGCCTGGCGCGCAGCATGTCATGCCGCCCGACCACGGCGGTGAGGATCGCGTCGAGGGCGTCGGCGGTCAGGTCCGCCGGGGTGTTCACCACGACCGACTGCACGAATCCGTCGATCGCGTCCGTGGTCTCGCCGAGCCACCGCACGATGGGCGATCCCACGACGGAACCGGTGGCCACATCGGCGTGGTCCACGGTGGCGGCGTCCTCGACGCTCGCCACCGCCGCCAGCGCCCCCACGGTGCTGTGGGTGAAGATCTGCCCGGTCGTGAGGTGGAGGCCCGCCTCGCGCACCGCGCTCAGCAGCGAGATGGCCAGCAGGCTGTCCCCGCCGAGCTGGAAGAAGTCCTGGTCGACACCGACCGCGTCCAGCCGCAGCACCTTGGCGACCGCCGCGCACACCACGCGCTCGTTCTCGGTGGCGGGCGGGACGAGCGGGCCCTTACCCGTCGCGGGTTCCGGCAGCGCGCGGCGGTCGAGCTTGCCGTTCGCGGTGAGCGGGAACTCCTTCATCACGACGATGTGGGCGGGCACCATGTACTCCACCATGTGCTCGGCGGCCCACGCCGTGACCTCGTCCGCGCGCAGGTCCTCGCTCCCGGCGGCCGGGATCACGTAGCCCACCAGGTGGGTGCCGCCCGCCGCGTTCTTCTTCGCGACGACACAGGTGTGCCGTACCCGCGGGTGCTCCGCGAGGCCGACCTCGACGTCCTCGATCTCCAGCCGCATTCCGCGGATCTTGATCTGGTTGTCGGCCCGGCCGAGGAAGTCCAGCGACCCGTCCGGGGCGAACCGCGCGAGGTCACCGGTCCGGTACAGCCGGGACCCGTCCCCCGCGAAGGGGTTCGCCACGAACCGGGACGCCGTCAGACCGGGCGCGCCGATGTATCCGCGCCCCAGGAGGAAGCCTCCCACGTACAGTTCGCCGCCGACCCCGACCGGGACCGGGCGCAGTTCGTCGTCGAGCACGTACAGCTGGGTGTTGGGGTTGGCCTTGCCGATCGAGGTCGACAGGCGTTCCGCCACGCCCCGGTAGACGACGTGTGAGACACCGATCGTGGTCTCGGCCGGGCCGTAGCCGTGGTAAAGCGGGATGTCGAGCCGGGTGCGGAACCGCTCGTACAGCTCCGGGGTCAGCACCTCGCCGCCGCACCACACGTGCCGCAGGCCGGCCAGCCGCCCGGAGTCGCCCGCGATCTCCAGCAGCACGTCCAGCATGGACGACACCAGGTAGGTGAAGGTGACGCGCTGCCCGTCGATCACGCTCAGCAGATGGTGGGGGTCGCGTTCGCCGCCGGGCCGCAGGACCACCAGCCTGCCGCCGTGCACCAGCGGCAGGAAGATCTCGTTGATGGAGATGTCGAAGGACAGCGGCGCCTTGAACAGCGACGCGTCGTCAGGGCCGAAGCCCAGGATCTCGTGGCCCTGCCACAGCAGGCGCTCGCTGATGGCTTCGTGCCGGATCATCGCGCCCTTGGGCCGCCCGGTCGAACCGGAGGTGAAGATCACGTAGGCCAGGGCGTCGCCGGGGACGGTGACCTCGGGTCCCTGCGCGGGGAAGGCACCGTAATCCCAGTCGCCGAGGTCGACGGCCACGGCGTGCGGTTCACCCGGGCCGTGCTCGCCCGAGTCGTTGAGCTGCGCCACGACCTGGGCGTCGGCGATGACGACGGCCCGGCGCTCGGCGGGCCACCGCGGATCGAGCGGTACGAAGGCGCACCCCGCCCGGAGCACGCCGAGCAGCCCGACCACCATGTCGGCGCAGCGGCCGAGGGAGATGCCGACGACCTGTTCGGGGCCGAGTCCGCGCTCGATGAGGTGGTGGGCCAGCTGGCCGGAGAGCTGGGCTGCCTCACGGTAGGTCAGCGACCGGTGCTCGTCGACGATGGCGACGGCGTCCGGCCGGGTGCGCGCCTGCTCGCGGAACATCTCCACGATGGTCGGGCGGACCCGGTCGGCGTGGGTGTCGTTCCACTCGGCCAGGGCGGCGAGCCGCGCCGCCACGCCGGACGGGCCGATGGTGCCGAGGGGCCGGTCGGGGAAGTCGGCCAGGTCGTCCAGCGCGAGCTGCGCGTCGGCCGGTACGACGCCTTCGGGGAGGGTGATGCCGCGGCCGTCCGCGCCGGCCTCCCAACCGCCGGGCGCGGTACCGCCGTTGTCGACCCAGCCGAGGACGTCGGCGAACAGGGTGGCGGGGGTGAGGTCGATGCCGTCGGGGCTCCGGCCCGTCGCCCAGTACGACAGCCCGACGGCGCACGCTTCGGCGATGGTCCTGTCGGAGAAGTCACCGGTCCGCCGGCGTACGCCGGAAAGGCGCGCGGGCGAAAGCAGTACGCGACGAGCGCTCGGTTCCATCATCGAAGACTCAGCATTCCTTCCACATCACGAACACCACGTCCTGACGACCTCATGTGCGTCAGGGCGTGCCTAGCTGCCTTCTCGCCAGGCCCGCCACAGCCGGGCGTAACGGCCGCCCAGGGCCACCAACTCCTCGTGCGTCCCCTGCTCCACGACCCGTCCCGCGTCGAGCACGGCGATCCGGTCCGCCGCCATCGCCTGGGTCAGCCGGTGTGCCACGAACAACGTGGTCCGGCCCGCGCACGCGGCCAGCACGACCCGCTCCAGTCCGGCGGCGCCCTCGCTGCCCGCCTCCGCGGTCGACTCGTCGAGCACCACCACCGGCGACCGGCGCAGCACCAGCCGGGCCAGGGCGATCTGGGCGACCTTGGTGACGTCCAGGCGCTCGCCGCCCTCGCCGACCATGGTGTGCAGCCCGTCGGGCAGCGCGTCGACCCACCCCCCGGCTCCGACCGTGCGCAACGCGTCCATCAGCTCGGCGTCGGTCGCTTCCGGCGCGGCGAGCCGCAGGTCGTCGGCGAGTGGACCGGAGAACACATGGGTGTCCTGCGTGAGGATGCTCACCAGGGACCGTGCCCCGGCCTCGTCCAGACCGGCGAGGTCGGTCGGCCCGATGTGCACCGACCCGGCCTGCGGGGTCCCGATGCCCGCGATCAGCGCGGCCAGGGTCGACTTGCCGGCGCCCGTCGCCCCCACCAGCGCGAGCGAACCACCGGCCGGGATGGTCAGGCTGACGTCCCGGAGGACCGGGTCCTCGGCGCCGGGATAGCGATACGTCAGCCCCGTCACCGTCACCGGGTGCGGCACGGCGTCCGGCGGCGCGACGGCCGCGTCGCCCACCAGCCGGTCCTGAGCGGCCTCCCCGACCACCCCGACCAGCCGGGTCAGGCTCGCGCCCGACTTCTGCGCCTCGTCGAAGGTGAACATGATGGAGCCCAGCGGCGTGAACAGCCGGTGGAACATCAGCGGGGCCGACGACACCTCGCCCAGGCTGGCGGCGTCGGCCTCCAGCAGCGCGTATCCCACCACGATGATCAGCACCAGCCCGATGAACTCGGCGCGGTTCTCCCGGCCGACGAACCGGCCGAAGAACCGGAACACCTCGATGCCGAGATCGCGCACGCGCCACGACTCACGGGTGACCTTCTCGCGGAAGGCGCCCTCCAGGCGGTAGGCCCGGACCGTGTCGATCCCGTTCAGTCCGCTGATCAGCGCCTGTGCGCGGTCGGCCTGGGCCGCCCGCTGCCTCTGGTAGAGCGGGGCGGACCGGGGGAGGTACCAGCGCAGGGCCAGCGCGTACGCGGGCAGCGCGCCGGCGCCCGCCAGGCCGAGCCGCCAGTCGAGACCGAACATGCCGGCCGTGGCGATGAGGACCAGCACGCCCGCCGAGAACACCGTGGGGACGGCCGTGCGGATGCCCTTGGACAGCACGGCCACATCGTCGCCGACCCTGGAGAGCACGTCTCCCCGGCCCACCTGCTCGATTCGGGCGCTCGGCATCCCCAGCACCGCGCGCACGGCGCCTTCCCGCAGCCGCGCGAGCAGATCCGCGCCCAGCCGTCCGATCAGATAGGTCGACACCGCGGTGGCCGCCGCGCCGAGCAGCGCGGCGGCACCCATAAGCACCCCGACCGTGACCAGGGCCGACCGCGGTTCGCCCTCGACCACTCCGTCGACCACCCGGCCGAGCAGAAGCACCGGGAGCACTTGGAGCGCCGCCCCGGCCACGGTGGTGAGCACGGTGGCGGCCGTCAGCCACGGCACCTCGCGGCAGTGCGCCGCGACCCATCGGGTGGCCACGCGTCCGGTGGCCGTGCGCAGGGTGGCCGGGGCGACAGGTGCGTCGGTGACGCTCACCCCTGGCCGGCCGACGTGACGAGCTGGTCGATCGCGTACGGCAGGGACAGCAGGGTGCTCTGGGACATGGCCGCGCCGACGGCCGGGCCCTCACTGTCCAGCAGGTACGACACCTTGCCCTTCTTCACGGCGTCCAGGTTGGTGAACAGCTTGAACTTCTTCAGCGCCCGCTGGTCCGCCGCGTCGTTGATGACGAAGACGCGGTCGGCGTCGGCCAGGTCGACGCGCTCGGGCGAGAGGACGGTGAAGAACTTCCCGTCCGCGACCTCGTCGACCTTGGCCTGATAGGTGAAGCCGATGCCCGTCACCAGTCGTCCGCGCACATCGGTGGAGGTGAACGGCGCCACCGAGTTCTTGTACCAGGACAGCGCGACGGCGGTCTGCCCGGCGAACTTCGGATGCGCCTTCTTGGCCGCGTCGAGCTTGTCCTGAACGCCCCGCACCAGCTCGGTGCCCTCGTCCTCCTTGCCCAGCGCCTTGGCGATCTGCGCGGCGTTGTCCTGCCAGGGGGCGCTGAACGGCTCCTTCTCGCCCTTGGTGCGGCCCACGGTCGGGGCGATCTTGGAGAGCTTGTCGTAGGCGGCCTTGTCGATCTCGGAGTAGACCGCCACGATCAGGTCCGGCCGCAGGGAGGCGATCTTCTCGTAGTCGGGGCCGGTGTCGCCGTTCTTCATGACGACCTCGGGCCGGGTGCCGCCCCACTTGTCCTTCACCCAGGGCCACTGGGTGTTGATGTCGGGCTCCTTGCCCGCCGGGTTCGGGTACTGGTCGACCATGCCGACCGGCTTGACGCCGAGCGCCAGCATGGCCTGGTCGTCCGTGTAGCCGAGGGAGACGACCCGCTGGGGCGCCTCGGTGATCTTCGTGGATCCGAACGCGTGCTCCACCGTGACCGGGAAGGCGCCGGAGGCTGCGGCCGGGTCGTCGTCACCCGTGGTGTCCGCCGAGTCCGCGCCACATCCGGCGAGGAGGCCGATGCCGAGGGCCGCGGCGGAGAGTGCCGCCGCTGACCGCCGCCCTGGCGTCGTACGCGTCGTTCTCTGGAGGAGCATCCGGAATCCCTTGCTGTCGCGCCGCCGTTACGTCCCTGACTAAGGGCAGGCAAACCTTATCTCGCCCAAGTGAGGCCAGCCTAGCCTTACTTGGATATTTCTTGGCCGGGACCTGGCCGGGCCCTGGCCGGGGTCTGGTCCAGCCGGACGTGGGTGCGCCCGATCGGCACGATGAGCGGCCGGTCGCCCACCGGATCGTCAACGACCGTGGCCCGCAGCCCGAACGCCTCGTCCAGCAGCTCGGCGGTGATCACGTCACGGGGGTGCCCCTGCGCCAGGATCGAACCCGCCCGCATCACCACGAGGTTGTCGCTGTACCGCGTGGCCAGATTGAGGTCGTGCAGCACCATGACGACGGTGCACCCCGACTCGTGCAGGTCGTCCACCAGGTCGAGCACATCGATCGCGTGCGCCAGATCCAGGTAGGTGGTCGGCTCGTCGAGGAGCAGCAGATCGGTGCCCTGGGCCAGGGTCATGGAGATCCAGACCCGCTGACGCTGCCCGCCGGAGAGCGAGTCGACCGGGCGGTCGGCCAGATCCGACACCCCGGTCATGGCCAGCGCGCGCTCCAGGACGTCCGCGTCGTCCGAGGACCACTGCCGCAGCCAGCTCTGGTGCGGATGGCGGCCCCTGGCGACCAGGTCGGCCACCGTCAGCCCCTCCGGCGCGACCGGCGCCTGCGGCAGCAGGCCCAGCTTCTTCGCCACGTCCCGGGTCCTGAGCCGGGCGATGTCCTCGCCGTCCAGCACGACGGTCCCCCCGGCGGGCTTCAGCAGCCGGGTCAGGGTGCGCAGCAGCGTGGATTTCCCACAGCCGTTGGGCCCGATGATGGTGGTGATCACGCCCGTCGGGATCGCCACATCCAGGTCGTCGATGACGTTGCGGCCGCCGTACCCGACGGTGACGCCTCGGGCCGCCAGCCGTGAGAGGCCCTGGGCCCCTGATGCGGTCTCGGTGCCGGTTTCGGTGCCGGTCTCGGTGCCGGTTTCCGTCCCGGTGACGCACTCGGCGCTCACACGTGCCCCTGTCTTCACGTTCGTCCCCTTCATTGCCGTCTATCCGAGGTTCGCCCGCACCAGCAGGCAGACGAGGAAAGGGCCGCCGATCGCGGCGGTGACCACGCCCACCGGGAGCGTGATCGGCAGCGCGGTGCGCGCGATCAGATCCGCGCCGATCAGCAGCAGCGCGCCCACCACGCCGGAGGCCACCATCGGCGGCGTCGGGCACCGGACCAGACGCATCGCCACCTGCGGCGCCACCAGCGCGACGAACGGGACCGGGCCCGCCACGCTCACCGCCACACCGGCCAGCAGCACCGCGCACAGCAGCAGGACGGCCCGCACCATCGCGTACCGGACGCCCAGGCCCGCGGCGACCTCGTCGCCCAGGTGCATCGGCTTGAACTGGAACGCGGCGCAGGACACGACGGCCAGCAGGACGAGCGTGCACCACACGCCCATCCGGACCTCGCCCCACGAGCGGTTGTCCAGCGAGCCGACCAGCCACGCCTGGGCCCGGGCCACATCCTTGATGTCGGCGGTGGCCAGCAGCCAGGTCGTGATCGCCTCCATCACGGCGCTCACCGAGATGCCGATGAGGATGAGCCGGAAACCGTCGATCCCGCGCCGCCACGCCAGGAAGTACACCAGCAGCCCCGTGCCGAGACCGCCCGCGAGCGCCGCCACGGACAGCCCCACGGCGCTGACGACCGCCGTGCCGGCCCCGCCCGACACCGTCACCAGGAACACCGAGACCACACCGGCGCCCCCGGTGATTCCCAGAATGTCCGGGCTGGCCAGCGGGTTGCGCGCGACGGACTGCGTGATCGCCCCGGACACCCCCAGCGCGATCCCCACGACGAGCCCGGCCAGGGCCCGTGGCATCCGCAGGTCCATGATGACGAACCGGTCGACCCGCTCGCCCCCGCCGAGGACCGTGGCGACCACCCGGGACAGGCCGATGGGGAACTCCCCGACGCCGATGGACAGGCAGAACACCAGGAAGGCCGCCGCCGCCAGCAGCAGGGTGACGCCGACGAGCCAGGGCCGCCACACGAACGACAGCCCGCCGAGCCGCACCCCCGGCGCGACCACCGATGGCTTCGCGACCGTTCGCTTCACATCTGTTCCGCTCATGTGTCCTTGAACTTTCCGCGCCACACCAGGGCCGCGAAGAACGGGGCGCCCAGGAGGGCCACCACCACACCCGCGTCCAACTCGCCCGGCCGCACCACCACCCGCCCCACGATGTCGCAGACCAGCAGGACGACGGCGCCGAGCAGGCCCGCGTACGGCACCAGCCAGCGATAGTCCGGCCCGGTCAGATACCGGGCCACATGGGCCACCATGAGCCCGAGAAACGCGATGGGGCCGCACGCCGCCGTCGCCGCGCCCGCCAGCAGGGTGATCGCGACGATGCCGATGGTCCGGTTCAGCGCGATGTTCACGCCCAGCCCCCGCGCCACGTCGTCCCCCAGGTTGAGCAGGTTGACGGCGGGCAGCGTGATCACGGCCGGCACCAGCCCGACGGCGATGAACGCGGTCACCGGCCAGATGACATCGAATCCGACACCGGCCACGGAACCCGCGTTCCAGAACCGCAGCGCGTTCAGCGACTTCTGGTCCGCCAGCGCGACCGCCGTGGTCATCGCCGCCAGGAACACCGTGATCCCCTGCCCGGCCAGTGCGAGCGTCAGCGGATTCCCGGCGCCCCGGCCGATGCTCGCCAGCCCGAACACCACGACACCGGCGACCGCCGCCCCCAGGAAGGCGAACCAGACGTACTGGAAGGGGTCGGCGAACCCGAACACGGCGATGACCGACACCACGGCGAACGAGGCACCGGCATTCACCCCCAGCAGCCCCGTGTCCGCGATCGGATTGCGCGTGTACCCCTGGATCAGCGCCCCGCCGACCCCGAGGGCGACGCCCGCCACGATCGCGAGCACCGTCCGGGGCACCCGCACCGTCCGCACGATGAGCCTGATCCCGGTGAGCCGCTGATCGAATTCCGGCCCGGCGAACAACCCGTGCCACACCTCGGCGGGACTCAGCGCGCGCGCACCGACGGCCAGCGACACCGCCGCCACGGCCACCAGGACCAGCACCAGCACGCCCAGCCCCACACCCCGCCACCGGCGGGCCTCTGCCGCGCCCCCCGATACGGGGCGCTCCATCACCGTCGTGCCCATGTCTCAGTACGTCATCCTCAACGCGCCGTGCTGCCGACTTCGTCGGCGACCGGCCGGGCCCCGGGGGAAGCGGACGTGGCGCCCCGGTCGAGGAGCGAGTCCAGGATCTCGCCGACCCTGATCGCGGTGTTGGACAGCAGCGACGAGGTGATGCCGTGGGTGTGCTCGGTGCCGCCCTGCAGATAGATGCCGCAGCGCAGGCCGGGGTCCGTCGCGATGCGGTAGTCACGCTCGACGCGGACCCGGCCCTCGTCGTCGCGGAGGCAGTGGCCGGCGGCCTCGCCGAGCAGTCCGATGGGGTCGACGGGGCGGTAACCGGTGGCGAAGACCACGACGTCCGCGTCGAGGAAGGTCTCCTCGCCGGTGACGAGGGACCGCACGGTGGCACGGACCTGGGCGGGTGTCTCCTTGACCTCGGTGACCCGGGACACGTTGAGGAAGCGCAGCCGCTCGGCGCCGAGGACCTTCTCCCGGTACGTCTGCCGGTACAGGTCGTCGATCAGATCGATGTCCACCACGGAGTAGTTGGTGTTGCCGTGGTAGTCCATCAGCCGCCGTTTGACGTCCTCGGGCGCGGCGAAGTAGTCGTCGACCGCCGCCGGGTCGAAGATCCGGTTGGCGAAACCGCTGTCGTCGGCGGGGCTGTAGCCGTAGCGGGAGAAGACCGCGCACACCTCGGCCCCGGGGAAGCGGCGGTGCAGATGGGCCACGTTCTCGGCGGCGCTCTGCCCGGCGCCCACGACGATGAACCGGGAGGGCGAGGTGCCCTCCAATTGCCCGGCCTTCGCCAGCAGTTCGGAGGTGTGCCAGACGCGGTCACCGCGTTCCACGCCCTCCGGCATGAAGGGGCGCAGCCCGGTGCCGATGACGAGGTTGCGGGCCCGGTGGACCTCCAGCCCCTCCCCCGACCGGACCGTCACGTCCAGGTACTCCACGGCGCCGTCACGCATGACGGGCGCGACGCCGACAACCTCGTGGCCGTAGGAGACCATGCCCTCGACCTTGGCCGCGGCCCACTCGAAGTAGTCGTGGAACTCCACCCGCAGCGGGAAGAGGTTCTTGTGGTTGATGAAGTCGATCAGCCGCCCCTTGCTCTGCAGGTAGCAGAGGAAACTGAATTCGCTGGCCGGGTTCCGCAGGGTCACCAGGTCCTTGAGGAAGGACACCTGCATGGTGGCGTCGTCGATGAGCATGCCACGGTGCCAGCCGAAGCGCGGCTGCTGCTCGAAGAAGCGAGCGCTGATCGCTCCCTGTCCCCCGGTGCGTGCGTTGTGCTCGCTGAGTGCGATCGCCATGGCCACATTGGACGGCCCGAAGCCGATGCCTATGAGGTCGTGGACCGGTAAGTCGTGGACCGGCAAGGCGTCACCAGGAAGAACCTGTGACATGTCACTCCCATCGTGCGGGGCAATCGCCTTTCAGGCGTGCGGAAGATGCGAAGGGGCACGCCGACGAAGCGACACGCCGAGAACTTAGGTGAGCCTAAGCTAAACCAGCAAGGCTGTCGATAGGCCACCGCAGGGAATGCGGATTGCCCACGGGCACCAACTGGCCCGCCACGGAGGATCGTTGCGCAATAAGGTAAGCCTTGCTTTACTTGCCCCTCGGTCATCCCCTGCTGCGAGGAGGAACCCCATGCGGGTCGTCATGTTCGGTTATCAGACATGGGGGCACCGCACCCTGCGAGCCCTCCTGGACTCCGAACATGATGTGGTCCTGGTCGTGACGCACCCCAAGAGCGAGCACGCGTACGAGAAGATCTGGAGCGACTCCGTCGCCGACCTCGCCGAGGAGCACGGCGTCCCGGTGCTGATCCGCAACCGCCCCGACGACGACGAGTTGTTCGAGCGCCTCAAGGAGGCCGACCCGGACATCATCGTGGCGAACAACTGGCGGACGTGGATCCCCCCGCGCATCTTCGGCCTGCCACGGCGGGGCACGCTCAACGTCCACGATTCGCTGCTGCCGAAGTACGCCGGGTTCTCCCCGCTGATCTGGGCCCTGATCAACGGCGAGTCCGAAGTGGGCGTCACCGCGCACATGATGAACGAGGAGCTCGACGCCGGGGACATCGTCCGGCAGGAGGCGGTCCCGGTCGGGCCGAAGGACACCGCCACCGACCTCTTCCACAAGACCGTCGACCTCATCGCCCCGGTCACGATCGGCGCGCTCGACCTCATCGCCGCCGGGCAGACCCAGTTCACCCCGCAGGACCGGTCCCGGGCGAGCTTCTTCCACAAGCGGTCCGCCGAGGACATCCGCATCGACTGGACCTGGCCGGCAAAGGACCTCGAACGCCTGGTCCGCGCCCAGTCCGAGCCGTACCCCAGCGCCTACGCCTTCCACCAGGGCAAGCGCCTCGAAGTCCTGGCCGCGGTCGTGTCCCAGGGCCGGTACGGCGGCACTCCCGGCCGCATCTTCTACCGCGAGGGCGACGGCGTGGTCATCGTCGCCGGCGCCGACGCCCGCACCGGCCGCAACCACGGCCTGGCCATCACGCGCGTACGGACCGAGGAGGGCCACGAGATGGCCGCCACCGCGTACTTCACCTCCATGGGCGGCTACCTGACCAGCCACCCCTGACCCCCCGGCCCCTGGACGAGCCGTGGCCCCGCACCCGCTCCCGCGGGTACGGGGCCACGGGCGCGGCGGTGGGTCAGAGACCGGCCGCCGCGCTGTGCAGGTTCTTGGCGGCCAGGGCGAGCCCCTCGGTCCGGGAATAGGCGGCGTCCTCGTGCTCGATGTTCACGGCCATGTCCGGGTCGACCTCCGCGAGAGCGCGCAGGAACTCGGTCCAGTAGGCGGTGTCGTGTCCGAGGCCGACGGCGACGAACTTCCACGCCGGGTTCTCCGGCCAGGCGTTGCACCAGAAGCCGTAGCCGGTGGGCACCTTGCCGGGGGCGTCGGCGGGCACGCGGGTGAACGACGAGTCCAGTACGCCACGGATGTCTGCGCCGGGGCAGAGCGTCGCGTCCTTCGCCGCGGCGTGGAACACCAGCGGGCCGAGCCACTTGATGGAGGCCACGATGTCCATGCCCTGCCACATCAGGTGCGAGGGGTCCATCTCCGCGCCGACGTTGGTGGCGCCGGTCTCCTCGACCAGCCGCTTCAGGGTGACCGGGGAGAACACCAGGTTGTGCGGGTGCATCTCGACGGCCACCCGGACGTCGTGCTCCCGGGCCAGCGCGTCGATCTCCCTCCAGAACTCCACCGCCACGCCCCACTGGTAGTCCAGGACGTCCATGTAGACGCCGTCCCACGGGTTCACGACCCAGGACGGGTACGCGGCGCCGGGGTCGGAACCGGGTGTGCCGGACATGGTCACCACGTGCTTCACCCCGAGCAGGCCCGCCAGCCGGATGGTGCGGCGCAGGTCGTCGGCGTGTTTCGGGCCGACGCCGGGGAGCGGGCTGAGCGGATTGCCGTTGCAGTTGAGGCCGGTCAGTTCCATCCCCCGGTCGGCGAAGGTGGCCAGGTACTCGTCCCGTGCGGTGGCCGAGGACAGCAGCAGGTCCACCGGGCAGTGCGGGGCGGGGATGAAGCCGCCGGTGTTGACCTCCACGGAGGTCAGCCCGTTCTCCTCGAGGATGTCCAGGGCCTCGGTGAGCGTGCGGTCGTGCAGACAGGCGGTGTAGGCGCCGAGCTTGAGAGCCATGGGTTTCTCCTTCGTACGGGGGTGGTCAGGAGGCGGCCGGGACGGTGACGGCGGCGCCACCGTTGTGGGAGGACTCGACGACGGCCCGGATGATCTCCATGGTCCGCAGCCCGTCGGCGAAGGTGGCGCAGGCCGGCAGCGGGTCGGCGACGCCCGCGACCTGGTCGAGGAAGGCCCGCGCCTGGTAGGTGAACATCTCGGCGTTGCCGCCGCCCACGCCCGGTGCCTCCATCGGATAGCCGCCCTTGAAGTACGGCATCTGCGGCCCGGCGATGATGTGGCGCGCACCGCGCGTACGAGCGTCCGGCTGGGCGTCGTCGAAGAGGTACTCGGCGGGCCGGTGCTGGTCGAACGCCGCCCGGCCGCCGAGCCCCACGATGTCGAAGCCGAGTCCGTTGGGCAGGCCGAAGGCGGTGCGTGACAGCGAGAAGGTGCCCACGAGGCCGGACTCGAAGCGGGCGGTGAAGGACGCGGTGTCCTCGTTCTCGACCTCGCCGAACTCATCGGAGACGGGGGCGGCGTTGTGTCCGACGACCGCGCCCAGCGGCAGCGGGCGCCTGGGGATCTGCGTCGACAGCGAGGCGCCGGAGACCGCGGCGATGGGACCGGCGAGGTACTCGGCGGTGTCGATGGCGTGGACGCCGATGTCCCCGAGGGCGCCGGAGCCGGGGCCGCCCTTGAAGCGCCAGCTCAGCGGCCCGTTCGGGTCGGTGGCGTAGTCACACCAGTAGCGGCCGCTGAACAGGGTGAGGTCGCCCAGCTCACCGCGCTGGACGTGGTCACGGACCGCGGAGATGGCGGGAGAGCGCCGGAAGGTGTACCCGACGGCCGTCACCACATCGGCGGTGCGCTCCAGCTCGGCCATCGCGCGGGCGTCCTCGAGCGATCCGGCCAGCGGCTTCTCGCACAGCACGTGCTTGCCCGCGGCGACCAGGGCCTCGACGATCGGGCGGTGCAGATCGTTGCCGACGACGATGCTGACGGCGTCGATCGTCGGGTCCTCGGCCACGGCCTCCCAGTTGGGGAGCGCCTTCTCGTAGCCGTACCGGCGGGCGGCGTCCTCGCCGAGTGCGACATTGGCGTCGGCTATCGCGGCCAGACGGACCGGCGGCAGGCCGGCCGCGAAGACCGTGTTGACGTTGCGGTAACCGGCGGCGTGGGTGCGGCCGGCCATGCCGGCCCCGATCACCGCGACGGAAAGGGGCTTGCCGGACGTGGCCATGAATGTGCCTCTCAGCATGGTGGGGGTTGGTCAGGTGGCGGACCGGCCGCGGAAGTGGGCCTCGATGGCCTCCATCGAGCGGCCCCGCGTCTCGGGGACGGTGCGCAGGTAGCAGCGGACGGTGGCGACGTTGACCGCCGCGAAGAGCGGGAACGTGGCACCGACGACCGCGGCGATCAGCGGCGGGAAGGCCAGCGTCAGCACGAAGTTGGCCGTCCAGGTGCCCAACGCCCAGCGCGCCGGCGAAGAACAGCACGGCGAGCCCGAGGATCGCCCGCTTGCGCCCCAGCGGTCGGAGAGGCGCCCGCCGTACAGCGCGCCGAACGCGGCGCCCGCCACGAGGGAGGACGCGACGATCCCCTCGGTCATGGCCACCTCCCAGGATCGGGGTTAAAGCGCTTTAAGTCAGCTTCGGCGAGTACGATGCCCTCGCACAAATGTCATGTCAATAGGTTGTCGCTACGTCGTTGCGCAGAGCGATTGAAGCGCTTTAAGCGCTGGTACCATCGATTGGCTTCGAAAGCGGCGTCAAGGGCGTGGCGCGAGGAGATCGCCGTCCGGGAGGTACAGGTGGACGATGCCGATTCCGAGCGGCGCCAGGACGGCGCGAGCAAGCGCCCCCGGCTCGAGGACGTGGCGGCCCGCGTAGGCGTGTCCACCGCGTCCGTCTCCCTGGTGCTGCGCGGGGTGTCCGGCCCCAGTGAGCGCACCCGGCAGCGCGTCCTGAAGGCCGCCGCCGAGCTGGGCTACCAGGCGGATCGCACCGCCAGTCTGCTCGCCAGCAGGCGCACCCGGCTGCTCGGCGTCATGGTCGACGTCCACAGCCCCTACCACGCCGAAGTGGTCGACTATCTGCACACGGCCGCCGAGGAGGTCGGCTACGACCTCGTCCTCAGCACCCTGACCCGGACCCGCGACGAGCACACCGCCGTCGAGACCCTGCTGGCCTTCCGTAGCGAGGCCCTGATCCTCCTCGGCCCGACCTCCCCCGCCGACACGCTCGCCGCCCTCGACCGCAAGGCCCCCGTGATCGTCGTCGGCCGCCGGATCACCGACGGGCAGCTGAACGTGGTCCGCACCGCGGACGACGACGGAGTCGGCCAGATCGTCGACCACCTGGCAGGGCTCGGCCACCGGGCCATCACCTACGTCGACGGCGGCAAGGGCGTCATCGCCACCGACCGGCGCCGCGGCTACCGCACCGCCATGCGCCGCCACGGCCTGGACGCGCACATCAGGATCCTGCGCGGCGAGAACACCGAGGCGGCCGGCGAACGCGCCGCCCGCCACCTCCTCGACGGCCCCGCCCTTCCCACCGCCGTGGTCGCCTTCAACGACCAGTGCGCCATCGGCGTCCTGGCCGCCCTCTCCCGCGCCGGTGTCGCCGTCCCCGGCGAGGTGTCCGTGGCCGGATACGACGACGACACCCTCTCCCGGCTGAGCTGCTTCAACCTGACCACGGTCAGTCAGAACGCCGAGCAGCAGGCCCGGCAGGCGGTGGCCGCCGCCGTCGAACGCCTCGACCAGGGCCGTACCGAGCCCCGCGAGGTCGTCCTCAGTCCGCAACTGGTCGTGCGCGGCACCGTGGCCGAGCCCGCCTGACCCGCCGCACGCGAAACGAGGGACTCCCCGTACGCCATGCGCGCGGGGAGTCCCTCGGTGCCACTCGGCAGAGCGCCTCAGATCAGGACTGGGGGCGGCTACCGTGGTTGGCGCCGTTCTTACGACGGGCCTTCTTCTTGCGACGTCGCTTCGACGACATGTCGCCCTCCTTCCAACGATGCTCTACCTGTGCCGATCACATCGGTGTCTCACGCGGTGATCATGACGCGCTTACCCAGCTCGTCACGTCGCACGCCACCCTCCATTGTGAAGGGCCTCACGTCACCGCACGCCATGGTGGCCTAGCTTGCTAGGATGCTAGCATCGCCCGCGTGGGTGATGAGGACGTCAAACAGTTCAACGTGTACCTGCCGATCGGACTGATCAAGCAGGTCAAGTACCGCGCCATCGAGTCGGGCATGTCGCTGTCGGCGCTGGTCGCCGACGCGCTGCGCGCCTACCTCGACGACACCGACAGGAATTCCGGACAGCGATCGACCGAGCAGGAGAGCTGATATGGCAACCGAAGGCATCGAGGCCGTGTTTCTGACGACGCACAACTGGGGCAAGGCGGCGAAGTTCTTCCAAACCCTCGGCTACGAGCTGGAGTTCGCCACGGACCACAACTCCGGCCGGCTCCGCAACGGCGAAGGGCCCTACGTGTTCATCGCCGAGGTCCCCGAGGACCAGGAGCCCGAGACGCGGATGGTGCTGAAGGTGCCGGACGCGGACGCGTTCCGGCCCGATCCGGCTGCCGTCGAGGTGGTCACCCCGTTCGCGGACACGCACTACGGGACCAGGGAGATGACCGTCCGCGACCCCGACGGGCGCCTGTGGAGCCTCCAGGTTCCCGCGGGCGACTGACCCACGACGGCCGGGGCGAAGGGAGAACACCATGGCGGACGAACACATCGAGGCGCCCGACAGCACCGCGGTGCGGACCGCGCTCTGGCGGGCCATGCACGTACGGGTCGACGCGCCCCCGCACGTGGTCGAGGACGAGGTCGGGCTGCGGCTGGTGGCGCCCGGCGAGGACTGGCGGGACCGGCCGGACATGGACCCGCACACCACCAGCGGGTTCCGGGCGGCCATGGTGGCCCGGGCCCGTTTCATCGAGGACCTGATCACCGAGCAGGCCGGGCGCGGCGTCGCCCAGTACGTCATCCTGGGCGCCGGCCTGGACACCTTCGCCCAGCGCAAGCCGGAGATCGCCTCCCGGCTGCGGATCTTCGAGGTCGACCAGCCCGGCCCCCAGTCCTGGAAGCGCCGCCGCCTCGCCGAACTCGGCTATGGCATCCCGGAATGGCTGCACCTGGTGCCGTTCGACTTCGAAGCCGGTGCGTCCTGGCCGGAGCGGCTGGCCGCCGCCGGTTTTGATCCCGGGCAGCCGGCGGTCATCGTCTCCACCGGCGTCAGCATGTACCTCACCAGGGACGCCACCACAGCCACCCTGCGCCGGATCGCCGGGCTCGCCCCCGGCTCGACGCTCGCCCTGACGTTCCTGCTGCCGATCGAACTCGTCGAGGACGCCGACCGGCCCGGCCTCCGGGCGAGCGAGGAGGGCGCGCGAGCGTCCGGGACGCCGTTCCTCAGCTTCTACACCCCGCAGGAGATGCTGGCCCTGGCCCGCGAAGCGGGCTTCCGGGAGGCGCGCCATGTGTCGGGTGCGTCGCACACCGCGCGCTACTTCGCCGACCGCGCCGACGGCCTCCGCCCGTCAAGCGGAGAGGACCTGCTGCTGGCCACCACCTGACCTGCTGAGAAACCGCGTCGCGTGGTCGAGGAACCGCGCCCTCACGGAGGACCGCCCCGCGTCCGTGGAACCGCCCGCATCCGGTGTGGTAAATCCTTTTTCGGGTGGGTAAATGGCCTGATGTGCGCTGGCTGAGCAACGTCCGGACAGCGATAGCGTTCGCCCTGGTGGGGCCGCTGATCGTGTCGCTGGCGCTGGTGCCGTTCCGTACCGCCTTCCCGCGGACCGACGCGGCTCTGGTGCTGGTGGCGGTGGTGGTCGCCGTGGCCGCCCTGGGCCACCGGAGCGCCGGTGTGATCGCGGCGCTGTCGGCCACCGTCTGGTTCGACTTCTTCCTGACCCGCCCCCGGGGCACGCTGTCCGTCACCAACGCCTATGAGGGCTGGACGGCCGCTCTGCTGCTCGTCATCGGTCTCGCCGTCTCGGAACTGGCGGTTCGCGCCCTCAACCAGCGGGATCGGGCACAGGCGGCGCACGGCCGCCTCAAGCTGCTGCATGACGCCGGTACGGCCATCGGCGCCACCCTCGACGCGCAGCGCACCGCGCAGGAGCTGGCGCAGGTGGCGGTGGGCCGGTTCGCCGACTTCATCGCCGTGGATCTGGCGGTGTGCGTCCTGGCCGGGGAGGAGGTGCCCTCGGACGGCACCACGCACATGCGCCGGGTGGCCCTGGCCGGGGTCCGCGACAACCATCCGCTGCTCCCCGTGGGCGGCCCGCCCAGGCTGACCCTGTCCGGGCCGCGGGCCCGTGGTTCGCCCAGCGGGCGGCCGAGGATCGAACCCGATCTGCGGGCCCGCACCGACTGGCAGACGCTGGTCCCCGACCCCGCCGGGGAGGTGCTGGACTACGGCATGCGCTCGCTGATCACCGCTCCGCTGCGGGCGCGGGGCAGTGTGCTGGGGACGGTCTGCTTCTGGCGCGCGCGGGACACCGTGCCCTTCACCGACAGCGATCTGTCCGACGCCGGGGAGCTGGCCGCCAAGGCCGCCGCGGCCATCGACAACGCGCGCCGCTACACCCGCGAGCGGGCCACCGCCCTAGCGCTGCAGCGCAATCTGCTGCCCCGGCACCTGCCCGGGCAGACGGCCGTCGATGTGGCCTCGCGCTATCTGCCCGCGGATTCGCGGGCCGGAGTGGGTGGCGACTGGTTCGATGTGATCCCGCTCTCCGGCAGCCGCGTCGCCCTCGTCGTCGGGGACGTGGTCGGCCACGGCATCAACGCCTGCGCCACCATGGGGCGGCTGCGCACCGCCGTGCGCACCCTGGCCGATGTCGACCTGCCGCCCGACGAGCTGCTCACCTACCTCGACGACCTGGTCATCCATCTCACCGATGACGAGCAGGACACCACCGCCGAAGAGGCCATGGACATCGGTGGGGTGGGAGCGACCTGTCTGTACGCGGTCTACGATCCGGTCTCCCGGCACTGCGCGCTGGCGTCGGCCGGACACCCGCTGCCCGTCCTCGTCTCTCCCGACGGCGGGGCCGACCTGGTGCGCGGCTTCACCGGCCCGCCGCTCGGAGTGGGCGGCCTCCCGTTCGAGACCACCGAGCTGGAGATGCCCGCGGGCAGCGTCCTCGCCCTGTACTCCGACGGCCTGGTGCGCTCCAGCGACCGCGACATCGACACGGGGCTGACGCAGCTGTGCGACGCGCTGTCGGTGCCGGACACCTCCATGGACACCGCCTGCGACACCGTTCTGGGCGCGCTGGCGGCCGACCGCCCGGCGGACGACATCACGCTGCTGCTCGCCCGTACCCACGCCCTGACCCCCGACCGGGTCGCCGGCTGGGACATCACCGCCGACCCGGCCGTGGTCATGCAGGCCCGGAAGCTGGCCGTGGAACAGCTCGACGCATGGGGGCTGTGGGATCTGGCCTTCATCACCGAGCTGCTGGTCAGCGAGCTGGTCACCAATGCCATCCGCTACGGCGCCACGCCGATCCATCTGCGGCTGATCCGCGACCGCAAGCTGATCTGCGAGGTGTCCGACGCCAGCAGCACCACCCCTCATCTGCGCCGCAGCCGGGCCTATGACGAGGGTGGCCGTGGCCTGGTGCTCGTCGCCCAGCTCAGCCACAACTGGGGGACGCGCCAGACCACCGCCGGGAAGACCATCTGGTGCGAGCAGAGGCTGCCCGCCAACGGTTGCTCCTAGCCGAGCTTCTTGAGCAGCTCGGTGGCGAGGGGGCCGGAGGAGGCGGGGTTCTGGCCGGTGACGACGTTGCGGTCGACCTCGACGTGCGGCGCCCACGCCTCGCCGGCCTCGACGGTGAGTCCGGCCTCGGTCAGCCGGTCCTGCAGCAGCCACTTGGCGTTGCCGGCGGTGCCGGCCAGCTGCTCCTCGGTGTTGGTGAACGCGGTGATCCGGTAACCGGCGTAGGCGTTGGTGCCGTCCTCCTTGACCGCCGCCAGCAGCGCGGCCGGGCCGTGGCAAACCACGCCCACCGGCAGTCCCCGGTCCACCGCCCGCGTCAGGAGGCGCCCGGAGTCGGCGTCGACGGCGAGGTCCTCCATGGGGCCGTGGCCGCCGGGAACGTACACCGCGTCGAAGTCCTCGACCCGCACATCGGCCAGGACGGCGGGCCGGTGGAACTCGGCGGCGGTCTCCACCACCTTGGTCAGCCGCGCGGCCTCCTCGGCGCCACCGGCGGCCTCCGGGGCCAGGCTGGCCGGGTCGACCGGCGACACCACACCGCCCGGAGTGGCCACGGTGACCTCATGCCCCGCGGCCTTGAAGGCCTCCAGCGGGACGACGGCCTCTTCCGCCCAGAAGCCCGTGCGGTGGGTGCTGCCGTCCGCCAGCGTCCACGCGTCGGCGCCGGTCATCACAAAAAGGATCTTCGCCATGTCTCTCTCCTCGTAACGGTGTTTTCACAGCGCGGTGAGGTACCGCCCTCCCCGCGACCTTTCCAGATCATCACTCTGCGCAGGATCCGGACGATCGACTACGCTCGGCGGATGGCGAAGTACTTCGATGTTCACCCCGACAATCCCCAAGCGCGCACCATCGGCAACGTGGCCGACAGGATCCGTTCCGGCGCGCTGGTCGCCTACCCGACGGACTCCTGTTTCGCACTGGGCTGCCAGATGGGCAACCGCGACGGCATCAGCCGGATCCGGTCGATCCGGAATCTCGACGACCGTCACCACTTCACGCTGGTGTGCCAGGACTTCTCACAGCTGGGCCAGTTCGTGCACATCGACAAGGATGTGTTCCGGGCGATCAAGGCATCGACGCCCGGGAGCTACACCTTCATCCTCCCGGCGACCAAGGAGGTGCCGCGGCAGCTGCCGCACCCGAAGAAGAAGACGGTCGGGGTGCGGATTCCGGACCACGCCGTCACCCAGGCGCTGCTCGCCGCCCTCGGTGAGCCGCTGCTGTCCAGCACCCTGTTGCTGCCCGGCGAGGACGAGCCGATGACCCAGGGCTGGGAGATCAAGGAACGGCTCGACCATGTGGTGGACGCCGTGGTCGACTCGGGAGACTGCGGCACCGAGCCGACCACGGTCATCGACTTCTCCGACGGTGAGGCCGAGATCGTACGCCGGGGAGCGGGCGACACCGCGCGGTTCGAATAGGACTAGTCGTCGATGCACTTGGGGTACTTCGAACCCCGGTTGCAGTCGTGGTAGTCGTACTTGCTGACCCGGAACTTCTTCTCCGCGCCTCCCTTGGCGGGATCGACGACCAGATAGAACTTCTTCCCGTCCTTGACCTTCTCGGTGACCTTCCCCTCCGGGCCTTTGTCGAAGTCCTGCGCGCACCCGGTGAGTGCGAGGGCGGTCACGGCCACGAGAGCGAGGGCGGGGGCGAGACGGCGTTGCATGTGGTGCTCCTGATCGACTTGAAGACGAGGGCAGTCTAAGGTCATCGGCCGCCCCGCTGAGCAGGCAGGGTGTACCGATCACACCCCCTTCACACACCGCACTTCACACCGGCGCACCGGCATGCCGGGAAGCGGCCTGCCGGCACCTGATGTCGGGCCAACGGTGCCTTTTGTCAGATGTCTTGACGCCCCGCCACCTCCGCCTTAGCTTCGGCGTTTATAAATGCAGACCGAGTACGCAAGTGTAGACGGCCAGGTCGAGTGTCGTGTCTCCCGCGGCACCGCGTCAGCACCCTCGGAGGTCGCCCGGGATGAGATCCTCCGTACGCTCCAACCAGCGGCCGAGGCGGGGCCGGGCGCGCCCCGCGCTCACCCTCGCGGTCTCCGGGATCATGCTGCTGACCAGCGCGTGTGCCGTGGCGAACAGTGACGCCGCGGGTGATGCCGGGAGCGCCGGCGGCGGCACTCTGCGGGTGGTTCTCACTCAGGAACCCCCGACGCTGGAGCCCTGTGAGTCCTCGCTGACCGCGACCGGAGTCGTCGTCCGCTCGAACGTCACCGAACCACTGGTTGAACGGGACCCGACCTCGGGCAAGCTGCAACCGCTGCTGGCGACCGGCTGGCAGCGGACCGAGCCCACGACGTGGACCTTCGGCATCCGCTCGGGTGTGTCCTTCCAGAACGGGCGGCCGTTCACCGCTCAGGACGCCGCCTTCTCCATCGAACGCGCCGTCAACTCGGATCTCGCCTGCAATGTGGACGGCTATGTCTTCGGCGACGAGAAGCTCCGCGTGCGCGCGGTCGGCCCCACCCGGCTGACCGTCACCACCGAGAAGGCGGACCCCATCCTCCCGCTGCGGCTGAGCTTCATCGAGATCGTGCCGCGCACCACCGACACCCGGGCCAAGGTGCGCATACCGATCGGGACCGGCCCCTACGCCGTCGGAAAGTGGGAGACCGGCGTGTCGATCTCCCTCGTGCGCAACGAGAGTTACTGGGGCCGGGCCCCCGCCTATCCCCGGGCCAGATATGTCTGGCGCAGCGACGCCAGTGTGCGGGCCGCGATGATCGACAAGGGTGAGGCCGACATCGCGACGGCGCTGGACCCCGTGGACGCGTCCAAGGACACCACCGTCGCCTATCCCAACAACGAGACGACCGCCCTGCGGCTGGACGGCCGTGAGGCACCGCTGGACGACATCCGGGTACGCAAGGCGATCGGCATGGCCATCGACCGCACGGGCATCGTGGACGCCCTTCTCGGGGGGCTCGCCAAGCCCGCCGCGCAACTCGTCCCGCCCGGTGTGGTGGGCCACAACGACGACCTCGCCACCACCCCGTACCGGGTGGCCGCGGCCCGCGCGCTGGTCGAGCGGGCGGCCGCCGACGGCGTACCCGTCCACCGGCGGATCACCCTCGTCGCGCGCAACGGCCAGTTCGCCGGGATCGCGGAGGTGGCCGAGGCGCTGCAGTACCAGATGGCGCGCATCGGGCTGAACGTGCGGATCCGGATGGCGGACACCGCCACCCACCTCCAGTACCAACTGCGCCCGCTCCCCCGCGGCGTCGGGCCGATCGCGCTGCTGATCATGCACGGCAACCAGGCCGGGGACGCGGCCTTCACCACCAGCCAGTACCTGCTGAGCGACGGTCCCCAGTCCACCTTCGGGACCCCGCGGCTCGACCGCCGCATCGCCGCGGCGAACGCGCTGTCCGGCAAGGCCCGGCAGAAGGCCTTCGCCCGCGTGCTCGCCTACCAGAACGAGAAGGTCGCGCAGTACGCCTACCTGGCCCATATGCGCGGGCTGCTCGGCCTGTCGCCCTCGGTGCGATACCGCCCGGACTCCGCCACCGGGGACGAGATGCGGCTGGCCGAGGTGCGGCCGGTGAAGGCCCGGAAGGCGGCGAACCCCTGATATGGCGCCCTTCCTGCGCAAGCGCATCATCTCCAGCGCGATCCCCCTGGTGTTCGTGGTGCTGGGCGTGTTCTGCCTGGCCCGGCTGACCGGCAACCCCGTCGATCTCTACCTCCCGCTGAGCGCCACCCCCGAGCAGCGCGCGGACTTCTCCGCCGCCCACGGTTTCGACGACTCCCTCCCGGTGCAGCTGTGGGACTACCTCGGCAACGCCGCGCGGCTCGACTTCGGCACATCGCTGCGCACCGGGGAGTCCGCCGACTCGATGGTGCTGGAGGCGTTTCCCGTGACGCTCCAGCTCGCGGGCATGACCATGCTGCTGGCGGTCCTCGGCGCCCTGCTGGTCGGAAGCCTGGCCGCCTACCGGCCCCAGTCGGCCGTCGACCGGCTCGCCGGTCTGCTGTCGATGACCGCGGCCAGCATCCCCGACTTCTGGTTCGCGATCATGGGTGTGCTGGTCTTCGGAGTGGGGCTGGGCTGGCTGCCGACCTCCGGCACCCTGGGCGGTCCGGAGGTATGGGTGCTGCCGCTGGCCACCTTGCTGATCCGCCCGTTCGGGGTGCTCGTGCAGGTGGTCCGCGGCAGCATGGTCGGCGCGCTGTCCGCGCCCTATGTCAAGGTCGCCCGCAGCAAGGGGGCCGATGCCACGCGCGTGGTGTTCGGGCATGCCCTGCGCAACGCCGTCACGCCCGTGCTGACCGTCGCCGGGGATCTCGCCGTCGGCCTCGTCAACGGCGCGGTGGTGGTAGAAACGATCTTCGGCTGGCCCGGGATCGGCAAGCTCATGATCGACTCGATTCTGCAGCGCGACTTCGCGGTGTTGCAGGCCGCCGTCCTGCTCACCGCCGTGACGATCTTCGCGCTGAACATCCTCGTCGACGTCTGCCACGCGCTGATCGACCCCCGAGTGCGCCAGGCGGTACCGGCATGAGCGAAGGAGCCACCATGCCCGCCTCCGATGGCCGTTCACTCTCCGACGCGGCCACGTCCCCACCGCGCTCCCGTCCGCCCCGCTGGTGGCTGCTGCTCGGCAGGGACCGGACGGCGGCCGCCGCGGCCGTCGTGCTGGCCCTGGTGTTCCTCGTCGCGCTGTTCGGGCGGTTGTTCCTCGGCGACCGGGCGGTACGGCAGGACCTGCGCGCCTCGCTGCGTCCGCCCTCCCTCGACCACGGCCTCTCCGGGCTGCTCGGCACGGACGTCCTCGGACGCAGCGTGCTCGCCCGGCTGGTGGACGCCGCCGGGACGACGCTGTCCATCGCGGTGCCCGCGGTGCTGTGCTCGCTGCTGATCGGCTCCGCCCTGGGGCTGTGGGCCGGGTACCACGGAGGCGTGCGCGAGAACGTCGCGATGCGCGTCGCCGATGTCATCCTCAGCTTTCCGTCCCTGCTCATCGCGGTGGTCGTGCTGTACGTCTTCGCGCCCAGCGCCATGAACATCGTGCTGATCCTCGCCGTCGCCCGCGTCCCCGTCTATCTGCGCACCGCCCGCGCGGAGTCGGCCGAGCTGAGAAGCCGTCTGTTCGTCGACGCGGCCCGGACCTTCGGCACCCCCAGCTCGGCCATCATTTACCGGCACCTGCTGCCCATCGCGCTGCCGACGCTGCTGACCGTGGCCACGCTCGACTTCTGCTTCGTCATGCTGACCGAGTCGTCGTTGAGTTTCCTCGGTATCGGCATCCAGCCACCCGAGGTGAGCTGGGGGCTGATGGTGGCCCAGGGCCGCCAGTACCTGCGGACCGCCTGGTGGATCGCCGTACTGCCGGGACTCGCCATCATGCTCACCACCGTGTCGGCCACGGTGCTCGCCGCCTGGGTGCGCCTGGCCACGGACCCCGGACAGCGGTGGCGGCTGACGCTGCCCCGTAAGCGGCGCGGCAACCGGGCCGCCGTACCCCCGGAGATGATCGCGTGAAGCCACCAGCCGCCCTGGAGGTCGAGGGGCTGTGCGTCGATCTGCACACCCCCACCGGCACGCTCCGCGCCGTGGACGGCGTCAGCTTCGGTGTGCACAGGGGGCGCACCCTGGCGCTCCTCGGCGAGTCCGGCTGCGGGAAGTCGATGACCGCGCTGTCCATCGCCGGGCTGCTCGACCCGGTGGCCGAGGTGACGGGCGGAGCCGTGCGGGTGTCCGGCACCGATGTGATGCGGCTCGGCCGGGCCGAGCGCCGGAAGCTGGCCGGTCCCGTGCTGTCGATCGTCTTCCAGGACGCGCTGACCGCGCTCAACCCCGTGCAGCCGGTCGGCCGGCAGCTCGCCGAGCCGTTCCGCATCCACCGCGGGCTGTCGCGGCGCCAGGCCGCGCGGAAGGCGGTGGAGCTGATGACGCGCGTCGGCATCCCCGAACCCCGGCTGCGGGCCCGCTCGTATCCGCACCAGTTCTCCGGCGGCATGCGCCAGCGGCTGCTGATCGCGATGGCCGTCGCCCTGGACCCCGATGTGCTGATCGCCGACGAGCCGACGACCGCGCTCGACGTCACCGTGCAGGCGCAGATCATGCGGCTGCTGCGGGATCTGCGGACCGAGCGGGACATGGCGCTCGTGCTGATCACCCACGACCTGGCGGTGGTCGCCCGGCACGCGGATGACGTCGTGGTGATGTACGCGGGCACCGTGGTCGAGACCGGCCCGGTGCGGGACGTCTTCGCCCGCCCCCGCCACCCTTACACCAAGGCCCTCCTGGGCTCCGTGCCCGAACACGCCGTCAGGGGCCGCCCGCTGCCCGCCGTCCCGGGCAGTCCGCCCGAGCTGAGCGCGGTGCCGTCCGGCTGTGTCTTCCAGGCCAGATGCCCACTGGCCGGTGAACGCTGCGTACGGGAGCGCCCGCCCCTGGAGCCGGTGGCCGCCTCGCGCTCGGTCGCCTGCCACTTCTCCGAGGAGCTGGACCGTGGCTGAGAACGTGCCCGGGAAGGTGTCCGGGAGCCCCGGAACGCCGCTGCTCGAGGTCCGTGGCGTGACGAAGTCGTTCGGCCACGGCCGCCGCAGGCTGACCGCGGTGGACGGAGTCGACCTCCGGGTGGGGCGCGGAGAAACCCTCGGCCTGGTGGGCGAGTCCGGATGCGGAAAGTCGACCCTGGCCAGGGTGGTGCTCGGGCTGGAGCGGCCGGACGCGGGAACGGTGCGCTTCGACGGCATCGACCCGTTCACTCTGAAGGGCCGGGAACTGCTGGCGTGGCGGCGCCGGGTGCAGATGGTGTTCCAGGACCCGTTCGCCTCGCTCAACGCCCGCATGTCCGCGGCCGATCTCATCGGCGAGCCGTGGCGCACCCACCGCGACATCGTGCCCACGGCGCGCGAGCGGGACCGCCGGGTCCTCGAGTTGCTGTCCCTGGTCGGACTGCGCGAGAGCGACGCCCACCGCTACCCGAACGAGTTCTCCGGCGGGCAGCGGCAGCGCATCGGCATCGCCCGCGCGCTGGCCCTCGAACCCGACCTCATCGTGTGCGACGAGCCCGTGTCCGCGCTGGACCTGTCGGTGCAGGCGCAAGTGCTGAACGTGCTCTCCGAGTTGCGGACGCGGCTCGGCGTTTCCTATGTGTTCATCTCCCATGACCTGTCCGTGGTCCGCTACATCTCCGACCGGGTGGCGGTGATGTACCTGGGCAAGGTCATCGAACACGGCGGCGCCGACGATGTCTTCGACCGGCCGCTGCACCCTTACACCGCCGCCCTGATGTCGGCCGCTCCCCGGCTCGATGTGTCCGGGGCGGCTCCCGGGGAGGAGATCGCCCTGCACGGGGAGATTCCCTCCCCGTACGGCATCCCCTCGGGCTGCCGGTTCCGGACCCGCTGCTGGAAGAGCGAGCCCCGCTGCGCCGGGACCGCTCCCCCGGCCGTCACCCGCGCCGCCACGGCGGACCCGGGCCGGGAGCCGCACGAGGGCCTGTGCCACTTTCCGCTGGACGGCTGAGGTGGAGCGGTCGGGCGCGTCACGTGGCCGGTCAGGACGGGTTGTCCGCGTGGGTGAGGGTCGTCCAGGCGTTGAAGTAGTTGTCGGTGCCGGACGGCCGGTGCGCCTCGGTGTACGTCTGGGTGTTGGACATGGCGATGCCCAGGCGGGTGTGGAGGGCGTTGAAGCCGACCTCGGTGACCTCGTCGAGGCCCTTCTTGACCGAGCCCCCGCACAGCCAGGACGGCACGGTGGCGCCGTTCTCGTAGGAGGTGTGGAAGCCCAGGGCGTAGCGCAGCCGGTCCTGGATCTTCGGGTAGAGGTCCTGGCCCTGGATGCGGCTGGTCTCGGCGATGTCCGCGATGGAGGCGAGGCCCCAGCCGGTGTGCCCGAAGTCGCGGCAGGTCTCCTGGGCGAGGCCGTCGGCGAAGGTGCTCTGGCCTTGCCAGTACGTGACGATCTCGGCCTTGGTGTCGATGCTGCTGCCCGCGGGCGGCTTGGGCAGATCGCCGTCACTGGTCAGGTAGACGTACGCCGGGACGCGGGCGAGGTAGGTGCTGACCGCCTTGTCGTAGGTGGTGCGGTCCTCGATGAAGACGGAGATGCCGATCGCGGCCTCGGTCATGACCAGTTGCCAGTTGCCGTTCTTGGTCTCGGCACCGCTGATCACCTCGGGGAGGTAGACGTCGCGCAGCATGGTCGCGAAGCGGCCGGCGCCCGACCAGCCGCCGTCGTAGGTGTACTTGATGATCTCGGCGGCGCGCGGCCAGGTGGATCCGGCCCAGCCGGTCTGCAGCGGGGCGTTGGTGTTGGTGTGATCGGTGATGGTCGCGGACCAGGCGTCCATGATCTCGATCGCCTTCTTGGCGTAGCGGCTGTCCCGGGTGAAGTACCAGGCGAGCGCGTCGGTGTAGGCCGCGATGGCGTCCTGACGCTCCTCGGTGCAGCCGTGGTTGGGGTTGGAGGACGATCCGCACTCCACGACGGCGCGGGGCTTGGGGGTACGCGACAGTGAGGCGTAGGAGCTGCCCATCATGTCGTCGTAGGCGGCCTTCCAGGGCTGCTGGCCGGCCTGCACCTTCGCGCGGGCGTAGTCGAGTTGGCCCCGGCTCACGAGCACTCCGGGGTGGGTGAACGTGGCCGGCGCGGCGGTGGCGCGGGGGGCCGGTCCGGTGAGCTGAAGGCTCAGCAGCCCGGCCAGCAGGGCGAGCACGCCGAGCAGCGCGGTTCTGGTTCGTGCCATCCGATGACCTCTTCCATGCTCGATGGGGGACGCGGTGGCGCAGGATTGGCCTGGACCATAGAAAGAGGTCGTGAACATGTCAATACTCATATGTGGCTCGTGTTCACCTCCTTGTCCATGAAACGGGTCGGTCGGTCAGCTGTCTACGGGCCGGGGGCTGGGTGTCCGCCGCGGGAAGCCGGCTCGGACAGCGCCGCGCGCCGCAGGTGTTCGGCAAGCGCCGCGATGGCCGTCGGGGCGGCCCGGGACTTGGCGCCCCAGGCCAGCAGATGCCGGCGGCGCGACCAGGCGTCCTGGAGGTCACACACGTCGAGCAGTTGGCCGGGGTCGATGGCGCGGCGCGGCACGACGCTCGCGCTGGCCGGAATCGGTCTCCTCCACGCGTCGGCGGGCACGGCGGCGGAGGGCCAACAGGACTCGTTCCACGAGGTGTTCCAGCAGCCGCCCCACTGGAACCCCTGATTCGAGCCGTTCCCGGTCCCGCCGCCGACCGCGGTGGCGGGATCCACGAGCGGATGGCCGAACTCCGCCGCTACAGCGTCCAGTGCTGGTGGAGAACGCACTGGACGCCACCCTGACACCACGCTGTGCCGCGCGGAGACCCGAGCGGATCGAGGCCATGGCGCCCTACACCCAGGGCGGCCTGGTGCACCGGGCCTCCCGCCCGGTTCCGGCCTAACCGGTTGCCGGTACAGATTCGTGCCATCTACGATGCACTTATGGGTTCCCTGTGATCGGTACGTGTGGTCCGCGAAGGTGTGGGACGTCGAGCCTGGCTCCGTCACCGCGCCCCGCCGTGCACCCCTGAGAAGACGGACGCGCTGCGATTCCTTCGTCATGCGCTGTCAACCGTCTGCGTTTTCCAACGGTCTGCTGTGTGCGCGGCGACATCACTCGAACCAGATCAGGAGGACTTCTGCGTGTCGACAGCGCAACTCACTCTGCATGACATCACCAAGCGTTACCAGGACCACGTCGTACTCGACCGGATCGGTTTCACGATCAAGCCGGGCGAGAAGGTCGGTGTCATCGGGGACAACGGATCCGGCAAGTCCACGCTGATCAAGCTCATCGCCGGTCAGGAACAGCCGGACAACGGTGCGCTGACGGTGGTCGCGCCCGGTGGCGTCGGCTATCTGGCCCAGGCACTGGAGCTGCCGCTGGACGCCACGGTCCAGGACGCCGTCGATCTGGCCCTGGCCGACCTGCGGGAGCTGGAGGAGGGCATGCGCCGGGCCGAGGCCGAGCTGGCCGAACGGCCCTACCAGGCGGGCCAGGATCCCGAACTCGCCAGCCTCCTGGAGGATTACGCCGCGCTGGTGGACCGGTATCAGGCCCGCGGCGGCTACGAGGCCGACTCGCGCGTGGAGATCGCGCTGCACGGGCTCGGGCTGCCCGGGCTGGCGCGCGACCGGCGGCTGGGCACCCTGTCCGGAGGCGAGCGCTCACGCCTCGCCCTGGCGGCGACGCTGGCCTCGGAGCCCGAACTGCTGCTGCTGGACGAGCCGACCAACGATCTGGACGACCGGGCCGTGAGCTGGCTGGAGGAACACCTGCGCAAACACAAAGGCACCGTCGTCGCAGTCACCCATGACCGGCTCTTCCTCGACCGCCTCACCACCACGATCCTGGAGATCGACTTCGGCAAGGTGGCCCGCTACGGCAACGGCTACGAGGGCTACCTGGCGGCCAAGGCAGCGGAACGGCAGCGCCGGCTGCTGGAGTACGAGCAGTGGCGCGCCGAACTGGACCGCAGCCGCGACCTGATCACGTCCAACGTTGCACGGCTGGACAACATCCCGCGCAAGCTCCCCTTCGCCGTCTTCGGCGCCGGGCAGTTCCGGATGCGCGGGCGGGGCCACGGCGCCATGGTGCGGATCCGCAACGCCAAGGAACGCGTCGCGCGGCTGACCGAGAACCCGGTCGCGCCGCCGCCCGAGCCGCTCACCTTCTCCGCCGAGATCACCACCGAGGCCGCGCTTTCCGAGGAGACGGTGGCCCAACTCACCGACGTCCGGGTCGCCGACCGGCTCGGCATCGACTCCCTGCGCCTCGGGCCCGGTGAGCGGCTGCTGATCACCGGGCCCAACGGGGCCGGCAAGACGACGCTGCTGCGGGTGCTCTCCGGGGAGCTGGCGCCCGACAGCGGATCGGTGCGGGTAGCGGGCCGCGTGGGGCATCTGCGGCAGGAACAGACACCATGGCCACAAGGGATGACGGTGCTTCAGGCGTTCAGCAGCGGACGGGTCGGCGACATCGGCGAGCACACCGAGGCGCTGCTCTCCCTCGGCTTGTTCAGCCCGGACGACCTACGGCAGCGTGTGCGGGACCTGTCGTACGGGCAGCGGCGCCGCATCGAACTCGCCCGGCTGGTGACCGAGCCGGTCGACCTGCTGCTGCTGGACGAACCCACCAACCACCTCTCGCCCGCGCTCGTCGAGGAACTGGAAGAGGCGCTGACCGGCTATCAAGGCACGGTCGCCGTCGTCACCCACGACCGGCGCATGCGGTCCCGCTTCAAGGGCGCCCATCTGACAATGTGGAACGGACACGTCGCCGAGTTCACCACCGCCTGATCGCCGAAGCGGTGTGAGGGAGGGACGGCACAAGGTGTCCGTCCCTCCGGAGGGGATGAGGGAGGCCTCGGCCCTGGGCGGCGATCAGCGCCTCGGCGCCAAGGCAGTCGCATGCTTGGCACCCTATTTCTTGCGCCAAGATTCGCTCCGCACGGGCCACCGTGGGATCCGGGCCCCACGGGCCCTCGGTAGCCTCGACGGGTGATCGGTCGTACGGGTGGTGTTGACGATGACGACGCGCGGGTGACCGCGCGAGCCGCTTGGGCGGCGGCACTGCCTGCCGGGGTGGACGCGCTCCTGTGGGCGGTGCTGATGGCGGCGGGCGTCCTCTGGTACGCGGACCGGGCGCGGCCGTCCCTGGTGACGGGGCTGTTGCTGCCGGCCTTGGTGCTGGCGGTGGCGGTCCCGGGCAGCCGCAGGCGGCCCGGCGGCGCCGTGTTCCTTGCCAACGGACTGTGCGCGCTCGGCCTGGCCTCACCTGGCACACCGGCGAACGCCTACCTGCTGTCCCTGGCCGTCCTGTCCTGCCTGCTCGCCACCAGGTCCCTCGACACCGGAGCCGCCCTGCGCGTGTTCGGCGGCTGCGTGGCGGTGGACCTCGGGCTGTGCGCCGTACTGCGGGCGGGCGCCGTTCACTGGTTCTACGCCGTGACGCTGTTGCCCGCGGCCATGGTGCTGCCCTGGCTGATCGGGCGCTACTGGCACGCCGGGCAGGCCCTGGTGCACGGCGGCTGGCAGCGCGCGCACAGCATGGAGAGGCAGCAGGGTCATGTCGCCGAGCAGGCGCGTCTGAGGGAGCGGACCAGGATCGCTGCCGAGATACACGATTCCTCGGGCACGAGCTCAGCCTCATCGGCTTGCGCGCGGGGGCTCTGGAGCTGTCTCCGACCCTGTCGGGCCAGGACCGGAAGGACCTCGCCGAGCTGCGGGTGATGGTCTCGGACGCGGTCGACCATCTACGGGACGCCATCGGGGTGCTGCGCGAGGGCCCCGCAGCGGAGCGGGCACCCGAGCCGGTGCCGGCGCACGGGCCTGCCGCCGTCTCGGTGGAGTCCCTGGAGCAACTCGTCGGGCGTGTGCGGGAGTCAGGCGTCACGGTGGAGCTGCGCGGAGACGGTGAGGGCGCCCTGCCGCCGGTGGTCGACCGGGCGGTGTACCGCGTGGTGCAGGAGTCACTGACCAACGCCGTCAAGCACGCTCCCGGCAGTGAGATCCTCGTCGGCATCATCCGCGAGGGCGGCTGGACCACGGTGCGGGTGACGAACACGGCTCCACGGTCGGCTGCGGCGCCCGCCGTGGAGCAGGGCGGGTATGGGCTGGCCGGGCTACGGGAACGGGCCCTGACCGCCCGAGTCGTTCCGCTACCCGTCCGACCGCATGAGGGCTGAGCCCGCGCCCGCCGGCTCCACCTGCGAGTTCTACCGGTCCAACATCAATCTCCTGGAGCGGGTGGACGTGTACTGGCTCTGCTGGTCGGACGGCCGGCTGGTGGTCAAGGACGTGATGCCGGGCGTGCCGGGCGCCGTCTGAGGGATCGCGCTCGCTCTCGATCCGCTCACCGTTCCTCACCGCGGCCGGTGTCGACGGACGTCCGCACGGGGAGCAGGTGGGGGCGTTTGGCGGTGCGGCCGTCACCGGTCGAGCGGCCGCGAAGGCGCCGGCCGACCCAGGGGCCGAGGAAGGCGGCGGCCCAGCGCGGTTCCGCGGCGGTGGCCCGCCATCCGGTGGGGGAAGGCGTGACGGGAGGGGGCAGGGGGTGTGTCCAGTCGTCGTTGCTGTTCGGGAGAGCGAGGGCATGGGCGAGGGCAGCGGCGATCCGCTGGTGGCCGAGGGGGCTGGCGTGAAGCCGGTCGGGGCTCCACAGGCGGGAGTCGGTGACCACCGCGTGGTGACCGGTCTCCGCGACGGTGACTTTGTGGCGACGGGCCGCGCGGCGGATGGCTGCGTTGAGGGCGGTGACGCGGGAGGTGAGTGGCCGGGCGAGCGGCGATGCGCGCGGGGTCGGGGAAGGTGAGGGTGGCGACGTGGGCGCCCTGAGCGGTCAGCGCGGCGAATCCTTGATGTCGAATGTCAGGCCGTCGACGGCCGCGGTCGCGCCATAGCGTTTCGTCAGACCTCTGAGCGTGATCACGTATCTCCTTCGGTCACCGGTGTTCCAGGACGTCCACGACCGTAGGAATCACCGGGCCCCTCCCACGTCGCTCCGGCGGAGGTGATCACACCCCTTACTTTCGTCAGGGGTTCCCCTGCCGAACGCCCAATCCGCGGACGCGGTCCGGTGGTTAGGCTGTGGCGGTGGTGCGCGTGCTGGTGGCAGACGATGAGGCGATGGTCCGCGCCGGCGTGCGCGCGATTCTGGCCCGGGACTCCGGGATCGAGGTCGTGGCGGAGGCTGCCGACGGGCGCGAGGCCGTCGAGGCGGCCCATCGACACCGGCCGACCGTGACCCTCATGGACATCCAGATGCCTCGGCTGGACGGGATCACCGCCGCCGCCCGGATCTACCGGAACCTGCCGGACACCGCGGTGATCATGCTGACCACGTTCGGCGAGGACGACTTCATCGCGCACGCCCTGCGCGTGGGCGCGAGCGGCTTCCTGCTCAAGGCGGACGACCCCAGGGAGCTGCTGACGGGCGTGCACGCGGTGGCCGCCGGAGGCGCCTGCCTGTCACCGAGAGTCGCCGCCCGGGTGATCAGTGGGCTGCGCACGGGGCGCATGGCCGGCGCGATGCCGCCCCGCCACCAGGTCGAACAGCTCACCGAGCGCGAGCACTCCGTCCTCACTCTGCTCGGCTCGGGACTGTCCAACGCCGAGATCGCCTCCCGCCTGCACCTGGTGGAGGGCACCGTGAAAGCACACGTCAGCGCGATCCTCGGCAAGCTGGGAGTACGCAACTGCGTGGAGGCGGCGCTCGCGGCCTGGGAGGCGGGCCTGGTCGGCCGCGATGGCCAGCGCTGTGACCGCAGGTTGCCCGCCGAGACCGACCGGCCGTACGACGTCATACGACCGCTCGGCCCGGGGGTGGTGTTCCGCGGGATGACCGGCTCAGCCAGCGGCGAGACCGGCCTTGAGGGCGGTGGTGATGCGCACGACACGCTCGGCCTGGACGCGAGCGGCCTCGCGGGTGGTCCGGTCGACGGGGTTGTCGCCCTGTGCGTCCACGTGGGAGGTGCCGTAGGGGTTGCCGTCGGCGAACTTGGCGGGGTCGGTGTAACCGGGGGCGACGACGATGCCGCCGAAGTGGTGGAAGGAGTTGTACAGGGCGAGCAGGGTGGACTCCTGGCCGCCATGCGTCGTGGCGGAGGAAGTGAACCCGCTGTAGACCTTGTCGGCGAGCTTGCCCTGGCCCCACAGGCCGCCGAGAGTGTCGATGAACTGCTTCAGCTGCGAGGCGATGTTGCCGAAGCGGGTGGGGGAACCGAAGATCACGGCGTCGGCCCACTCGATGTCGGCCGGGGTGGCCTCCGGGATGCCGGCGGTGGCGGCGGCGTTGGCCGCCCAGGCGGCGTTGGAGTCTATCGCGTCCTGCGGGGCCAGTTCGGCCGCCTTGAGCAGGCGGACCTCGGCGCCGGCATCCTTCGCGCACTGGGCGATGTGCTTGCCGATCTCGGCGATGGTTCCGGTGGAGGAGTAGTAGACGACAGCTACCTTGATCGGGGTGCTCACGGCTGTGGTCTCCGTTCCGTTGGTGTCATTCGTTCGAGTGCGGCTGAAGATGCCCATGCCGGATGTCATCCGTGGGGTCCATGCCCGCCGATCGAACATCAGTTGAACCGTAAATCATGGGGAGGGCGATCGCGCCCATGGGGTGACGGGAATAACCCTGCCCACCATTTTGTATAACGTTCAACTAGATGCCCGGGTCGGCACCTCCGGCCGCACGAACAGGAAGGACGGCACCATGGCCCTCCCCCTCGACATCCGGCGCACCGACGAGCGCTTCCACACCCGCGCCGGCTGGCTGGACTCCCACCACTCCTTCTCCTTCTCGCACCACCGGGACCCCCAGAACACCCATTTCGGGCTTCTGCTGGTCTCCAACGACGATGTCGTCGCCCCCGGCACCGGCTTCGAGACCCACCCCCACCGGGACATGGAGATCATCACCTGGGTCCTCGACGGCAGCCTCGTCCACCAGGACTCCGAGGGCCACAACGGGGTGATCTACCCCGGCCTCGCCCAGCGGATGAGCGCCGGCACCGGCATCCTGCACAGCGAGAAGAACGACTCCTGGACCCTGACCGGCCGGCCCGAGCACCACGACCCCGTCCACTTCATCCAGATGTGGACCATTCCCGACGAGTCCGGTATCCGCCCCGGCTACGAACAGCTCGACATCAACGACGAACTCGCCCTCGGCGGCTGGACCACTCTCGCCTCCGGCATGCCCGGGCACGGCGACCAGCGCGCGATCGGCATCCGGCAGAAGCACGCCGCCCTGCACGTCGCGCGCATCCGCCCCGCCGAGACCCTGGAGATCGTGGCCGCCCCCTTCGTCCACCTCTTCGTCGCGCGCGGCAGCGCCGAACTGGAGGGCGCGGGAGCGCTGGCCACCGGCGACGCGGTCCGGATCACCGGTGCCGAGGGCCGGCGCGTCACCGGCGGCCCCGACGGCGCCGAGGTGCTCATGTGGGAGATGAACGCCGCCATCTCCATGGCCTGACCCGCCGGGCAGTCGTTCTGCGCGCCGCGCGGCCCCCGCGCGGCGCGTGGGCGACATCGACCGGCGATCACCCGTGGAGCGAGCGGGCTACCGGACCGTTGCCCTTGAAGCGCTGACCCATGGCGATCTCATCGCCCACTACCGACCAGACGGTCTCGTCGTCCCGGAAGGGGAGCGGGTCGACGCTGCTCGTCTCCTCACGGATGCGATCGACCTCGCCGTCCAGGCGCTCGAAGTCGGCTTCCGCCTCGTCCTCGTCGCCGCTGAAGGTGAACTCCTCGAGCAGGCGCTGGAGCCGGAGGGTGACCTGGACGAGGGAGGAGACGTCCGCGTGGAGTTCGGCCACGGTCTCCTCGTCGGGGTCGAAGGCGTGCACCGTGCCGGATACGGGGTCGAGGGCGAGGTGCGCGTTGAGCAGCCAGCCGATGACGGGCCAGCCACCCGCGCCCTCCGCGGCGTCCTCGAAGTCCTCGACGCGGACGACGTCCTGGACGAGGGGCAGCAGGCCGTCGTCCTCGTCGGCCGGACGCAGCAGGAGCGTCCCCGTGGGGACGCCGACGGTCCGCAGGAGGCGGGCGCCCTCGGTGTCCGCGGTGGCGGGCGGGAAGGCGGTGGCGGGCACGGTCGCGACCCGGTCCTCGCCGAAGACGTCGACGAGCTCGCTGCGGGTGAGGTCGAAAAGCACTTCCGGAACTCCGAACTGGGTGGCGGCACGGGCGCCGTGGGGCCCTTGGCGGACGCTATCCGACTGAACCGAGCCCCACCAAGATCGGCGAGCGCGCGTCCTGTCAGGAGCGCTGTGGCTGATCCGCCGCCGACCACCCGATCAGCGCACCGCGCAGGGCTGCCACCAAACGCGTGGCCGCCTCGTCCTCGGTGTGTCCGCTCTTGATGAGGTCGAGGATGTCGCGCGGGTCGAACAACGCGTTCCACAGCCAGAGGGCTTCGTCGCCGAGATCTCCGAGGCCGAGCTCCCGCGTGGTCTGCCGCAGTGGCTCCGCGAGTGCTTCGGCCTGCGGGGTGAGGTAGCCGGTGTTTTCGCGCAGACGCTCGAGATAGCCGCGGTGCGAGCGCATCTGCGCCATCGCGCCGCCGTGTTCGAGGACGAGGGACACCCAGTGCCGTGACACCGCGTCGAGTCTCGCCATGCCCCGGCTGGTCTGCCGGGCGCTGAAGTCCCTCAGCTGTGTGCCCACTTGGGCGCGGAAGGCGTGCAGGACCTCCTCGACGGAAGGGAAGTGGCGGTAGGCCGTCGCCGTGGACACCTCGGCGTGCTTGGCGATCTCGGCGAGGCTGACGGGCGTCGGAGAGTTCTCGAACAGCCGCGCGGCCGCCTTGATGAGGTGCCTGCGGTTGCGCTCGGTATCACTGCGCATGGGGCGACTCCTCGTCGCGTTCGGGGCCGGGTTCATCGCAGCGCCGCGAGACCGTCGGCCAGCCTGCGGACACCCTCGACGATGGACTGCGGGCCGGCGGCGTACGACAGGCGCAGGTGCTTCTCGCCGCACGCCCCGAACTCGCTCCCCGGCCGGACGACGACGCCGTGCGCCCGCAAGCCGGCGACGACCTCCACGGAGGGCAGGTCGAGGTCGTAGCGCGGGAACTGGTAGAAGGCCCCTTCGGGTGCGCTGAGGGTCAGACCGGGAATCGCGGCCAGCTCGGCGCGCATGATCTCGCGGCGCTGTTCGTACGCGGCGCGCATCCGGGCGACGTCTTCGTCGCAGCTCTCCACCGCGACGAGCGCGGCGTCCTGGACGACGGTGTTGACGGAGCCGTTGAAGGTGTTGTGGACGCGCGCGGATGCCTGGATGAGCTGCGAAGGCCCCCAGAGGTAGCCGACGCGCCAGCCGCCGCACCGACGCGGGACACCACGCGCGGCCGACAACCCCTGCCCGGCGACCGGCCGTTCGGACAGTGAGCCCCGGCTGAGTCTCCTGGGCTCGGGCGCGCCCGTTCACGTACCATCCGGGCAGTGCGGGGCCCGCCATCTCCGACAGCCCGCCCCGCCACCCGTCAGCAAGGAGTTCTCATGTCCAAGCCGCCGCTGCCGCCCGAGGCCGACGCCCTGCTGCGCCGCCCCAATCCGGCCGTCATGGCCACCGTGCGCTCGGACGGCACCCCCGTGTCCACTCCCACCTGGTACGCGTGGGAGGACGGCCGCGTCCTGGTCAACCTGGACGACGGCCGGGTACGGCTGAAGCACCTGCGCCGCGATCCGCGGGTGACCCTCACCGTCCTGGACAAGGACGACTGGTACACCCATGTCACGCTCATCGGACGTGTCGTGGAGATGCGCGAGGACGAGGGCCTGGCCGACATCGACCGCATCGCCCACCACTACATCGGCGGGCCCTACCCGGACCGGGACCGCTCCCGTACCAGCGCCTGGATCGAGGTCGAGCGGTGGCACGGCTGGGGTTCGATGAAGGACAACGACCAGGCGTCCGGGTAAGTGCCGTGTGCGTGGGGAGGCCCCTCCTCACGCACACGCACCGCCCGGGCCGGGTCCTCGCTTACACGATGCCGAATTCCACCCGCGCGCGGTCCACCATCCGGCGGGCGTGCCGCAGTCCGATCCGGTCCAGCACACCGGCCAGATCGGCCAGATCGGCGGCCGTCCGGGCGCGGTCGCGCCCGAGCCGGGCCAGGGACTTGACGAGTCCCAGCCGGGCGAGGGCCTCGCCGCGCGGCTCGCTCATGGCGCGGAACTCGGTCAGTGCCTGCTGGTAGACGTCACGCGCCTCCGCGCAACGACCCGCGCGATAGAGCACATTGCCGCGCATCTTGTGGTTGTACGCCAGCGCGCTCATCAGGTTCATCTCGCGACACGTCACCTCCGCCTCGGCGAGCAGGTCCAGCGCACGGTCCACGTCGCCGTCGCGCACCGAGACGATGTCGGCCAAGCCGCGCAGGGCCCAGGCGTGTCCGCGCCGGTCCTCGGCCTGCGCGGCGATCGCCGCGGACTCCTCGAACATCGCGTACGCCGTGTCGTACGATCCGGTGTTGCGATGCATCTGGGCGATCCCCTCCAGCGCCCATACGGTGTGCCGTGCCTCGCCGCGCTCCCGCGCCTCGGCGAGAAGTTGCTCGTGCAGCGCGCCCACGGCCTCGTAATCCCCCTGGATGCGGCCCGTCTCCGCCAATCCGGCGAGCGAGTAGCCACGGGCGAGGATGTCCCCTCCCTGTTCGGCGAGTTCGGCCGCGAACCCGAGCAGACGCCACGCCAGTGCCAGCGCGCCCCGCTGCCGGGCGAGGGTGCCGCCACTCCACAGCGCCCACGCCATCGCCCCGGCGTCCCCCGCCGTACGGGCCGCCCGATAGCTGGCCTTCCACTCCCGGTCGGCATCCGACACATTCCCCAGCCTGCGGTTCGCCTCGGCCACCGCCAGCCCCACGCGCGCCGTCTCCCGGGGGCAGCCGCTGCGCTCGGCCGCCCGCAACCGTTCGGTGCCCGCGGCCAGTACGTCGACCAGCGACGAGTTCACGGACAGGGTGGTGAGGGAGCCCTGGTACTCCGGGGCGAATGCCTTGTCGTACATGGGTGCCTTTCCGTCTTCGTTCCACGGAAGCGCGCGCCACCTTTCTGTCCACTCCCTCTATACACCGAGTGTATAGAGGGGCGGAAACAACCCTCGCCGAGTTGTCCGCCACGCGTCCGTTGCTGATCTAGACGCGATGCGGCCCGGCGAGGTTGTTCCAGTTCTTACGCGGTGTGTTCGGGCGGGTTGATCCGCGAAGATTTGATCGCGGAGGCCTTGGTGCCCCATTTGTCGAGGATCCGGGCGTAGGTCCCGTCCTTGATCAGCTCGTTGACGGCGGCCTGGAAGGCCCGGGGAAGCCGGGAGCCCTTCTTGAAGGCGAAGCCCACGTCGAGCCGGTGGTACTCGCCGAGGAAGCTGGTCTGCGCCGCCTTCTGTGCCGCCTGGTGGCGAAGGCCGTTGATGGTGGACATCTCCACGTCGATGCGGCCCTGCTGGAGCGCGGTGAGGAGGGCGCCGTTCTCGGAGAACACCTTCACCTCGTACGGTTTCCTGCCCGCCTTCGCACACACCTTCTTCCGGGCTTCGAGGGTCGCCTCGAAGGTGGTGCCCGCCCCGGTGCCGATGGTCAGGCCGCACAGCCGGGTGAGGTCGGTGACCTTGCCGCCGAGCGCGGTGTTGCCCTTCTTCACCGCGAAGCCCTGGCCGTCGTTGATGTAGGTGGCGAAGTCGATGGTCTTCAGCCGCTCGGCGGTGACGCCGAAGTTGCCGGTCCCCACGTCGTACTTGCCACTGCCGAGGGCGGGCAGGATCGTCTCGAACGAGGCGTCCTGGCGTTGCAGCTCGACGCCGAGGACCTTGGCCACCGCGTTCGCGAGGTCGATGTCCTGGCCCACGGGCTTCCCGCCCGTCCCCTGCGGGTAGTACGCGCCCGGCGGGCCCCCGACCGAGCTGCCGATCCGCAGCGTGCCCGACTTCCTGACGTCGGCGGGCAGCAGCGCGGCGATGGAGTCGGCCTTGTGCACCGAGGCGACCGGGTTGCCGGTCGGTGCGGGGGACGCGGCGCCCGCCGCCGCGGTGCCACCGGGGTCGCCGGAACCGCAGCCGGCCAGCGCCAGCGCGGAGACGGTTATGGCGGCGGCCGGACGGAGGCGCGGTCTCGCGCGGGAGGAGTTCATGGGGCGGGGGCCTTTCGGGTCTGTGCGTCGGGGGTGAGGTGTTTCTCGAACGGGAGCGGGCCGATGGTCTCCGGGTCGGCCCCGGTGTCGAACAGCGGTGTGTAACCGGTGGCCAGGTACAGGCCGCGGGCCTCGGGCTGGCGCGGCCCGGTGGTCAGGTAGACGCGCCGGTAGCCGCGGGCCGCCGCCGTGCGCTCCAGTTCGGCCACGACCCGGCGGGCGAGGCCGCGCCGGCGGTGGGCGGAGTGGGTCCAGATCCGCTTCAGTTCGGCCGTGGTGCCGTCGTAGCGGCGGAAGGCGCCGCCCGCGACCGGCTCCCCGTGCTCCAGCAGCAGGAGCAGCACGCCGCCGTGTGCGGGGGTGAACTCCTCGTCGGGGTACCGGGCGAGTTCGGCGTGGGCGTCCTTGCCGTAGCGGGTGGAGTACTCGTCGCCCAGTTCCCGCAACAGCGGCGCCACGCGCGGGTCGCCGACCTCGACGGTGACGACGGTCGGCCCGGTGGCGGGCCGCTGCGCGGCTGTGGTCATGCGCGCACCGCCGCGAGGGGCTGGGGGCCGCGCGCCGCGCGCACGGCGTCGCGCTCGGCATCGCGTTTGGCGACCTCCTCGCGGACGATCGGGATGACGTGCCGCCCGAAGTCGATGGCGTCGTCCAGCAGGTCATAACCCCGGGCCGAGAGGATGTCGATGCCCAGGTCGTAGTAGTCCAGCAGCGCCTGAGCCACCGTCTCGGGGGTGCCGACCAGGGCGTTGGAGTTGCCCGCGCCGCCGGTGGCGGCGGCGGTCGGGGTCCACAGTGCGCGGTCGTACCGCTCCCCCTGCTCCGCGATGGCGATCAACCGCTGGGAGCCGGTGTTCTCCGGGGCGCCGTCGCGGTGGTGCCGTACGAGCCCCTGCTCACGCCGCGCCCGGATCGCGCCGACCGTGCGGTGGGCCTTCTCCCAGGCCAGTTCCTCGGTCGGGGCGATGATCGGCCGGAAGGCCGCCTGGATGCGCGGGACGTCGGTGCGGCCCGCGGCCCGCGCGGCCGCCTTCACCGCCTCGATCTGTTCCGCGGTCTTCTCCAGGGGCTCGCCCCACAGGCAGTAGATGTCGGCCTCCGCTCCGCCGGCCGCGTAGGCCGCCGGGGAGGAACCTCCGAAGGAGACCCGGGGCCTGGGCTGCTGGACGGGGAGGACATCGCTGACGAAGTCGTGGAAGCGGTAGTACTCCCCCTCGTGGTCGAAGGGCTCGCGAGCCGTCCAGATCTTCTTGACGATCCGGATGTACTCGCGGGTGCGCTCATAGCGCTGGTCCTTGGTGAGGGTGTCGCCCTCCCGGCGCTGCTCATGGTCGTTGCCACCGGTGATGAAGTGCACCGTCAGCCGGCCCTCGCTGATCTGGTCCAGGGTGGCGAAGGTCTTCGCGGCGTACGTCGGATACGAGACGTTGGGCCGGTGGGCGAGCAGGATCTGAAGGCGGTCCAGCCTGCTCGCGATGTACGCGGCGGCCGGGGCGGGGTCCGGCGATCCGGAGCCGTAGGCGAAGAGCACCCGGTCCCAGCCGTGGTCCTCGTGTGCCCGGGCGAGCCGGAGGGTGTACTCCTTGTCGAAGGCGGCGCCGGAGCGCGGGGTGGTCTCGGAGCCGTCATGGGTGGCGGCGATGCCGAGGAATTCCACGGGCATGCGAAAAGCCTCTCGGGATGGGCGGAACACCCGTCGGTCCGGTTACGGATGACGGGAGATCAGCGGATGTGGTGGGGAGGGCGGGGGTGAAGCAGGCAGGCGTGATGAGGCCGGAAGGTGCGAAGGCAGCGCGTGTCCGGGGCCGCGGGAGCGTTCGTACGCCGGGTCAGCGCCCGGGTACGGCGGTCGCGCGGAGGAAGAACTCGGCCCGCGACGGGGTCACCGAGGGAGGGAAGGGCCGGTCAGACAGCCCGCTGCCCAGTCAGGCGCAACACATGGCGGACCACACACGACCGAAGTCGATGTGGTCGCGGGAGACCAAGCGCGGCTGGGCATTCATGGGACCAATTGAGCAGGAGACATGGCGTCGCGTCAACCGGTGCCCGGATGACGGACCGGCGAGGGACGCCTTTCCCGCCACGCCCCCGGCCACATTGACAGCGCTACGCGGTCGGCACATACCATTGCCCCCTGGATCGGCTCCGCCCCGCGCGGCGGCCTCTCCGGCCGCGTTGAGGGACGCGGCGAGCGTGATGAAGCCCCGCCCCGGCCGCATGCCACCGGGGCGCACCCGCCCACGCCCGCGATCCTTCCCCCCGAGGACCCTCAGATGGCCACGCCTTCCGATGTCACCGCCCCCGATCCCGTGTCCGTATCCCCCTCCGCCACACCCAGGCGCTCCGGCTCCGGCGACCTGCCGCGGATCGTGCCGCGCCGCCACCTCGGCCGGTGGTTCGCGGCGGCCGTCGCGCTGCTGGTGTTCGCGATGGTGGCCAACTCCGTCGTCCGTAACCCCGCCTTCCAATGGGACGTCGTCGGGCGTTACTTCACCACCGCCGCCGTGCTCGACGGGCTGCTGCTGACCCTGTGGCTGACCGCGGTGGTCATGGTGCTCGGATTTCTGCTCGGCACCCTGCTGGCCGTGATGCGGTTGTCCGCCAACCCGGTTCTGGCCACGCTGAGTTGGGGCTATGTGTGGATCTTCCGTTCCACACCGCTGCTGGTCCAGCTGCTGTTCTGGTTCAACATCGGCGCGCTCTACCCGACGCTCGGTGTCGGCGTCCCCTTCGGCCCCCAGTTCGTCACGGTCAAGACGGTCAACCTGCTCGGCCCCGTCCTCACCGCCGTCATCGGTCTGACCCTGCACGAGGCCGCCTACGCCGCCGAGGTGGTACGCGGCGGCATCGTGTCCGTGGATTCCGGCCAGACCCAGGCGGCCCAGGCGCTCGGCCTGGGCCGGTGGCGCACCCTGCGCCGGATCGTGGTGCCGCAGGCGATGCGCTCCATCGTGCCGACGGCGGGCAACATGCTGATCGGCACCCTCAAGGGCACCAGCATCGTCAGCGTCCTGGCCGTGCACGACCTGCTGTACTCGGTGCAGCTGGTCTACAACCAGACCTACCAGGTCATCCCGCTGCTGATGGTGGCCACCCTCTGGTACATCGCCGTCACCACGGTGCTGAGCGCCGGGCAGTTCTACGTGGAGCGGCACTACGCGCGCGGGGCCGCCCGCACGCTGCCGCCCACTCCGCTGCAACGCCTGCGCGGGCAGTTGGCCGTCAGCCGGGTTCGGCGGGGGTCCTGAGCCGCGCGTGCGTGGCCCAGTCCAGGATCTGGACCGCCGCTCCGGCGGCCTCCAGGCCCTGGCAGTGCGCGTGGTGCCGGCGGGCGATGCCGCCCAGATCGAGGTGGCGGCCGAACGCCGGGTGGGCGGCCAGCCGACGCGCGTAGGCCCACAGGTGCGGGTGGTCCGTGATGCGGTGCACCGCGGCGGCGTCCAGATGCTGCCGGTGCACGGTGTCGAGCCACACCAGGGTCACCCACACCTGCACGTCGGAGGCGGTCAGTTCCTCGCCCAGGACGTGTTTGCGGACCGCGAGCCGTCGCTCCAGCGCGTCCAGCGCGCCGAACACGGTACCGAGCGCGGTGTCGCGCGCCGCGGTGTCGGCGCCGGGCTGTCCGGCGCGCTGGACGGCGTCGTCGATGCCGCGCTCGCAGAGGCGTGCGATCGCCTCCATCTCCCGCTCCGCGCCGCACGGGTGGAGCACGGGGCGGTCGGGGCCCCCGCTGCCGAAACGGCGGTCCAGGTCGCGCAGGATGTCGGGGGTGTGGGTGCTGACGATCCTGCCCGACCAGTCGTCGCCGAGCACCGGTGCCGCGGTCGGCCCGGCGTAACGGTGCGCGCTGGCCTCGTACATCAGGCGCAGCGCGGAATGTCCGCCGTCCGGTCCGTCGGGCACGGCGGGCAGCAGGGTCACCGGGAGGGTGTCCTCGAGGCCGAGCAGGCTGTGGGTGATGGCGATCCGCAGACAATGTCGGCAGGACAACGCCAGATGGAGGCGGTAGCGGCGCGGCACGGCGTAGTGTCCGCTGCGCGCGTCCCGGCCGATCCTGCCCCGGAACGATGCGACGGACAGCGATGACGGCACGGCTTTCCCAGGTGTGACGGACACGTTTCTCCCCAGGTCGGGTTCTTCGCCGGCGGTGAGACGTACGGTGAGCGACCGGCGGTGAGCGGCCCCCGGCGGGCAGCACTCGGTGGGCGCGTGGCGGTGGGCTCGCGGTGCCGCGGGACGACGGTGTCAGGCGCCCGCGAGGGCCTGCCGGCTCAGGACGGCAGACTCGCTGCGCTGCAGACGCGCAGCAGGTCGATGTGGCGGCGGGAGGTCAGAAGGGGGGAGGGCCGACGCGCGCGGACCGCTCGATCGGCGGCCGCCTGCCCAGGCCTCATCATTCCCCACCCATTCGCTAGGAATCCCCTCCCGAGGAGTGTCGAGCGCCTCGCGAGTCCCGTCAAGGGGTGTCCCACGTCCCGGTGACGGAGCTACGGGTTCGTCCACGCCTCGGGGTCCTCGGCGAGGTCCAGGACCCCCTCGGGCAGCTCGGCCGCGGCGACCTCGGCGAGGGTGACCTCACCGAGGATCTTGCGGACATTGGCCCGTACCGCGATCCACAGCGGCAGCAACGACTCCGCCGGGCCGTGGTAGGACAGCTCGGGCGGCCGTACGCCCCGCACGGACACCAGGGGCCCGTCGACCACGCGGATCACATCGGCGATCGTGATCTCTTCGGCGGGGCGGGCCAGCCGGTAGCCGCCGTTCCCGCCGCGCTGGCTGGCCACCAGCCCGCCGCGGCGCAGATCGCCCAGGATCCCCTCGAGGAACTTGTGCGGAACGCCCTGCGACGCGGCGATCGCCTCGGCCTTGACGGAGACACCGTCCACCGCCACCGCCAGTTCCAGAGCCGCCCGCACCGCATAGTCCGCCTTCGCAGAGATCCGCATGTGGTGATTATCCGCCACCGGGTCGCGTGGCGATCAGAAGGGCAGGGCGAACGGCGGGTGCTCGCCGCGGAGGAAGTAGTCCCCCACCTCCTGGAGCCGGGGCGCGACCGGAACGCAGAGGGTGTGGGTCCGTACGTTGCGCCAGAAGCGGTCGAAACCGTACGCCGAGGCGGCGGAGCGGGCGCCGAGGACGTCCAGCGCGCGGGCCGTGACGTCCTGCGCGGCACCGGCGGCGGCCGCCTCGGCCGCCGCCGCCAGCATGGTGATCTCGGCGCACTCGTCGTCGGTGAGGTCCTCTCCGCGCGCCAGCCCGCGGTCCAGCGCCTCCAGCGCCTGGTCGGCGAGCGCGGACGCGGAGAACGTGGCGACGGTCAGCTCGCCGTAGGTCGTCAGCACGTACGGATTACGGGGCGAGCTGTACGACGGCCCGTCCGGCTGCCAGGGCACGTCCACGGCCCGGGTGTACTCGCGGGCCTCGGCGAGCACCCCTTGGGCGATCCCCAGGCAGATCTGGGCCGAGACCAGCCGCCCGGTCGGCGCGGACAGCCCGGCGAAGGGCGACAGGGTGCCGTCGTCCGAGGAGAGCGGGCCGAGCACCGCGTCGCTCTCGACCGCCACCGCGTCGAACTCCACGCTCCCGCCGGCCGCCAGCCGCTGGCCGAAGGTCTCCCCGCCGTCGCCGCCGGCCACCACTCCGGGGCGGGTCGCGTCGACGAGCACGGCCAGCGGCTCCCCCGTCTCGGAGTGGTCCGCGCGCACCGCGAGCCGGTCGGCGACCAGGACGCCGGTGGCGTACCCCTGGCGTCCGTTCAGCACATAGCCGCCCCGGCCCGGGGTGAGCGTCAGACGCGGCTCCACGGAGGCCAGCCCGCCGCCCCAGCACCACTGGCCGGCCGCGGACTCCCGCTCGACGCGGGCGGCGAGGCCGGGCGCGCCGAAGAACCGCGCGCTGGAGGACAGCAGATAGTGGCAGCCGAGCACTTGGCCGATGGCGCCGTCGGCCGCGGCGATCGTCCGTATGACGGCGTGCGCCGTGGGCCAGTCCGCCCCGCCGCCCCCGCTTTCGGCGGGGATCAGCAACGACAGGAGCCCGGCCTCCCGGAGCCGCGCGACCTCGTCGAAGGGTGTCTTCCCGGCCTGGTCACGGACCACCGCGTCGATGGCCAGGTCGTCCGCCGCCTCATGGGCGACCTGCAGCCAACGCGCGCGGTCGGGTGTTTCCGCAACCGCATCCACCACCGTCACGCCTGCTCCTCTTCCTTCGGCAAGGGCCGTCCGCCATAATTCCCTATTAATCCAGTAGGGAAAATAGGGAATCCAGCCGTCGACGTCCACCCGGGTATCGTCGGTCCGTGAACACGAGCGCGGGGCACGAGATGATCGCCATACCGCCGGGGCAGGTGACGCTGTCGGACCGCCGGACCCAGCGCAGTTGGCCGGTCGATCTGGCGCCGTACCAGCTCGGCGCGCACCCGGTCACCCAGGCGCTGTACGCCCAGGTCACCGGCGCGCGGCCGAGCACCGCCCAGGCGGACGCGGCGCCCGTCGAGGGCGTCTCCTGGCAGGACGCGGTGCGGTTCTGCAACGCCCTGTCGCAGCGCGACGGGTTCGCCCCCGCGTACCGCCTCCATGCCGATGGCGAAGGCGTCGAGCGGGACCCGTCAGCGGACGGGTACCGGCTGCCGACCGAAGCGGAATGGCAGCACGCCTGCCGCGCCGGCACCACCGGACCGCGCTACGGGCCCCTCGACGACATCGCCTGGTACCGCGGCAATTCGGGGGAACGACTCCATGACGTGGGCGGCAAACGGCCCAACGCGTGGGGCCTGCACGACATGCTCGGCAACGTCTGGGAGTGGTGCTGGGACCTCTACGACGCCGAGGTCTACGGCACCTACCGCGTGCTCCGTGGCGGCGGCTGGTTCGATGAACACTGGAGCTGCCGGGCCTCCGTACGCCGCCGCAGCCACCCGACCTTCCGGGTGGACGACGTGGGTTTCCGCGTCGCGCGTACCGCCGAGCGCTGATCCCACGAGAGGGCTTCGACCTGGAGGTGGCGGGTGACGGCACGGTTCGACGCGGCCACGGGCGATGAAGCGCCCATCGAGACGGACCCCCGGAAGCGGACGGCGGCGGTGCGGGCGGCGTTCGACAGCCTGCTGGAGATCCGTCGGCTGATGAACACCGACAGCGACGACCCTCTCGCCACGCCCGCCGCCTGGGAGCGGCACCAGCCGGTACGGGCCGTGGCCATCGCCCTGGAGGCGGCGGGCATTCCCCCCTCGGCGGTCGGCGCCGACGGCCACCGGCCGGCGACGGGATACCGCTGCGGCGAGGCCGAGCGGGCGGGGGTGGTGCGGGTGGAGTGGCTGGGCCCCACGGGAAGTGGCGCCGCGTACGCGGCGGGAGAGCAGCTGGGCAACTGCGCCCGGGTGCTGCGCGGGCTGGGCTGGGAGGCCCTGGAGTACCGCGGCCGCGGCCGCCACCGCTATCTGGAGGTCGAACCACTCCCCTGACGCCGGGCGGTGCGGCATCGCCCCCGGAGACGTCTACGAGGGCGGTCACACCATGCGGCGCATAGGATGCCGAACGTGACTGCCGCAGAGCCCAACCCCTTGGTGTGGACGCTGAAGAGCGAGCGCCCTCGGTCGGCCGGATACCTGAAAGTGCGATGCCGCACCTACGTTCAGCCCGACGGCCGGGAGTCCGACTGGGACATTCTGGTGGGACCGCGCACCGTCGCAGTGGTCGCGCTGACGGAGGACGGGCAGGGCCTCCTGGTGCGCCAGTACCGGCCCGGGCCGGGCACGGTACTGGCGGAACTACCCGGCGGTCTGGTCGCCGATGGCGAGGAGGTCGTGGCCGGTGCGGCGCGCGAGTTGCTGGAGGAGACGGGGTACGAGGCCGGCTCGCTCCAGGTCGTCGCGACCACCTATCTGGCCTCCTACGCCACCCACGTGCGGTACGCGGCACTGGCCCGCGATTGCCGCAAAGTCGCGGACCCCACGCCGGATGCCGAGGAGTTCGTCGAGCCGATCACGCTGCCGCGGGACCAGTACGTGGCCCACATCCTGAGCGGTCGGCTCACCGACATGGACCTGGGCCTGGCCGGGCTGGTCGCCGCCGGCCTTCTCAGGCCCACGGTGTGACGACCGAGCAGCAGCCCAGGTCACGGTTCCGGTCTTTCGTACGGGGCGGTTCATGGTCAGCGGTGCGCCGACATCGTGCGGGGGCATGTCCGCTGTGGCCAGGGCGGCGGTCGGGGGCATGACGCAGCCGAGGCCGAGCCCGGTGAGCACCAGGGCGGGTGCCAGGTGGAGCGGCAGGATGTCCGTGCTCCGCGGCGTCAAACGGGTCAGGACGAACATCACGGCGGCCGCGGCGATCAGGGTGGAGCCGAGCAGGGCGGCCAGGGCGTTGATGATCAGCGTCAGGCCCGCGCGGACCGGCGGATAGCCGAGGAGTGCTTGGGTGTAGTAGCTCATGAACAGGTAGAAGCCGGACATCGCGACGAACATCAGGGTGATCGAGATGAACGCACCGGCGCGGGCCCGGTGCAGGAGCACACGCATCGGCAGCAGCGGGTGGGGTGCGCGGACCTCGACGGTGGCGAATACGGCCAGCAGCAGGACACCACCGGCCAGCAGCACCAGCACCTTCGGCGCGCCCCAGCCGAGCGGTTCGGCTTCGTTGAAGGCATGGACCACCGCGGCGAAGCCGGTGGTGCTGAGCAGTGCGCCCGCGACGTCGAGCCGTCCGCCGTCGCGGACCGGGCGGCCCGGCGGCACGAAGGCCGTACCGAGCACGGCCAACAGGGCGACGGGGACGTTGATGTACAGGCACCAGCGCCAGCCGGCGTACTCGGTCAGCAGTCCCCCGGCGATCAGGCCGATGGCCGACCCGGCGGCACCGACCGCGGTGAACACGCCGAACGCCCGGCCGCGTTCGTGCGGCTCCGTGAACGTCGTGGTCAGCAACGACAACCCGGCGGGTGCGAGCAGGGCGCCGAAGGCGAGGGCATACGCGGTGATCGCCCATTGCCGGTTCGCGTCGGACATCCCGAGCGCGCCCTGCGCGGAGGGCAGGGCGATGTTCACGACCGTCCCGTCCAGCACCACGAGCAGTTGGGCCGCGCTCACCGCCGGCAGGGTCCACCACCGCCGCTGCGGTACGGGGGCATCAACGGCAGACTCCACCTCGGGCGGTTCGATGTCTTGGGTATCCATGACTTCAAGGGGTTTCGTTGAAGTCATCCCGGAGACTTTTCCTCGCCCCCGGCCGACGGTTCACGGCCGGGGGCGGACAACCCTCAACCCTCCGGCTGAACCCGGCCCCGCAGGATCAGCATGGCCAGCCCCTCCGCGTCGAACCGATCCACCCGCTTCCATCCGCTGCTCAGCAGGCCGATCTCCGTTTCGTCCAGCGTGATGTCCCGACGCTCCTCGGGCGTCGTCGCTGCGAGCGGTGTGACCACCACGATCGCTCCGCCTTCCCGCAGCCGACGGGCGAGGGCGTCCATGGCCCGGGAGCGGTTACGGAAGAAGGGGTAGACCAGCCGGAGCGCGATCAGGTCGTAGCCGTCCTGGCGCAGCGGGGCGAGGTCGTCCCGCTCGATGTCCAGGCGTAACCACCGCACGCCCGCCGGGTGAGTGGTACCGGCCCGGGCGAGGGCGCTGTCGGACCAGTCGACGGCGTCGACGGTGTAGCCCACCGATGCCAGATACGCGGCCAGCTCGCCCAGGCCACAGCCCACGTCGAGGGCTCGGCCGCCCTCGGCGGGGGCGGGCACGTGCGCGGCCAGCAGTGCGCGCTCGGTGTCCCCCAGGCGCCGGAATGTCTTTCCGTCGGCGTAGTGCGTGTCCCATTCGTCCTGCCGTGTGTGTCCCAATGGATCGCTCCTCAGGGGGTGGAGGGTCGGTCAGGTCCAGCCCATCTCGGTGTAGAGGCGCCCGTGGCGGATGCCTTCGATCGCGGCCCGGGTGTAGGCAACGGTCGGCTCCGGCAGTGCGCCGGCCGGCCACCAGCCCCAGCTGACGCACGTGGCCGGCTCCAGGACTTCGGGCTCGCCCGTCCACCGCCGGGCGCGGAAGAACATCTGCCATGCGCGGCTGCGTGCCGGGCGTATCGACGAGGTGGACGGCCTGTACGAACTCGACGTCATCGGCGTCGATCAGCAGCCCCGCGTCCTCCTTCCCCTCCCGGATGAGGCAGGCGATGGCGGACTCCTGCTCGCAGTGTCCGGCCAGGGCATGGTGTTCCAACGGTGCGAACGCCGCATCGGGATGGCGCAGCCCGAGCAGGACTTGGCCGTCGCGCTCCAGATACAGGTGCACGCCGATGACGTTCTTCACGGTCCGCGCGCCGTGACGCGTGTGCGACTGCGGCGGGGTCGCGGCCCCTTCCGGGCCGCCGCCGGGGAGGGACCAGGTACCCGGGTCGGGGATCGGTTTGTGCGCGTCGCGGAGATGCAGCAGATACTGTCCACGGCTGTTGACGATGAGGGCTGCCGTTCCGGTGCACCGGAGTTCGGGGGTGGGCCGCGTGGTCATGAGGCCTCCGTGTCCGTGGCGGGTCCGCCGATGCGACCTTGCCCCACGGCGGGGCACGGACGCCGGAGGATCGGTCGGGTTTCCGCCGGTCCAACCAGTCGGTATGTTGCAAGTCCGCCGAACACACCTGTTGGGAGTGGACCATGACGCAGCCGTCCGTGCCGCCCGCGCCGCACATCGAAGGCCACTGCGACCCGGGATTCACCGCCGTGCGTGACGCTTTCGCGGCCAATTTCGCCGAGCGCGAGGAGCTGGGCGCGGCGGTGACCGTCCAGGTCGGCGGGCGGACCGTGGTGGATCTGTGGGGTGGTTGGGCGGACGCCGGGCGCGAGCGGGTGTGGGAGCGGGACACCATGGTGAACGTGTGGTCCACCACCAAGGGTGTGACGGCCCTGTGCGCGCATCTGCTCGCGGACCGGGGGCTGCTGGACTTCGACGCCCCGGTGGCCTCGTACTGGCCGGAGTTCGCGGCGGCGGGCAAGGCGGCACTGCCGGTGCGGTACCTGCTGTCGCACCGGGCGGGCCTGGCCGGGTTGCGGCAGAGGCACACCGTGGCCGATCTGTACGACTGGGAGAAGACCTGCGCACGGCTGGCCGCCACCGAGCCGTGGTGGGAGCCCGGCACGCGGTCGGGTTACCACGCCATGACGTACGGCCACTTGGTGGGCGAGGTGATCCGGCGCGTCACCGGTGTCCTGCCCGGCGAGTTTCTGCGGCAGGAGATCACCGGGCCGCTGGGGATCGATTTCAGCATCGGTCTGCCGGAGAAGGAGGCCGGGCGGGCGGCCGAGCTGGTGCATCCGCCCGCCGCCACGTCCAGCGAGCAGGCCGCGGTGTTCGCGCAGTTGGAGCCGGTCGCGATCGCCGCGCTGGCCAACCCGCTCGTCGGGGCCGCCGAGGCCAATACTCCGCAGTGGCGGGCCGCGCAGATCCCGGCCGCCAACGGCCACGGGACGGCCCGCGCGATCGCCACCCTCTACGGCGTCTACGCCCGCCATGGCCTGGCCGGGGACCATCGTGTGCTCTCGCCCGGGGCCGTCGAGCGGGCCCGTGAGGGGCAGGGGGCGTGCCGCGACCTGATCCTGGGGCACGGTCTCCCCCATGACATGGAGGCCGGGCTCGGTGTGTGGCTGAGCGGTCCCAACGGCTCGTACGGCCCCAACCACCGCGCCTTCGGCCACGACGGTTCCTGCGGCCACGCCGACCCCGAGGCCCAGGTCAGCCTCGGTTATGTCATGAACCGCATGGGTCCGCACATCGCCGACGATCCCCGGAAGAAGGCCCTGATCGACGCGGTGTACACGGCGCTGTGAGGGCGGGGTAGGAAAAACTGTTATCGGCGGTGGTGTGGCTCCGTCTCCTGGGTGTCCCCTGTCATCCTCGTTCAGGAGTTGAGCCGCATGCCGCACGACAACAAGCACCGCCTCAGCCGCAGAGGCCTGTTCACCCTCGGCGGTGGCCTGGTGGCGGCCGGGGCGCTCGGTGGCGGGGTCGCCGCGCTCGCCGGGGGCGGCGCGGAGGCCGCCCCGGCGGGGTTCGCGCACCCCGGCGCGCTGCACAGCGCCGGGGATCTGCACCGCGCCAAGGTGCGGGTGGCGGCGGGCGACGACCCGTGGCTGGCGGGCTGGAAGAGGCTCACCGCCAATCGGCACTCGGCGAGCACGTGGCAGCCGAGGCCGCAGGCCACGGTCGTCCGCGGTGGCAGCGGCCAGAACTACCCCACCCTGTACCACGATGTCCACGCCGCCTATCAGAACGCCCTGCGCTGGAAGATCGGCGGCACCAGGGCGAACGGCGACACCGCCGTGTCGATCCTCAACGCCTGGTCGGCCACGCTGAAGGAGATCACCGGCAACGCCGACCGCTTCCTGGCCGCCGGTCTCCACGGCTACCAGTTCGCGAACGCCGCCGAGCTGATGCGCGGCTACGACGGCTTCGACCTCGCCCGCTTCCAGGCGATGATGCGGCGCGTCTTCCAGCCGCTCAACGAGGACTTCCTCACCCGCCACAACGACGCCTGCGTCACCAACTACTGGGCCAACTGGGACCTGTGCAACACCGCGTCTCTCATGGCGATCGGCATCCTCCGCGACGACGCCGCGGCGTTCGACCGCGCCGTGACGTACATGAAGTCCGGCGAGGGCAACGGCTCCATCCGGCATGCCATCCCCTTCGTGTACGAGGACCAGGGGCTCGCCCAGTGGCAGGAGAGCGGCCGCGACCAGGGTCACACCATGATGGGCATGGGGCAGATGGGCGCGATCTGCGAGATGGCCTGGAACCAGGGTGTCGACCTGTACGGCTACGACGACAACCGGTTCATGAAGGCGGCCCAGTACGTGGCCACGTACAACCTCGGACAGGACGTGCCCTTCACCACCTACACCTGGGGCACCGGCCAGAACTGCGCACAGCGGTCGCAGACGGTGATATCCGACGCGGGGCGCGGGCAGATCCGCCCGGTCTGGGCGATCCTGCACTACCACTACGCCCGCCGCCGCGGACTCTCCGTACCCTTCATCACGGCGATGGCCGAGAAGGTGGGCGTCGAGGGCGGGGGCGGCGACTACGGGCCGAACAGCGGAGGCTTCGACCAGCTCGGCTTCGGGACGCTCCTCTACGCGAAGTGATCGCCTCGTACGAGAAGGGACGGCGGAAGGGCAGGTTGTGGGCGGGCGCAGTGTGGACGGGCGGCAGTGGCGCGCCACCATCGCGGCGGCGCAGAACGGGGACCGGCGCGCCCTCGACGAGCTGGTCGAGGGCTGGCTGCCGCTCGTCTACAACATCGTCGGACGGGCTCTGAACGGCCACGCGGACGTGGACGACGTGGTGCAGGACACCATGCTGCGCGCCGTCCACGGCCTGGGCTCGCTGCGCGATCCGGAGGCTTTCCGCTCCTGGCTGGTCGCCATCGCCATGCGCCAGATCCGCGACCGGGCGCGCCGCCGGACCGCCGACGCACTGCCCGACGACGACCACGGCGCCCCGGACTTCGCCGAACTGACCGTGCTGCGGCTCCAGTTGGAGGGGCAGCGGCGGGAGGTGGCGGAGGCGGTGCGCTGGCTCGCCGACGAGGACCGGGAGCTGCTGTCGCTGTGGTGGCTGGAGGTCGCGGGCGAGCTCACCCGGCGCGAGCTGGCGGCGGCGGTCGGCATCAGCCGGCAGCACGCCGCCGTGCGGGTGCAGCGGATGAAGGCGCGGCTGGAGACCGCGCGGGGCATCGTCCGGGCGCTCGGCTCCTCGTGCCCGGATCTGCGCGAGGTGACCGACGACTGGGACGGACGGCCCGATTCGGTGTGGCGCAAGCGGCTGGCCCGGCACATCCGGGGGTGTGCGCGCTGCTCCGGAGGACGCGAGGACGCCGTACCCGCCGAGCGGCTGCTCGTGGGCATCGCGCTGGTGCCGCTTCCGGCCGGTTTCACGCTCGCGACGGTACTGGGCGGCGGCAAGACGGCGGCTGCGGCCGCCACCGTCTCCGCCACGGCCTCGGTCACGGCGCCGGTGGGCTGGTCGGCCAAGGTGCTCGGCGCGCTGGCCAAGCCCGCGGTGGCGGTGACGGCCGGGGCGGCCATCGCCGCGGGCGGCGCGTACGTCGTGACGCAAGCGCCGGACGAGCCCGCGCCACGGACCGCACCGCCCACCACCGCGAGCACGGCCCGCCCGCCGTCGTCCGCGCCTCCGGCCTCCCCGGCGCCGTCGCCCTCGCACCCGGAGGAGCAGCTGTACGGCACGGTCGTCGACACGGCCGACCGCGCCCCCGCGGCCACCGTCCGGCCCGCGGCGCTGCCACGGCGCGCCGACGGCACGGTGACGCTGACCGGAGCACCGCCGACCGGGCTGACCCACCGGGGCGAGGAGGTCACGTTCACGGGGCGCGGCTACGTCCGGGTGCGCTGGCAGGTGCTGCCCGGGCAGCGCCCCGGCGCGCTCGTCATGCCGACGTGGACCGGCCTGCGCGGCAGGCTCTTCCATGTGGCCTCGGGCGGCGGGCGGCGGCTGGACGACGTACAGCCGGGTTCGGCGGACGGTACGACCTGGATGGGCGGCCCCGCCACCGGCACCACCGTGCTGCCCGCCGGGGCCCAGCAGATGTGGCAGAACGAGTACTTCTGGCTGGACGGCAGCGTCACTCTGCACCAGAACGAACGGGGCGCGGACTACAACCTCTTCGCCCAGGCGTCCAGTTGGGACCAGGTGGCCGAGGACGTGGCCACTCCGCCCGACGCGGGCGCGGGCGTCGTCCGTTACGGGCTGGTCCGCGACACCGGTGAGGACACGGCACCGGTGCCGCAGTATCTGACGCGCGCGCGGCCCGCCGACCCCGCGACGGTGCCGCGACAATCCGAGGTCACTCCCCCGCCGCGCTGAGGCGTGCGCGCACTCTCGTCCCAGCTATTGACGTGTCCTGACCAGCGTTCTACTTTCTGGTCGGCTTTCCGAACGATGTTTGATATGTCGAACGCGATCCCGGCCCCGCCCCCAGAAACGAGGCAATCCATGGCATCCGCACCCGCCAGACGAGCCGTCCTCCGCGCCGCCGCCCTCGTCGCGGCGGCCCCGGCGCTGACCTCGCTCGCCACCGGCCGGGCGGCCGCGGCTCCTGGCGCGGCGCCCGGGACCGGGGCCGGGGCCGGGCCCGGGGTCCCGGCCGCCTGGACACTGCGGCCGTTCCGCCCCGAGGACGTGGCGCTCCGGACAGGCGTCTTCACCGCCAAGCGCCAACTGATGCTGGACTACGGCCGTGGCTACGACGTGGACCGGCTCCTCCAGGTCTTCCGGGCCAACGCGGGCCTCTCCACCCGTGGCGCGGTGGCGCCGGGCGGCTGGGAGGGGCTGGACGGCGAGGCCAAGGGAAACCTCCGCGGCCACTTCACGGGCCATTTCCTCACCATGCTCTCCCAGGCCCATACCGGCACCGGCGAGAAGGTGTACGCCGACAGGATCCGCCATATGGTCGGGGCCCTGGACGAGGTCCGCGAGGCGCTGCGGCACGATCCGGCGGTGCTCAGCGTGCCGGGCAGGTTCGGCACCGCCGCGGAGAACGTCCGGGGGTCCTACAGATACGTGGACCTGCCGGACACGGTGCTCGGCGGCGCCGCGGCGATCACCCTCGCCGCCCGGGTGAAGCCCACGCACGACGCCGCCTGGACCCGCATCCTCGACTTCGGCGACGACACCACGCGCTATCTCTACCTCACCGCCCGCAACGGACAAGGCCATCCCCGCTTCGCCATCACCACCTCGGGGGCGGGCGGCGAGCAGAGCCTGGACGGCACCGCGCCCCTGCCCCTGGGCGAGTGGAGCCATGTGGCGGTGACGATCGCGGACGGCACCGGAATCCTCTACGTCAACGGCGCCGCGGTCGCGAAGAACACCGCGATGACCCTCACCCCGGCCGCCCTGGGCACCCTGCGCGACCACTGGCTGGGCCGCTCCCACTACTCCGCCGATCCGGTGTTCGCGGGGGCCTTCGACGAGGTCGGCCTCTGGTCACGGGCCCTGACGGCCAACCAGATCGCCGAGCTCCAGGACCACCCCGCCGCCGAGTCGTCCGCCGGGGCCGGAGACCTGGCCGCCTACACCTTCGAGGAGACCACCGGCGGCACCTTCGCCGACTCCTCGGGCCACGACCGGCACGCCACCCTGCGCCGCACCTGGGGAGGGCCGAGCCACCCCGGGTTCCTCGCGGCGTATCCGGAGACGCAGTTCATCACCCTGGAGTCGATGACGAGCGGCGACTACACCGTGGTGTGGGCGCCGTACTACACCGCCCACAAGATCCTGCGCGGGCTGCTCGACGCCCATCTCGCCACGGGCGACGCGCGGGCCCTGGACCTCGCGACGGGCATGTGCGACTGGATGTACTCCCGGCTGTCGAAGCTGCCCCGGAGCACCCTGCAGCGGATGTGGGGCATCTTCTCCAGCGGTGAGTTCGGCGGCATCGTCGAGGCGATCTGCGATCTGTACGCGATCAGCGGCAAGCCCCAGCACCTGGCGCTGGCCCGCCTGTTCGACCTCGACAAGCTCATCGACGCCTGCGCCGCCGGCGACGACATCCTGGACGGGCTGCACGCCAACCAGCACATCCCGATCTTCACCGGTCTGGTCCGGCTGTACGACGAGACGCGGGAGGAGCGCTATCTCACCGCGGCGAAGAACTTCTGGGACATGGTCGTGCCGACCCGGATGTACGGGATCGGCGGCACCAGCAACCGGGAGTTCTGGGGCGCGCGCGGCGCCATCGCCAAGACCCTCAGCGACACCACCGCCGAGACCTGCTGCGCCTACAACATGCTCAAGCTGAGCAGGATGCTGTTCTTCCACGAGCAGAAGCCGTCGTACATGGACTACTACGAGCGCGCCCTGTACAACCAGGTCCTCGGCTCCAAGCAGGACAAGGCCGACGCGGAGAAGCCGCTCGTCACGTACTTCATCGGCCTGGTGCCGGGGCATGTGCGCGACTACACCCCCAAGGCGGGCACGACCTGCTGCGAGGGCACCGGCATGGAGAGCGCCACCAAGTACCAGGACTCGGTGTACTTCAGGCGCGCCGACGGCACCGCCCTGTACGTCAACCTGTACAGCCCGTCCACCCTCACCTGGGCCGAGAAGGGCATCACGGTCACCCAGTCCACCGGCTATCCGGCCCAGCAGGGCTCCACGCTCGTCATCCGGGGCCGCACCGCCCGCTTCGACCTGCGCCTGCGGGTGCCCGCGTGGGCGACGAGCGGCTTCCGGGTGACGGTCAACGGCAAGCCGGTGAAGGGGCCCTGGTCCCCCGGGGGTTACGCCTCGGTGTCCCGCACCTGGCGCGACGGGGACACCGTCCGGGTGCTCATCCCGTTCCGGCTGCGGGTGGAGAAGGCGCTCGACGACCCGGGCGTACAGACCCTGTTCCACGGCCCGGTCAACCTGGTGGCCCGCGACGCGCGCACGGACTTCCTCACCTTCGGCCTCTACCGCAACGCCGCCCTCTCCGGCGATCTGCTGCCCACGCTCACCCCCGTACCGGGCAAGCCGCTCCACTACACCCTCGACGGCGTCGAGTTCGCCCCGTTCTCCGAAGGGACCGAGGAGCCCACGCACGCCTACTTCCGCCGGTCCGAGCCGACGGTGGTCTTCGGCGGCCACGACTCCGGCATCGCCAACCCGGCCCGGGACGACGGCACCACCCTCCTGGACGCGATCTGGGCCGCCGCCCCGTACCGGAGCAAGGGCGCGCTGGTCCAGCACGTCCGGTCCACCGTGGACGCCTGGGTGGCCGCGGGGCTGCTCGGCGCCGCGGACGGCCGCGGCGTGGTCGCCGCGGCGAAGAAGGCCGACTACGTATCCTGAGCGGACCCGGGCGCGGGCACTTGGCGCGAGCCCGGCGCCCGCGCGCCCTGCCTCAAGACGGCCGTCCGCGGCTATGGTGAGCGGGGGTTCGAGGGGCATGGGCCCGGCGGGGGAAGCGCGTCGGCGCTGGTGAGGGAGGGCTGCTGTGGACGGCGGCACGGTGGGGCTCCGGATCGCATCGGCAGTGGTCGTGCCGGTGGTCAAACGACTGCTGGTGCCGCCCGCGAGCGCGCCGGCGGCCGAGTTCGGCGAGCGCCCGGTCCCGATCCGCCGGCTGGTGTCCTTCGCCAAGGAGCACCGCACGCTGACCGAGGACGATCTGCACAAGCTCGCCCGGGAGCTGGTCCGCCGCGCGGTGCGGGCCGCGGGTCCCCACGATCCGCCGATCGGCGCGGACGAGCACGACTCCGTCGGGCAGGCGCTGACCCGCACCCTGCACGCGCTCGGCGATCTCGACATGGACGACGTCCACGCCTTCGCGCTCGGCCCCGAGCGGCTGGCCGCCGAGCTGTCCCGGAGCGCGGGGCCCGACACCCGCAGGCTCCTCAGCGACGACGCCGCCCGCTTCCACGACCGGCTCCTGGAGACGGCGTGCGTGCACCTCATGCGCTTCTTCAGCCAGCGGCCCGGTTTCGCGGCCCGAGCCCAGATCGAGCTGAGCCGCGAGATCCGGGAGCAGAGCGAGAAATTGGACAGGATCCTGCGGCGGCTGCCCGACATCAGCCGCCAGGACGCGGAGTTCGAGGAGGAGTACGCGCGCTACGTCGTCGAGTGCCACGGCCGGCTCACGATCTACGGCGTCGACCTGCGCGAACCGGACGGCCAGGACTGGCCGCTGGAGACCGCGTACCTGAGCCTGGAGGCCCGGCCGTACCGCGAGGGCACCGATCCGGTCCCGGTGGTGAACGGCGAGCCGGGCGCCGACCGGGAGGCGGAGGCCGAGCGGGCCGCGGGCCCGGCCGAGGGGGTCTTCGCCCGCCACGAGCGGGTGCTCCTGCACGGGGTCGCGGGCACCGGCAAGACGACCCTGGTGCAGTGGCTGGCCCTCGCCACGGCACAGCAGGACCGGGTGCCCGGCGGGCTGACGCAGCTGTTCGGACGCGTCCCGTTCGTCCTTCCGCTGCGCACCCTGGCGCGCAAGGACGCCGAACTGCCCATGCCCGAGGACTTCCTGCGCTGGATCGGCTGCCCGCTGGTGGGCATCGAACCGGACGGATGGGCGGCACGGGTGCTGCAGCACGGGCGCGGCGTGCTGCTGATCGACGGGGCCGACGAGATCCCGAAGGAAGACCGGACCCGCACTCGAGCCTGGCTCAAGAAGCTGCTCGCCGTCTTCCCCGGCAATCTGTGGCTGCTCACCTCCCGCCCCTCGGCCCTGGAGCGGGGCTGGCTGGCGCGCGACGGTTTCCAGGAGTTCACGCTCGCCGCGATGCGGCCCGCCGACATGAAGCAGTTCATCCGGCGCTGGCACGCCGCGGCCGGGGCCTCGCAGGAGCTGGGCGAGACGCTGACGCTGTCGCTGCGCAGCAGCCCCGAGTTGAGCCGGCTGGCGACCAACCCGCTGATGTGCGGCCTGATCTGCGCCCTGCACCGGGAGCGCCGCGGCTTTCTGCCGCAGGGTCGCGCCGCCCTGTACGAGGCGGCGCTCTCGATGCTCCTGGAGCGGCGCGATCTGGAGCGCGAGGTGTACGGCCGCAGCCGCCCGGCGCTGGACCAGCGGTCGGCGACGGAACCGCTGCAGAAGCTGGCGTACTGGCTGATCCGCAACGAGCGGACGCAGCTGGACCGGCCGGACGCGGTGGACGTGGTGCGGCGGCTGCAGCCCTCGGTGCCCCGTCTGGCGGAAGTGGGGACGGCGGAGGAAGCTTTGCAGTATCTGCTGGAGCGTTCCGGTCTGTTGCGGGAACCCGCCACGGGTGCGGTGAACTTCATTCACCGGACTTTTCAGGATTTCCTGGGCGCCAGGGCCGTACTGGAAGAGCGCGACATGGGCATGCTGGTGAACAACGCGCACTTGGACCAGTGGGAGGACGTGGTTCAGATGGCCGTCGCACAGGCCCGCCACCAGGAGCGCGCCGATCTGCTGACGCGCCTTCGCGAACGGGGCGACCGGGAGCAGGACGCGGCGGTGCGAGCGCGCCTGCGACTCCTCGCGCTCGCCTCCCTCGAACAGGCCACCCGGCTGGAGCCGACGGTGCGCGAAGCGATCGAGGACCGGGCCGCGCGGCTGCTCCCGCCGCGTAGCCTGCGGGAGGCCAGGTCACTGGCGCAGACGGGCCCGCTGCTGCTCGGCCTGCTGCCCGCCGCGAAGGACCTGGAGGGCGACGAGGAGCTGGCCACCGTCCACGCGATATGCCAGATCGGCGGGGACGCGGCCATCCCCAGGCTCCGGGAGTTCCTGCGCACCGGCCAGCCCGCGGTGCGCGCGCAGCTCCTCGCCCACTGGGACCGGTTCGACACGACGGCGTACGCCGAGGAGATCGTGCGCCCCCTCCTCGACATCGCCCCCGAGGAGATCGTCACGGTGCGCTCGCACGCCGAGCTGGACGCGCTGCGCACCATGTCCGGGTATCAACGCGTGGGGCTGCACGGGGATTTCGGTCCCGACGAGATCAGTGCCGCGCTCGATCCGCGGCGGCTGCGCGAGCTGCGTCTGCGCAACACCCTCCAGCTGGAGGATCTCGGCCTGCTCTGCGCCTATCCCGAGCTGGAGACGCTCGCCCTGCAGGGGTGCCGGAACGTCAAGGACCCGGCGCCGCTGACCCGGCTGCCCCGGCTGCGGAGGCTGGAGCTGCGGGACCTCCCCCAGTTCGAGACCCTGCTGAAGCTGGCCGGCTGCCCCCGGCTGGAGGGGCTTCTCGTCGGGCCGGAGGTGCCCTGGCGCGGACTGTCCGACCTGCCGCGCGCCGCCGAGCTGCGGCTGCTGGCGCTGCCGTCGGCGGCGGCCCAGCTCGCGGGCATCGTGGCGTGCCGGGGGCTTGAGGAACTGCGGCTGCAGGACGCCAGCGAGCGGCTGACGCCGGACGAGTGGGGCTCCCTCGTCGCCGAGCTGCCGCATCTGCGCAAGCTGACGCTCTCCCCGCAGCAGCTGAGCATGCTGCTGTTCGCCCCGCGCACCGAGATCCCCCAGGTCACCCACCTGGATGTGTGGGCCAGGGCGGGGGACGCGGTTCCGCTGCGGCGGATCGCCCGGCGCCTCCCGGGCCTGGAGGAGGTCCATTTGTCGCAGGTCGCGGAGCTCGATCTCGCCTCCCTCGCCGGGCTGCCCCGGCTGCGCCGGGTACGGCTCGTCTACCCCGGCGAGATCCGCGGGGCGGACTCGCTTCCCGACAGTGTCGAACTGGATATCTATCCGCACCCCTGACACCCGGCGACACGCCGCACCCGTGTTCGACACCAGGGTCACACTGGAGGCCATCGCGTACGCGATTCCGCCTTCACCTGGTGTGATGTCCCCGCGACGGGTAAATTCTCTGTTTACAGGCGTAGTTGGTACGGATGTCAGCGGCTGATGTCTCGGGGGAGCGGTGCCGCCCGCCTCCTAAAGTTGTGGCCGCCGGCAGCGTTGAGCACGTTGGGCAACGAAGGCGGGACACAGCCAGATGCGCGTATCGGAAGGGTCACCGCTCTATGGCCGGGACCCCCTGCTGCGCTCGCTCGTCCCCCGGCTCACGGGCCTGACCCTCGACGAGCGGTCCCGCACGCCCCGGGAGCACCAGGGCGACCTGCCCGTCGTGCTGGTGACGGGATACCACGGCATCGGGCGCAGCGCCGTCCTGGCGGAACTGGCCTCGCGTTACCGGGACCGGCTCCCGCTCGCCCACGTACGGGTCGTCGCCGGCGAGACCGTCGTCGTCCGGCCGGCCCCGGCCGACGGCGGGACGCCCGCCGCCTCCACCCTGGTCGAGATCCTGGCGGAGCTGGTGTGCGGACTCGCGCCGGACCTGCGCCGCCGCTTCCCCGTCCTGGTGCCGGGCCTGTTCGCCGTCTCCGGCTGGCACCACGGCAACGCCGAGCAGCGGGACGCGGCGTGTCTGCGGTTCGCCCGGCTGTTGCTGGCCTGCCGCCTCACCGGCGGGGACGAGAACACGCTGCGGCACGCCTGGGCCACCGCCGTCGAAGGCCGTCTGGACACCCGCGAGACGGACACCGGCGCGGCGTACGCGGAGTCCGGCCAAGCGGACCCGTGGGATCTGTCGGACCCCTCCCGCCGGGACGCGGTCACCGCCGCCGTGGTGGCCGAGTACGCCGAGCGGCACCCGCCGGGCGCGGCCCGGGAGTGGTACCGGCGGCGCTTCCCCCGGGGCGCGGAGGGCCAGGATCCGCTGGTGCTGCTCGGGCAGTGGTTCCAGCAGGGCGGCGACTACCGGCATGCCGCCGAGCAGAGTCTGATGGCTGCCTTCCTGCACGATGTGGCCGCCTCCTACGGCAGGCTGCAGCGGTGGAACCGGGAGCCGTGGCCGCTCGTCCTGCTCGACGACGTACACCACCCGCCGGGGCAAACCTTCCTCGATCTGCTCCTGGAGCACCGGGCCAGCCCTGCGCGCCCCGACCACGAGGAGCTGGTCGTCGTGGCCACCCGGCTCGGCGGGCTGCCGGAGGGCGCGTCCGCCGCGGTCCGCCGCAACCTTCCCGACCTGGTGAAGTCCTCCGGCTGGGAGCGCAAGGGCCTCAGCCCCTCCGCCGGGCTGCTCGCCGTCCCCCTCACCCCGCTGAGCCGGGACGACATCCTGCCGATGCTGGTGCCGGACCGGCCCGCCCGGCCGCTCCACCCCTATCTGGCCTCGGCCGTGCACTCCCTCACCGGCGGGCATCCCGCGGTGACCACCGTGCTGTGCGGCGCGGTGCTGGACGCCACCGAGAAGGGCGGCAGCGTGGGCCCGCGGGACCTTCTGCAGCTGCGGGCCGGGGACGGGCGCCCGGTCACCGAGGCGCTCCTGGAGCGGCTGCTTCCGGACCGGCGCCAGCGCGACCGGCTGACCCTGCTGTCGCTCGCCCGCGACAGCACCGCGGCCGAGGCGCTGGCCGACCATCTGCGCCTCCAGGGGCCCGATCAGCTGCCCGCCAACTCCGCCACCGACTACCTCGAAGAGCAGCAGTGGCAGCAACTCACCCCGCCGGACGAGCCGCTGGTCACCGATCCCCTGCTGCGGACCCTGCTGGTGCACGAGGCGCGCCGCACCTCGCGGGCGGCCGAGGACGGCCGTGGCTGGCAGGACATCCACCGCTTCCTGCGGATGCACCACGCCCAGCGCGGTGAGAGCGGGGAGGCGGACGCCCTGCGGCACACGCTCGCCGCCGGGAACGCCGAGGCCGTGGTGGCCATGCTGGCGGAGGAGTTCCAGTCGGAGCAGGACGAACACGCCGCCGCGCACTGGCTGCTGTGCCTGCGGTACGCCGCCACCGCGCCCACCCCGCCCGTCGGGGAGTGGACCGACGAACGCATGCAGGTCGCCCTCGGCGCGCACGACGGCCGGTACGCGGGGCTGCACGAGATCGAGCGCTGCGTCAACCGGCTGCTGCACGCCCTGTGGCACGTGTCCGAACCGCACGCCGAACCCGACCCCGACATGTGCAAGGCCGTCGGCGAAGAGCTGGCCTACCTCTCACCGCGGCACCCGTCCTGGCACGCCGTCCTGGGCCAGGCCGCCCGCAGCTGGCCCGCGGCGGCGCGGAAGAAGCGCCCCTTCCCCATCACCGGTCAGTGAGGAAGCATGCTGCTGCGTCTGTTCCGTCGTCATCCCCGCGAGTGGGGCCCGGTCGAGTGGCTGGCCGTCTTCGGACTCGGCGCCCTGACCGCCGTCGCGATCACCGTCATCGTCGGCATGGCCCGGGGCCCCGGCAGATGCGGTGACGATCTGCGGGACATCGACGGGGACTGCATAGGCGTCACCGAGAACGCCTTCGAGGCGGATCCGGGCGTCACGTCCCTGATCCAGGCGGTCGCGGACGAGAACGCCCGGGTGCGGCGGACCGCGGAGTCCCCGTCGAGCGGGCCCAGGATCCCGTATGTGCGCATCGCGCTGATGATGCCCTTCACGGCGGACGAGCACAGCGCCATGACCACGGACATGATCCGTCGCGGGCTCGCCGGTGCCCTCGCCGCGCAGCGGCAGGCCAACCGCTTCGGCGGCCCGCACTACCAGCTGCTGCTCGCCCCCGACGGCCGCAACCTCGACCAGTGGGAGCCCGTCGTCGCGCGCCTGGCCGAACTGTCCAAGGACACCCGCGCGCCACTGGTCGGCGTGACCGGCATCCCCAGCAGTACGCCGGACACGCGCAGGGCGATCGCCGCGCTCAGCAAGCACAGCATCCCCACGGTCGGCCCCGTCATCACCGCGGCCACCATGAACGCGCCGTACTTCTTCAAGACCTCGGCCAACAACGACCAGTTCGCCCGCGCCCTGGGCCGCTACCTGGCCGAGAAGCCGGGCAAGCACCGGGGCTTCCTGGTCTGGGACAACCGCGCCGAGGACGTCTACTCGCAGAACCTGCGCAGCGTCTTCGAACGGCACTTCGGCGACGCGTACGGCCTCACCCACCACAACTCGAACTTCACCGGCACCTCCGGAACCGACAAGGGCATCCCCCAGCGGTTCACCGACGCCGTGCAGAAGATCTGCAACGAGAAGTCCGACACCGTCTTCTTCGCGGGCCGCGACCAGGACCTGCCCGCGTTCGTCGAACGCCTGGCCCAGGAGGGCGACTGCGGCCGCACCACGAAGCTGCGCATCCTCAAGGTGGGCATCGGTCTGGAGCCCACCCTCACCGCCGACGCGCCCACGCGGCGGCTGGACGACGCCCGGGCGGTGATCGTGGACGCGTCCTGCGTCGACCCCGCCTGGTGGAGCGGGAAACACAAGCGCGGCAAGGCGCTCGGCCGTTTCCTCGACCGCTTCGACGAGCTGAAGAAGCCGCACAAGCTCGACACCGAGCAGCTCAACGACGGCTACGCCGTCATGTACCACGACGCCTTCACCCTGCTCGCCAACGCCGTGGACCGCACCTACACCGAAATCAACGAGGGCGGCCGGCGGGCCCCGAAGTCCCCGAGCATCCCCACCAAGGACGACGTCTACAACACCCTCATCATCCCGAGCATCTCCGGCGACTCCTGCGATTCCTGCCTGATCGGCGCGGGAGGCACCTACGGTTTCGAGGGCCCGGGCAAGAACGACCAGTGGGCCGTCTGCAAGCCGGTCCCCGTCGTCGAGTACCCGGCCCCCGCCCGCGCCGACGAGGAGCGCCCCCACTCCCTGTACCGCACCTACCGCGACGGCCCCGGGGACGCCTGCCCCTCCTGACCGCTAGGCGCAGGACGGGCACAGGCCGCGGTAGGTGACCTCGGCCTCGGACACCGTGAAGCCGAACCGCTCCTCCGCCGGGAGGGCGGACAGGGGGTCGCCGGTGGGGTGGACGTCGCGGATGGTGCCGCAGCTGGAGCACACCAGGTGCTGATGGGGATGGTGCGCGTTCGGGTCGTACCGCTTGGCGCGGCCGTCGGTGGAGACCTCGGTGACCTCGCGGAGGGAGACCAGCTCGCCCAGGGTGTTGTAGACGGTCGCCCGGGAGATCTCGGGCAGCCGCTCCGCCGCGCGGGCGTGCACCTCGTCGGCGGTGAGATGCACATGGTCCCCGTCCAGGACCTCCGCGACGACACGCCGCTGGGAGGTCATCCGCCAGCCACGTCCTCGCAGTCGCCGCAGCAGGTCACTCATACAGGCTCACCTATTCACGTTCGGTGGGATGCCCCGATTTTACCCACGAGCGTCCGGGACTCCGATGGGATCTGGGTTTGGCGTGCTTATTGACTTAGATTCTGTCCATCGTAGGATCGGTTCCGGCGATAGCCAAGGGACAGGAAGCCTCCATTTTCGGCAGGAGACGGAGACGTGGGGCCCGCGCCCCGACTGTTCCACGCCCACAGTTCCGGGCACCTGATCCGCCTGGTTTGGAAGGATTCCCATGTCTGAGAACCATGAAGCAATCGTCACAGACTCCAAGACGGAGGGTGAGGGCGGAGGTGGCTGCCCGGTCGTGCACGGGCGTGCCCCGCATCCGACGCAGGGCGGCGGAAACCGCCAGTGGTGGCCGGAGCGGCTCAATCTGAAGATCCTTGCCAAGAACCCTGCCGTGGCCGACCCCCTCGGTGAGGACTTCGACTACGCCGAGGCGTTCAACAGCCTCGACCTGGCGGCCGTGAAGCGGGATATCGCGGAGGTGCTGACCACCTCGCAGGACTGGTGGCCGGCCGACTTCGGCCACTACGGCCCGCTCATGATCCGGATGGCCTGGCACAGCGCGGGCACCTACCGGATCAGCGACGGCCGCGGCGGTGGCGGCACCGGCCAGCAGCGCTTCGCGCCGCTCAACAGCTGGCCGGACAACGGCAACCTGGACAAGGCCCGCCGTCTGCTGTGGCCGGTCAAGAAGAAGTACGGCCAGAGCCTGTCCTGGGCCGACCTCATGATCCTCACCGGCAATGTGGCCCTGGAGTCGATGGGCTTCGAGACCTTCGGCTTCGGCGGCGGCCGCGCGGACGTCTGGGAGCCCGACGAGGACGTGTACTGGGGCCCCGAGACCACCTGGCTCGGCGACGAGCGCTACACCGGTGACCGGGAGCTGGAGGACCCCCTCGGCGCGGTGCAGATGGGCCTCATCTACGTCAACCCGGAGGGCCCCAACGGCAACCCCGACCCGCTCGCCGCGGCCCGGGACATCCGCGAGACCTTCCGCCGGATGGCGATGAACGACGAGGAGACGGTCGCCCTGATCGCGGGCGGTCACACCTTCGGCAAGACCCACGGCGCGGGCCCGGCGGACAGCGTCGGCGCCGACCCCGAGGCCGCCACCCTCGAGGAGCAGGGCCTGGGCTGGAGGAGCACCCACGGCACCGGCAAGGGCGCGGACGCCATCACCTCCGGCCTGGAGGTCACCTGGACCCCCACGCCCACCCAGTGGGACAACACCTTCTTCGAGGTCCTCTTCGGCTACGAGTGGGAGCTGACCAAGAGCCCGGCCGGCGCCAACCAGTGGCGGCCGAAGGACGGCGCGGGCGAGGGCACGGCGCCGCACGCCCACGACGCGTCGAAGAAGATCGCGCCGAACATGCTCACCACGGACCTGGCGCTGCGCTTCGACCCGATCTACGAGCCGATCTCCCGCCGCTTCTACGAGCACCCCGAGGAGTTCGCGGACGCCTTCGCCCGGGCCTGGTACAAGCTGACCCACCGCGACATGGGTCCCAAGTCGCTCCTCCTCGGCCCTGAGGTCCCGCAGGAGACCCTGCTGTGGCAGGACCCGCTGCCGGAGGCCGAGGGCGAGGTCATCGACGCCGCGGACATCGCGGCGCTCAAGGCCAAGCTGCTCGACTCGGGCCTGAGCGTCTCGCAGCTCGTCAGCACCGCGTGGGCGTCGGCCTCGACCTTCCGCGGCAGCGACAAGCGCGGCGGCGCCAACGGCGCGCGCATCCGCCTGGAGCCGCAGCGCGGGTGGGAGGTCAACAACCCCGACGAGCTGGCGACGGTGCTGCGCACCCTCGAGGGCATCCAGCGGGAGTTCAACTCCGGTGCCAAGAAGGTCTCCCTGGCCGACCTGATCGTGCTCGGCGGTTCGGCGGCCGTGGAGAAGGCGGCCAAGGACGCCGGTCACGACATCGAGGTGCCCTTCACCCCGGGCCGTGTCGACGCGACCGAGGAGCACACCGACGCCGAGTCCTTCGCCGCGCTGGAGCCGAAGGCCGACGGGTTCCGCAACTACGTCGGGAAGGGCAACCGGCTGCCGGCCGAGTACCTGCTGATCGACCGGGCGAACCTGCTGACCCTGAGCGCCCCGGAGCTCACGGTCCTCGTCGGTGGCCTCCGCGTCCTGGGCGCCAACCACGCCCAGTCCGCGCACGGCGTCTTCACCGACACCCCGGGCACGCTGACCAACGACTTCTTCGTCAACCTGCTCGACATGGGCACGCAGTGGAAGTCGACGTCCGAGGCCCAGGACACGTTCGAGGGCCGCGACGCCGCCACGGGCGAGGTCAAGTGGACCGGCACCCGTGCCGACCTGGTCTTCGGGTCGAACTCCGAGCTGCGCGCGCTCGCGGAGGTCTACGCGAGCGATGACGCGAAGAAGAAGTTCGTGAACGACTTCGTCGCCGCGTGGGCCAAGGTGATGGACCTCGACCGGTTCGACGTCGCCTGATCCCTCTCCTGCCCCATAGCGTCCAGGCCGGCCCGCACGGGCCGGCCTGGACGTCTTTTCTTTCCGGCCGCGGACACCGGCGCCCGATTCGTCCGCGCGGACCTGGCGGACCCGACGGGGACCAGAACGTCATCGGCGGGTTCGGCTGAACCGGCCCGGTGGCGGGGGCCGACGTCCCGGACGGTGGCCGCCGTGTCTACCGTGAGGGCTCCGGGCCGGTCCGGGCACGATGCCCACGCTGGTCAGGGACCCTGCCGACCGACTTTCTGAAGAGGCACTCATGACGACTGTCGAAACCTCGGTACGCGAGGGGGTGGCGCATCTGGTGCTCGACCGCCCGTCCGCGCTCAACGCGCTCGACACCGACACCGTGCTCGCCATGCGCGGCGCGCTGGACCGGTGGCGCGGCGACCCCGGTGTCCGCGCGGTTGTCGTCCGCAGCGGCACACCGCGGGCGTTCTGCGCGGGAGGAGACATCCGGGCGATCCGGGAGGCGGCGCTGCGTGGCGACTTCGCCGCCACGGCGCGGTTCTTCCGCGAGGAGTACGCCCTGAACCAGGAGATCGCCGAGTATCCCAAGCCGTATGTGGCGCTGATCGACGGGGTCGCCATGGGCGGCGGCCTCGGCATCTCCGTGCACGGCGCGGTGCGCGTGGCCACCGAGCGATCGGTGTTCGCGATGCCGGAAACCCTCATCGGCTTCTTCCCCGATGTCGGCGCCTGCTTCTTCCTGCCCCGGCTCGGCGGTGCGCTCGGCCGCTACCTGGGGCTGACCGGCGCGCGGCTGAGCGGGGCCGACGCGGTCAAGGCCGGGCTGGCGACCCACTTCGTGTCCTCCGCGGAGCTGCCGGAGTTCACCGCCGCTGTGGACACGGCCGAACTGGACGACGCGCTCGCCAAGTACGCCCGTACCCCGCCGCCGTCCGACCTGGACGACATCGGCGGCCGCGTCGCCGCGGCGTTCGCGCCCGGCCCCCTGTCCGAGGTGGTCGACCGGCTCCGGGCGGACGGCTCGGCCTGGGCGGAGACGACGCTCGGCTCACTCGCGGCCGCGTCGCCGCTGAGCCTCCGGCTGACCGACGAGATGCTGTGCCTGGGCGAGCGCGACAGCCTCGCCCAGTGCCTGCGGCGGGACCTGGAGGTGGCGTCCCGGCTCGTCCGTGAGCCGGACTTCGCCGAAGGTGTCCGGGCGAAGCTGGTGGACAAGACCGGGGACGCGCGCTGGTCGTTCGTGTCCGGCGAGGCGGTCCCCCACGAGCGGATCGCCGAACTGCTCGGTGGCTAGGGGGTGTCTTCCGGATCATGCCGGGCTCGCGGGCCCTGGCACGCACGCGCGCCGCGTTGTCGTCGTCGTACGCAGCGCCGCTGCGCTCTCCTCCTCCGCCTTGCGATCGCACGCGCCCCCAGCTACCGCTGGGAGGTGCCCCCTGACCCCGCTCCCTGATCCGGCCTGATCGACAAGACACCCCCTAGCCTGATCGCACCTTCGTACCTACCACCGCAGAGGAAGTGATGTGCCGTGCCGGGTCCTTCGGGCAGGGGCGTTCTGGTCACCGGGGCGTCCCGGGGCATCGGGCGGGCGGTCGCGCGGGCGTTCGCGGAGCGGGGCGACCGGGTGGCCGTGCACTACGGGGCGCGGGTGGCGGACGCCGAGGAGACCCGGGCGGCGCTGCCGGGCGAGGGACATGTGGTCATCGGCGGCGATCTCGGTGATCCGGCCGCGGCGCAGCGGATCGCCGACACCGCCGAGGAGGCGCTGGGCGGCGTCGACGTGCTGGTCAACAACGCCGCCGTGGCCACGTCGGAGGACAACGCGCACCGGGTGGCCGAGGTGTCGTACGCGCAGTGGCAGCGGGTCTGGCGGCAGATGGTCGAGGTGAATCTGCTCGGCGCGGCGCACCTGAGCTACTGCGTGGCGCGGCACCTCATCGACCGTGGTGCGTCCGGCCGGATCGTGCACATCGGCTCGCGCGGGGCGTTCCGCGGCGAGCCGGACCATCCGGCCTACGGGGCGAGCAAGGCGGCGCTGCACGCGCTCGGCCAGTCGCTGGCGGTCGCGCTGGCGCCGCACGGCATCGCGGTCACCTCGGTGGCGCCCGGGTTCACCGCCACCGAGCGGGTGGCGGGACGGCTGGCCGGGGAATCGGGGGACGTGCTGCGGGAGCAGAGCCCGTTCGGCAGGGTCGGCACGCCGGAGGAGGTGGCGGCCGCGGTGGTGTATCTGGCGTCGGCGGAGGCCACGTGGGCGTCGGGGACCGTCCTGGACCTCAACGGGGCGTCGCATCTGCGGCTGTGAAAGAGGCGGACGCACGGGGCCGAGGGCGAACCGGGCCATCTGCGAGCGGGCGGCCGCACACCGGGCTTCACGGTGAGATATGCCACACCGCACCTGCCGAATTCCGGCGCGGCTTAAGTCCGGGGGAATCGCCATCCGCGCACGCAGTCTCTATTGACCTGCGCGGACGAGGTTTCGGCGCGAGCCCTCCACAGTAAGGCACGACAGGAAGGGCGGCCACTCCTTCGGCGAATGCCGACCAGGCCGGGCGCCGTGGCGGGCGTCTGCCTGCCAAAGGCCTCCTTGATTCCCCATAGACCCCTCATTATCTTGGATAAATCAGGGGAGGTGCATTTGACCGATGCTGACTCACCCCCGGCTACAACGACCACCCTGGCCAGGCCATTCGACGAATGCGGCACTGACGGCAAGGTGCACGCTCGAAGCGCTGCACTCCCCGCCGACCCGCCCTTCCAAGAATTGCGGTGGCGCTGAACGGCAGATGTTCACGTAGTTGTTACAGCGGTGCATCGCTTTCCACCCGTGCGGCATGTAGCCATCGCCCATGCCCTGCCGCGCAGACCCGGCCGAATTCCGCATGGTCGTACGTCGAAATACTAGTGACCACACTAGACTTTCAGGAAAGGATCTACTCTTGCTCACTCCCCTCACGAACACGGTTTCCGCGGAGAAGTCTTGCCCGGCTCTTCAGTACGAGCTTCTCGACCGACGCGAAGAACTCGCCGTCTTAGGACGACTCACCGAGCGTTTACCCGATCGTGTCAGCTCGGTGGTCTGCATCGAGGGCGCGGGAGGCATCGGCAAGACCGCGCTGCTGAACGCCTGGATCGCCGGTGCGCGCGACCGTGGTCTGCTGGTGGCGCGCGTGTGTGGCAGCGAGTCGCAAGAAGGCCGGCCGTGGTCGGCGGCACGGCAGTTGTTCGACTCCCTTCTTGCCGCGCTCTGCGAATCGGACCGGCGTGCCCTGCAGGAGAGCCCGGCGGCCCGGGCCCTGTCCGCCCTGTCCACCCCGCCCGGCGAGGGCGGCCGGGCGTGCGGGGACCAGACCGAGGTGATCGGCGAGAGCCTGTACGAGCTGGTCGTCAACGCCTGCGAGATGGGCCCTCTGGCCCTGGTCCTGGACGACGCCACCTGGGCCGATCAGGCGTCGCTCCACTGGATGCGCCGGCTGGCGGGCCGGATCGACGGCCTTCCGCTGATGCTGGTGACGACCCGGCGGTGCGGTAACGGGCAGGAAGCCGCGCCGCTGCTGGACGAACTCGCCCTCCAGCCGGGCGTCATCACCCTGGAACTCTCCCCGCTCAGTCCCGGCAGCGTGCGCCGGCTCGTCCAGGACCGGATGGGCACACGCGCCGACGAGCAGTTCTGCGCGGCGTGCCACGAGGCGTGCGGGGGTAATCCCCTGCTGCTCAACGAGTTGCTGCGGGTCCTGGTGAAGAACGGGGTGCGACCGTGCGCGGCTCAGGCCGGCCGCGTGGCCGAACTCAACGAACACGTACTGGAGAAGACCATCGCCATACGCCTGGCCCGGCAGTCCAAAGCGGTCATGGCGATGAGCCGGGCGCTGGCGGTACTGGGTGACGGTACGCAGCTTCCCGTCGTGGCCGCGCTGGCCGGTCTCGATCCCTTCCGCGCGCAGGAGGCGGTGCGGGAGATGCGCTGCATGGGCGTCCTGACCGAGGAGGAGCATCCGCGGTTCACCCAGCCGCTGATACGGTCCGCCCTCTTCCGTGCCATGGCTCCGCAAAAGCTGGCCGAGGAGCACATGCGCGCCGCCCGCCTGCTGCGCGACCACGGTGAATGCAGTGAGGTGGTCGCCCGCCACCTGATGCTCACCCAGCCCACCGGAGACGAGTGGCGCATCGCGGTGCTGCGAGACGCCGCGCGGAGGGCCGCGGCCCGCGGCGCCCCGGCCCTTTCGGCCCGCTACCTGCGGCAAGCCCTGACGGAGGCCCCGGCCCCGCAGGTGGAGGTGTGCCTCCGGGCGGAACTCGCGACGATCGAGTTGCTGGACAATCCCACGGCTTCCGCCTACCACTTCCAGCAGGAACTGCTGCTGCGCCAGGACACCTGCGGGCGGGCCGCCGCGGTCAGCGGGCTGGCCGCGGCGTTGTGCACCACCCGGCGCACCCATGAGGCGGTGACGGCGCTGCGGCAGGGACTGGCCGAACTCGGGGATGCGCCCGAGCACGGCGAGTGGCGGTTGCGGCTGGAGGCGCAATGGGTCCTGGCCGCGTGGCAGGACGGCTCCTCCGCGTCGATCGGCACGGAGCTGGTGAAGGCGCGGTCGAGCCGTCACCTGCGCGGCGACACCCCTGGCGAGCGGGCTTGGCTGGCGGTGTGCGCCTTGCACACCCAGGCGGGTCACGGCACCGCCGAGCACGCCCGTGCCCTGGCGGGCCGCGCCCTGCGGGGTGGGATGGAGCTCGACGGGGCCATGCTGTGGTTCTACCCGCCCCTCCTCCTCGCCCTCGTCGCCACCGACCACCCGGAGATGGCGGCCGGCTGGCTCCAGCGGATGGCCGACCACGCCGCACGGCGTGGCTCAGCGCGCCTGTCCGCCCTGGCGAGCCTCGGCCTGGGCACGGTGGCCTGGCACTCCGGCCGTGTGCGGGAGGGGCTCGGCCACGCGCGTGACCTGCTCGACGTGGTCGGGCGGGAAACCCCGGAACGTCCCGCCCTGCCGTCGTTCGCGGTCGTGGCCAACCTGCTGCTGGACCTGGGGGCCACCGATATCGCGCACGACATCCTGCAGACGCACCCGACCGACAGCCTCGTCAGCGATGCCTGGGCCAGATCCGCCTATCTGCTCGCCCACGGGCGGCTGCGGCTGGAGCAAGGCGACGCGGGTGCCGCCCTGGCATCCCTGCTGGAATGCGGCCGGTACCAGGAGGCCGGCCCGGTGATCACTCCGGCGGTCACCCGGTGGCGCTCCTACGCCGCCCTGGCGTACGCCGCCACCGGCGACCGGGCCTCGGCGATCGACATGGCCGAGCGCGATCTGGAGCTGTCGCGCAGATGGGGCACCCACAAGGCGATCGGCGTCAGCCTCCGCACGCTGGGCACGGTCACCCGCGGCAAGCGGGGACTTGAGCTCCTGTCCCAGGCCGTCGACATGCTGGAGCACTCACCGGCGCGGGTGGAACTCGCCTACACGCTGAACGAGTTCGGTGCCGCCTGCCAGCGCCTCGCCCGGCGGGACGCGGCGCGGTCCTCCCTGCAACGGGCCCTGGCGGTGGCCGAGGAGTGCTCCGCGAGCTGCCTGGCCGACCGCGTCCGCGGCACTCTGCCACTGGTCGGAGGCAGACTTCGGGCGGCCAAGGCATCGGATGCGCGGCGCCTCACCCCCAGCGAGCGCCGGGTGGCGGAGCTGGCCGCCCAGGGCCGCAGCAACCGCGAGATCTCCGAGGCCCTCTTCGTCACCCGGCGCACCGTCGAGATCCATCTGACCAGTGCCTATCGCAAGCTGGGGATCTCCGGCAGGCCGGAACTGGCCTTCGCGCTGGCCCAGTCGGCCACCCCGGTCCGGCAGAACCGGGCGCTGCCGGTGCCCTGACTGCCGCCGCAGGGCCCGGGCCCCGGCCGCAGGGTGCGGCCGGGGCCCGGGTTCCGCGCGTCCGTCACCGGCCGCCGGGCGATCGGTCCGCGGATGCCTGGCTCACCGTCAGCTCCGCCAGACCGGGAGGGTCACCACGGTCGGCCGCCTTGAGCGTGAGCCGTACGTAGCGGACGAGTACGGAGTGCCGGAGCGCGCCGGAAGAGGCGGAGTTCTCCGCCGGGCGCCAATGCCGGCCGTCTGCCGACACCTGCACGGTGGACGACTCGGGCGCGGTGGAGGTCCACTCCGGCGAGATCCGGGTCACCCGGCGTGCGCGTCCCAGGTCGACGGTGAGGCTGCCGGCCGCCTCGGCCGGGACCCAGGCCGTGGCGGCGCTGCCGTCCACCGCCGCCCGGGCGTCCATGCCCGGCTGTCCGGAGGTGGCCGTCGCCGTCGCGCACCGGGCGGCGTTGGTCGTGGCCTCGAGGTCCGGGCGCCGGGTCTCCAGCACGGCCGGGGCGCCCGTGGTGACCGTCCGGGTGCCTTCGGCGGTCTCGACCTCCAACGGTCCGCCACCGGTCAGCCGGACGGTCGTGCGGTGGGGACCGATGGCGACGTCGAACGTGCGGCCCCGCCAGTGCAGCCCCTTCAGCCGCACCCCGTCCTTCATCTGCGGGGGGAGCACCGGGTCCAGTCGCAACCGGTCGTCCTCCCACCGCAGTCCGGCCAGGCCGTAGGTGAACGTCTGGAGGAAGCCGCCCGCCCCGGTGAGGAAGTCGTGCGCGGGCGCGCCCGCCAGTGGGTCGTCCGCTCCGGCCTTGGCGCCGCGGGCCTCGGAGAACTGGTGGAAGGGCCCGCGGACGAACGGTTCGATCGAGCGCATCACGTAGGTGTACGTCGAGCATCCCGGCTCGCCGATGGCCGCGGCGTCGATCGCGTGGATCGCGTCCGTCATCGCGGGGCCTTCCGGGTCGGTGCGTACGGCGTAGTAGTCCAGGGTGCGGGCCGCCTGCTCGCGGGTCATGGGCCACCGCAGCGGGTACATCAGCATGGCGGTGTCCGCCTGCTTGATCTTCGAGCCCTCGTAGCCCGCGTACTGCTCGAAGACCTGCCGCTCGGCGTCGTAGGGAATGCGCAGCCGGTCGGCGATCCGCGTCCAGTCGGCGGGCGGGTCCTGTCCGAGCACCCGCGCCGCACGGGTCGCGTCGCGCAGCGCCGTGGCCGCGCCGGCGTTGGTGAAGGCTCCGTCGGTGACGCCGTTGCTGTACTCGTCGGGGCCGGCCACGTTCTCGATCGAGTAGCTGCCGTCGGCGTTTTCGGTGACCCGTCCGGTCCAGAACTCGGCGATGCCCTTCAGCACCGGCCACCCGCGTGTCCGCAGCCAGTCGCGGTCGCCGGTCGCCTGGTAGTACTGCCAGACGGCCATGGCGATATCGCTCTGGAGGTGGATCTGCATGAGGCAGTGCGGCGGCGGGCCCCAGCTGTGACACTCTTCGAGGTCGCCCTGGCCGCCACTGGTCCACGAGTAGAACAGACCGGGATAGCCGATCCGCTCGGCGTTGGCGCGGGCCGCCGTGCGGGTGCGGTAGCGGTAGTCCACGATGGATCTGGCCAGCCGCGGCTGGTTCGCCAGCAGCGCGGGGAACATCCAGGTGTCGGCGTCCCAGAACACCTGGCCCGCGTAGTTGTCGCTGGTCAGTCCGGTCGGCGCGACGCTGTTGCCGGAGCCGGCGCGGACGTTGGACAGCATCGCGTACTCCGAGGAGCGGATCCATGCCTGGAGGTCGGGCTGCCCGGGGACCGCGATGTCGCTGCGCCACAGGGCGGCCCAGGCCGCCGTGTGGGTGGCGAACAGGGCCGGCCAGCCCCGCTCGGCGGCCTGCCGGGAGGCCGCCACCGCCGCCCGGAGCGGCGCGTCAGCGGTCAAGGCGGTGTCCACGCCGATGTACTTGGTGAGGGTGTACGTGTGCGCGCCGCGGACCGGGAAGCCGACGGATTGACGGTTCGTCAGGCTCCGGCCCGTCTCGGCCGGGCGGGTGTCGCGCGGGTGTACGCCGGGGCCGGTAATGAGGGTGGAGGCGATGGCGCCGCGGGTCCCGGTGCCGTCGGCGCGGAATCCCACGGTCATCGTGCGGCCGGACTCACGGCCGCCGCCGGTCGCCGACAGCCTCCGGGCACCGCGGCCGTCGATGAGGTCGGTGACGGTGGCGTCACCGCTCCAGTGCGGGGTCATCCGCACCCGTACCGCGGCCGTATGCTCCCGGTCGCGGGCGGCGAACACCTCGTAGACCAGGTCGGTGGCGCGTCCGTCGGCCGTGGTCCAGGTCAGCGAGGTGCGGACCAGGCCGCACCGCTGGAGGACGGTCTGCCGGTAGTGGGAGATCCGGTCGGCCGGAGTGGCCGAGGTGAAGGCTTCGGCGCCGACGCCGACGGTCAGCCCGGTCCAGGTGGGGAGGGCGGCGATGACCTGCCGGTCGTCGGTGGTCGACGGGTTGTGGGCGTACAGACCCGAGACGTACGAGCCGTCGTAACGCGGCGTGTACAGGGGCCAGCCGGTTCGCTGCTCGCCGGCCCAGTACCCGGTGCCGTTGGGGGGGATGCGCTGCCCGAGGTAGCCGTTGCCCACGAAGGCGTGGTAGCTGTCCTGCGCGTCGATGGCGGTCGATGACGGCGCCCAGCCGTCCTCCGGACGCTCCCCGGAGCACGATGCGGCGGAAGGCGCCGACGGGGCCGGGTCCCGGGTGGGCAGCGCGGAGGCCGAGGCCACGGGCAGGGCCAGGGCGACCAGGAGGATCCAGCCGATCCGCAGCCATCGGGGCATCCGGGCGCGGGCCGCCCGGCCGGAGGCCTCGGGCCCGGCCATCACAGCCGGACCCCGTCGCGCGCGAGGGGGTTGGACGGACGGATCGCCAGGGACATCGCCCCCGCGGCCAGGCACACCGTGGCGCCCGTGAACCAGACGATCGTGTAGCTGCCGAAGTTGTCACGGATCACCCCGCCCACGGCGGTCGCGAGCGCCCCGCCGAGCTGGTGCGCGGTCCACAGCCAGCCGAAGACCACACCGGCCGACGAGCCGAAGGACTCCTGGCACAGCCGGATGGTCGGCGGCACGGTGGCGATCCAGTCCATGCCGTAGAAGATGGTGAAGACCAGCATGCCGGGCGTCACCGTGTCGGCGAACAGCCACGGCAGCATCAGCAGGGACAGCCCTCGCAGGGTGTAGTACACCAGGAGCAGGTAGCGCGAGTCGTACCGGTCCGTCAGCCAGCCCGAGAAGGTGGTGCCGACGATGTCGAAGACCCCGGCGATGCCGAGCAGCCCGGCGGCCGCCGTCGTCGTCATCCCGTGGTCGTGCGCGGCCGGGATGAAGTCGGTCTGTATGAAGCCGGACGTCGTGACGCCGCAGATGCCGAAGGTGCCGGCCAGCAGCCAGAAATCCTGTGTACGGGCCGCCTTCCGCAGCACCCCGAAGGCGCTCGTGGCCGCGGGCGCCGCCTCCGGTGCCGCCGGCTCCGCGCCCGGTTCGCCCTCCGCCGCCTCCTCGGCCCCGTACGCGGTCAGGCCCATCTCCCGCGGGTGGTCCCGGAGCAGGAAGATGACGAAGGGCACCGCGACCAAGGAGCCGAGCGCCACCACGATCGACGCCGTGCGCCAGCTCGAGTTGTCGCTCAGCCGTCCCAGCAGCGGCAGGAAGACCAGCTGGCCGGCGGTGCTTCCGGCGGTGAGAACCCCGGAGACGATGCCGCGGCGCTTGACGAACCACCGCTCGGTGAGGGTGGCGACGAAGGCCAGGGAAATGGCGCCGCAGCCGGCTCCCACCAGCACGCCCCACAGCAGCACCAGTTGCCACGGCGCCGTCATCCACGCGGGCAGCCCGGTGCCGAGTGCGATCAGCACCAGCGCGCCGGAGAGCACACTGCGGATGCTGAGCCGTTCCATCAGCGCCGCCGCGTACGGCGCCGCCAGGCCGACGATCACCAGGTTCAGCGAGATCGCGAAAGAGATCGTGCCGTAGGACCAGCCCATCTCCTCGTGGAGCGGGGTCAGGACCACCGAGGGCAGGGAACGGAAGCCGGACGTACCGATCAGGACCAGGAACGAGACACCGGCCACGATCCAGGCCCAGTGAAGGGAACCCGCTCCGGGACGTGGCCCGCTGCGGGGTGTTTCGGGGATCTTTTCGAGGTTTTGCACGTGCATCCTCCCACGGGAACGGGCAAGCCCGAGGTCAAATCCGGGGCGCGGCGGTTCCGCCGGACGGTGTCAGCGGTCCCCTTCGGGCGCGTGGGTGACGACCATGGCCGAGTACGTGGCCCCCAGGCCGGTGGCGGTGAACAGGTAGTGCCGGCCGGCCTCCAGCTGTCCGGTGTCCCTCATCGTCGTGTAATTGACCATGACGTCGGAGGCGTAGCAGTGGCTGTACTTCGGCAGGTTGTCGGTGAAGAACCGGTCGCGGTCCACGCCCAGTTCGGTGGAGACCTCGATCATCAGCGAGTTGTAGTGCACGAACCGGTGGATGTCGTCGAGTTCGAGGCCGGCCTGGGCGACCGCCTCGCGGATGACACCGCAGACCTCCGGGTCGTGTGCGTTGTTGGCCCTCTCACGGGTCTCCTGGTCCATCAGGATGCCGTCGGCGAACTCGCCCCGGGCGCGGGTGACGTAGGAGCGCACCCGGTCTCCCCGGCCCCCGCGGGCGACCAGGCAGGCGCTGGCGGCCTCGCCCATCACCGAACCGAGGGAGTGGTAGTCCTGGTTCAGCTTCGCGAAGGGTTTCTCACCGGTGACGACCAGGGCGCGCGCCGCCGGGTCACCGTCCATCGCCAGCAGGGCGCCGGCCATGTCGATGGCGGCGAGCCCGATCGCGCAGTTCTGCTGGCTGAGCCCGAACGCCTGCGCGTCATGCAGTCCGAGCGAGGTGCGCAGGACGTCGGCCGCGTCCATCGTGGAGGGGGTGACCTCCTGGGTGGCGTGTCCGTACAGCAGGTACTTCACCGTGCTCGGGTCGGTCACCTCCTTCAGGGCCGCGCGGGCGGCCGGCAGGAGGAGGTCGAAGAGCGACTGTTCGGGGTCCAGCCGCATGTCGCGGACGCCGTAGACGCGGCGCAGCACTTTCATCTGCGCCCGTGTCAGCCCCAGCGGGCCGCCGACGTCCTCCAGGGAGACCGAGCGGGACGGTACGTAGGCACCCCATGCCTCCAGGGTGGTCGGCTGGTCGTCGAGGGATCCCTGCGGTCCGTTGCCGGGCCGGGGCGTGTAGGCGGTCGAGAAGGTCACGCCGTTGTCCTCCTGTGTGTGGTCCGTACTTCCTGAAGCTGCGTGGCGCCGAGCCGCGTGGTGGGGCCGGCTCAGGCGGTCAGCGCGCGCCGGCGGGCCTTGTGCACCGGCACCACCACGACCCCCACGGCACGGCAGACGACCACCGGCTCGTCGAGGACCGCGGCTGTGCTGTGGCCCTCCTCGTAGCGGGCCTCGATGACCTTGCGGGCCTCCAGCTCGACGACCCGGCGCAGCCGGCTTTCCTTGGTCAGCCGCCCGGTCACCTCGATGAAGTCACCGGCGTGGACGGGAGCGGTGAAGGTCACCTCGGTGTAGTGGGACAGCAGTCCCTCGTCTCCGTCGGTGCGGATGGCGATCTCGGTGACGACGTCACCGAAGAGGCGGAGCATGCGGGCTCCGTCCACGAGGTCGCCGCCGTAGTGCGCCTCCTCGGCTCCGATGCGCACGCGCAGCATCACCGTGGACGGATCGGTCGGATCAGTCGGCACTGAATGCCCTCCTCGTCGTGAGAACGCCGCCGCCAGCCCTCGTCGTCTGCGCGAACACGGCGTCGAACGCCTGCTCCACCTCCCGTTGCGTGGCGGTGTCGGCGCGCTCCGGCATGGCCGCCGACCAGCCCACCGCGACGGCGATGACCAGGTCTTCCTTGTGTGAGATCGACACAGCGATCCGGTCCAGGCCGATATCGGCGGCACGGCGCTCGGCGGCGCCGGTCAGCCGCACCCGAGGGGCGCCGTCCTCGGTCCGGCCGATGTCGACCTGCCAGGCCGGGACGCCGGCGAGCAGTCCGACGCCCAGCGCTTTGAGCACCGCCTCCTTCGCGGCGAACCGGCCGGCCAGGAACTCCCGGCGCCGGCTGGGCGCCAGGGTTTCGGCCTCCCGGCGTTCGGGGGCCGAATACAGCAGGTGCCGGAACCAGCCGCGGCGCGCCAGCCGGTCGAGTTCGCCGATGCGGAGCAGGTCGACCCCGACGAAGGGGGGACCGGTCCCCCTCGTGGCTTGGCTCACGGCGAGGGCTCCGGGTGCGCGGCGCCGTGCAGGACCGCCGCCGAGCAGGTTCCCGAGCGCGGGTCGGTGTCGTGCAGGACGACCGTGGCGTACTGCTCGGCCCACTGGGGGTTCTGGGCCAGCTCCAGCCAGACGCTCGTGCAGTAGGTCCGCTCGGTGTGCCGGTGGACCTCCACGCCGTCCGGCAGGGTGTCGTGCCCGCCCCGGGGGCCTTCGACGACCAGTGCCGTGCCGGACCGGTCCGGGGCGGTCACCTCGGCGAGCCGGCGGGCGCAGTCGGCCGGTCCGGTTTGGGTCCACACGTCGTGCACGTTCAGCCCCGGCCCCTCGTGGCCGGACTGCAACAGCAGCAGCGCACCGGAGTCGACCAGGTCCGCGCCGTCCACCAGCGGGTCGTGGTTGGGCAGTGTGCTCTGCTCCAGCACCGCCAGCACGGCTTGGTCGCAGTGGCCGAGCCTGCAGTACGCGGCAGCGACGCGAAGCGCCGAGAAGGGCGCCGCCAGTCCCTGCTCGGCGATCGAGAAGCTCGACGCGCGGTTGCCGAACACCCGGTTCAGCTGGGTGGAGGTGGTGGTGAAGGGATGCACGTCGGGCAGGGCGTAGGAGACCATCACGAGGTCCGGCTCCACGGTTCCGAGCGGATCGCCGTCGAGCAAGTGCTGGACCAGGTCGGCGTGGGTGACCACCGGCCGGTCCCCGGCCGCCGCCGCGTCCGGGCTCTGGCCGAAGGACGTGAGGAGGTCGCGGTCGTACTCCGCCATGATGGAGAACTCGGGGCGTACGGTACGGGGCGGGGCGAGGACCGCCGCCCCCTGTCGTACCGCCAGTGTGCTGCCGGCCATCAAGATCCTTCCTGGAAGAGTTCTGAGGTCGATGACGTCACGCGGGCTCCCAGGCCCGGCTGGCCGGGCCTGGGAGAACTCCGGCCGGCCGGCGGCTCAGGCCGCCGCGGACGGCATCTGCCGGAGCAGGTAGTCCGTGAAGCTGCCGACGGTGGCGAAGTCCGTCATCTCCAGCTGCTCGGGGTCGACCTCCACTCCGACCGAGTCCTCCAGCGTCATGAGGACCTCGAGTACGGAGGTGGAGTCCAGGTGCATGTCGTCGAACAGCCGGACGTCCTCCGACAGGCCGTCGACCGGGCGTTCGAGAGCCTCGCTCAGCGCGGACTCGATCTGCTGGACGAGTTCGGTGCGGTCCATGGGAACTCCGTTCGGGTCGGGAGGGGGTGTGGTTAGAAGCGGACCAGGTGCTGCCGGTTCAGCAGGTCCGCGGGGGTGTCACGGCGGGCGATGAGGTGCGGCGTCCCGTCGTGGACCAGGACCTCGGCCGGGTAGCCGTGGCTGAGGAAGAGCACGGGCGAGGCGGTCGGCCCGTACGCGCCGGACCGCTCGACCCCCAGCAGGTCGCCGGGCGAGACGGGAGGCAGCGCCACCCGCTTGCCGATCACGTCGTTGGGGGTGCACAGCGGTCCGGTGACCGTGATGGGGGCGGTCGCCGGGTCGTGGTAGCGGGTGAGCGACCGGATGGGGAAGTTGCGCTTGACGAAGCTGCCCACGCCGACCGCGGCCATGTGGTGGTTGGTGCCGCCGTCGGCGACCGCGAAGCGCTCCCCCATCGACTCCTTGACGTAGAGCACACGGACCACGTAGGTGCCGGCCACGGCGGTGAGATAGCGGCCCAACTCCATGATCAGCCGGGTCTGCGGGTGCCGTTCGACGAACTGCTCGATCACCGCGTTGACCTCGCCGTGCAGGGCGTTGAGATCGAGCTCCTTCTCGTTGTCGAAATACGGCACGCCCAGACCGCCGCCGAAGTCCACGGTCCGCAGCGGGACGCCCAGCTCCTCGCACAGTTCCTCGGCGATGGAGAGGATGTTGGTGGTGTTGTTGACGACGTCGGAGTAGTCGAGGATGCGGGTCCCCATGTACGCGTGGATTCCGATCACCCGCGCCGCCCGGAGGGTCCGGACCAGGCTCGCGGCCGACTGCCGCAGCACCGACAGGTCCACGCCGAACTGCCGTGGCTTGCCCCCCATCGAGAGCCCCCCTCCCTTGGTCTGGAAGTCGGGGTTCATCCGCAGCAGCACCGGCACGTCGGTCAGGCCGGCCTCGACGGCCAGGGCGTCGAGCGCCTCCAGTTCCTCCAGCGACTCGCACACGACGGCGTGCAGACCGGCGTCGAGGCAGGCGCGCAGTTCCTTGGTGGTCTTGCCCGGGCCGAGGAAGATGATGTTCTCCGGGGCGACTCCGGCGCGCTGCGCCGTGATCAGCTCCGTCAGCGAGGACACCTCGGCGCCGGCCCCCAGCGAGCCGAGGTAGGAGCAGATGCTGATGTTCGGGTTCGCCTTGAGGGAGAAGAAGACATCGACCGCCGGGTGCAGGTTCTCCCGCAGCCGCTGGTAGTTGGTGCGCAGGACCTCGGCGTCGTAGACGTACAGCGGAGTGCCGTACTCGCGGGCCAGCTCGGATACCGGCACGCCCTGAATCTCGAACTCCATCGCATTCACCGGATTTCTCCTATCGTCGGCACGGCGCCGAGCGCGTCGCGCACCTCGGCGTCGAGGGCGGTCAGGGCATCGCGGTCCTGGGCGAACAGCAGGGTGTAGAGGCGGCCTTCGAACGGGGGCCGCCGGTGGGCCTCGGCGTTGACCGTTCCGAAGCAGGTGACCACGACACCGGTGCCGCCCGGGCCGCGCGGCGTCAGCGGGCGGAGGGCCGACTCGATCTGGTGGAACCGGACCGGGGCCTCGAGTTCCAGCGTGTAGTGCTTGGCCAGCGCGGCGCCGGAGGAGAGGAACCGCTCGGTGACCGGCCCCTGGTAACTGGACATGTTCAAGCGGGCGTTGATCTCCAGCACGGGGTAGAGCGTGTCGTCCGTGCCGAGGATGGCGTCCACCCCGACCACGCCGAACAGTCCGTCCGCGTGCAGCCGCTTCCCGACCCGGGCCGCGATGTCCTCCAGCTCCGCCAGGTGGGCCGCGCCCAGGCGGGTCGGCATCACGTGGCCGAGGTGTACGCCCCCCGAGGTCTGCGCCTCCTTGACGAAGTCGAGGCGGGTCCCTCCGGCGCGGTCGATGGTGAACTGGTAGTTCAGATCACACTTCTTGTCCAGGAACCTCTCGACCACCACGTGGATGGCGCGGGAACCGGTGCGGGCCGTCCGCTGCCGGACCATCCGCAGCAGACGTTCGGCCTTGGCGGGCGTGTCCAGCACGATCAGTCCCTTGCCGGAGACCCCGTACGACTCCTTGACGATGAGCGGTTGGCCCTCGTCGAGGCCGCGCCCGACCGCCGCCGTGAGCTCGTCCACCGTCTCGCAGCACTCGCCGGGCACCGGTCGGATGCCCAGTTCCTCGACCAGGCGCCGACTGTAGATCTTCCCGTTGACCCGCTCCATCGTGTCGCTGTCCGGGACGGCCAGCGGCAGGCCGGTCGACTCGGAGATCTTCTGCTCGGTGGCGGAGGTACCCATCGGCATCAGATAGGTCCGGCCGTCGGCCAGGTCGGCCAGGCGCCGCAGCGTCTCCGGCGAGGCCAGAACGCGTTCGCCGGTGCTGGCGCCGGGCTCGCCCCGGGGGACGACGAGCTCGGTCGGCAGGTGGAAGCCGAGCCCGGTGGCGTACTGCTTGAAGCCGGGGTCGAGCGGTTCGCCCAGGCAGATCACGTCGCCGCTTCCGGCCAGCAGGGCGCCCAGTTCCTCCATGCGCTGCACGGTGGCGGGGGCCGACGCCAGTCTCGGTATCGGCAGTCCGACGTAATTGCGCGCCCAGGCGTGCTCGACCTCGAAATTGCAGAGAAAGACCAGCCGGGCGTCGGGGTTTCCGGTCAGCGACCCCTTGAGGCCACGTAAATAGGCACCGCTCATAGCCATTCACACCTTCCTGTGCAGGGATTTGCCACTCACGACAGGATTGATGGTCGCGAACGTTCAGCGCGCGGAATCACACCGAGAAGTACAGAGCACGGGCAGGCACACCGGCAATAGCTGCCGCCAAAGGCTGTGGTGGCCCCCCGTCAGCACTTCGGTGGCCCTCTTACGGTACCCACAAGGTCCCTGGGCTTGGCGTTCTCGCGCTCCGCCCTGGCGCATAGCATCTCCCCGCAACCATCCGGCCGCGGCCCCGCCACGTGCCCCCGCACGGGCCGGCGCCGTCCCGGGACCGTGGCCGTGCCGCGCCGTGCGCCCCAGCCGACATTCCATCCATGCCGATCCCGGCGAACCCGACCGGCCGGAAAGCGAAGGAGGAAGTCCGTGGGAAGTGTGAATCGTATGCCGCTGACGTCCAATCAGCGCGAAATCTGGACCGCCGAGGCCCAGAACCCGGGCGACCCGCAATTCAATATCGTCGTCCATGAACGACTCACCGGCCCCGTGGATACCGAGGCGCTGCGCACGAGCCTCACACGGGTGCTGCGCCGGCACGAAGCCTTCAGCGTGCGCTTCGGCGAAGACGAGGGCGTCCCCTACCAGTGGATCGAGAGGCGCGACGAGTGCTCATGGGTCGACCAGGTCGACCTCTCGGACGGACCCGAACCGGCCGTCGCCTTCGAGACCTGGCGTGATCGGCTCATCGCCGAGCCGTTCGTGCCGACCGGCTCCCGCCTCTTCACCGCCCTCCTGCTGCGCGAGAGCGACGAGGTCGTCCATCTGCTGCTCAAGGCCCACCATCTGATCGTGGACGGCTGGTCGCTCAACCTGGTCGGCACCGAGATGTGGACGGAATACGCCCTGCTGACGAACGGACGGCGACAGCCGTCCCCGGGCCCCGGCACCACGTACGCCGGCTCCGCCTACGCCGACACCATCGCTGCCGACGCCGACTACCAGAAATCCGAGGACCACCAGCGGGACCTCGTCCACCACGGTGCGGCCCTGACACGCGCGAGTCCCGCCCTCTTCCCACGGAGCACGCCCCCCGCAGGCCCGGGGAGCGCCCGGTACGACCGGCGGCCGCCGAGCGGCCGGTACACCTTCACCCTCGACGCCGCCCTGGTGAAGCGCCTGCGCGAGGGCGGCGGCTCACCTTTCGCCTACCTCGCCGCGGCGTTCGCCACGTACGCCGCCCGTCTCCACCGCACCGACGGCATCGTGCTCGGCGTGCCGTTCCTCAACCGCCGCACCGCGGCGGAGCGCGGAGTCGTCGCCCAGCTCGCGAACAACCTCCCGTTGCCGGTGGCGATACGCCCCGGGGCGACGTTGCGCGAGCTGGCCGCCGAGATCGGGACGACGATCGAGGAGACGCGGCCGCACCAGCGGCTCACCCTCGGGGACCTGGTCCGCTCCCTGCCGTCCCCGCCGGGCGGCGGGCCCTCGCGGCAGCCGTTCGACATCACGCTCACCTATCTGCGCTTCCCCCGGGCCACGGTGCCGCCGGGCATCGGCCGGGACCTGCTGATGTTCGTTCCCCGGCACCCGCAGGACGCCCTCTACGTCGTCGTCCAGGCCCCGGAGGACGACTCCGATCTGCGGATCGACCTGGAGTACGCGGGCGATGTCTTCGACGCGGACCTCCCCATCGCCGCGGTCGCCCGGCAGGTGCGCGCGCTCATCGTGGGCGGCCTGGACATGCCCGACCGGCCCGCCACCGCGCTTCCGCTGCTCGACGGCGCCGCGCGGGCGCGGCTGATCCGCCAGGCGCAGGGACCGGCCGTCCCCTACCCGGCCGACCGCACCGTGCACGCGCTGATCGAGGAACAGGCGGCCCGGACCCCCGACCGGATCGCGGTCATCCATGGGACGGGCCGGCGGCTCACCTACGCCGAACTGGACGCCCGCGCCAACCAGGTCGCCCGGGCGCTGCGCGCCAGGGGCATCCGGCCGGAGGACCGGGTCGCCGTGCTGAGCGAGCGCGGGCCGGAGTCGCTCATCGCCCTGCTCGGCGTCCTCAAGTCCGGTGGCGCCTACGTGCCCGTGGACCCCGGCTACCCCGCCGACCGCATCGCCTTCATGCTGCGCGACAGTGGCGCCGCCGCCGTCCTGACGGATGCCGGCACCCCACGTCCCGAGGTGGACACGGCCGTTCCGGTGCTGCGGGTGGCCGAACTGCTCCACGGCCCGCGAGGGCCGCTGGAACCGGCCGCCACCTCCCGCGACCTGGCCTACGTCATCTACACCTCGGGCTCCACCGGACGGCCCAAGGGCGTGATGGTCGAACACCACTCCGTCGTCAACCGGCTCGCCTGGATGCAGCGCCGCTACCCGGTGGGCGAGGGGGACGTGCTGCTGCACAAGACCCCGATCTCCTTCGACGTGTCGGTGTGGGAACTGTTCTGGTGGGCGATCGAAGGCGCCACCGTGGCGCTGCTGCCGCCCGGCGGTGAGAAGGACCCGCGCACCATCCTGCGGACCGTGCGCGACCAGCGGGTCAGCGTGCTGCACTTCGTGCCCTCGATGCTGGGCCCGTTCCTGGACCTGCTGAGCGACGCCCCGGGGGCACGGGCCGACGCCGCCTCGCTGCGTCACGTCTTCTGCAGCGGCGAGGCGCTGCCCCCGGCGCGCGTCGAGCAGTTCCACCACGTCTTCGCCCCCGGCTCAGGCCCCGGGCCCCGGCTGGTCAACCTGTACGGGCCGACCGAGGCCACCGTGGACGTCTCGTACCACGACTGCCCGGGTGGTCCCGGCGTGCCGGTCACCCGGGTGCCGATCGGCCGCCCCATCGACAACACCGCCCTGTACGTCCTGGACGGCCACGGCCGGCCACAGCCGCCCGGGGTGCCCGGTGAGCTGTGCGTCGGCGGAGTCGGGGTGGCCCGCGGCTATCTGGGCCGCCCCGGGCTGACCGCCGAGAAGTTCGTCCCCGACCCCTTCGGGACCCGCGGCCCGGCCGGGACCCACGGCCCGTCCGGGACCGGGAACCGGCTCTACCGCACCGGCGACCTCGCCCGCCGGCTCGCCGACGGCACCCTGGAGTACCTGGGCCGGATCGACGGACAGGTGAAGATACGCGGCAACCGCGTGGAGCTGGGCGAGGTGGAGAGGGCGCTGGCAGCGGCGCCGGGTGTGCGGGACGCGGTGGTCGTGGACCGGCGGTCCGCGTCCCGCGGCACGTATCTGACCGGCTGCTACGTCGCGGACACCGAGCTGGAGCCCGGTGCGCTCCGGGTTCATCTGGCCTCCCGGCTGCCCGACTTCATGATCCCCGCGACCTTCGTGCGGATCGACGCGGTACCGCTCACCCCCAACGGCAAGGCCGACCGGCGCGCCCTGCTGTCCCTCCCGGCCGCCGGGACGGGGCCGCGCGGGAAGACACCGCCGCGCGACGCGGCCGAGCGGACCCTGGCACGCGTCTGGGCCGAACTGCTCGAAGCCGGTGACATCGGCGTGTACGACGACTACTTCGCCCTCGGCGGCGACTCGCTGCTCATGCTGCGGGTGCAGGCCGCCGCCGCGAAGGAGGGGCTGCTCTTCTCCCTCACCGACCTGACCCGGAACCCCACGGTCGCCGGACTGGCCGCGGTGGCCACCAGCGGCCGCAAATCCTCCGGCGGCGCCGCGGACGAACCGTTCGCCCTGGTCTCCCGCGTCGACCGGGCCCGGCTGGAAGGGTACGAGGACGCCTATCCGCTCTCCCGGCTCCAGCTCGGTCTGCTGTACCACAGCCGCGCCCAGGAGCGCACCGCCGTGTACCACGACGTCTTCCGCTACTCCTTCGACATCCCGTGGGACGAGGCGCTGTTCACCCGGGCCTTCGACCGCCTGGTGGCCCGCCACCCGGCTCTGCGCTCCTCCTTCGACCTCGGCGGCTTCTCCGAGCCGCTGCAGCTCGTGGCGCCGCACGTGTCCGGCGGGCTCGCGGTGCGCGACCTGCGCGGCGCCTGCGGGGACACGGAACCGGCGGAGATCGCGCGGCACATCGAGGAGCGGCGCTTCCACCGCTACGACTTCCTGCGGGCGCCCCTGTACCACTTCCGCCTGTACGTCCTGCCGGACACCGTCGAGATGGTCCTCAGCTTCCACCACGCCCTCCTGGACGGCGGCAGCGTCGCCAACCTCGTGCGCGAACTGCTGCAGGACTATCTGAGCGCCATGGGGCTGGGCACCGGGCCGGTGGCGGACCACAAGCTCCCCTCCCCCGCCGGGCACGTGGCGGCGGAACGCGCCGCGCTCGCGTCCGCGTCGACGCGGACGTACTGGCGCGACCGTCTCGAAGGCGCCTCGCCGCCACGGCCGACCGCGTTCCGCCCTCATGAGGCCCCGCGCGGTGAGGAGCTGATCACGCGCCGGGAGCGTCTGTCCGCCGAGCTGACCGACGCGATCCGCCACTTCGCCCGGCGGCACGCGGTTCCGGTGAAGTCCGTGCTGTTCGCGACGCATTGCCTGACGCTCAGCCGGTTCAGCGGCACCGAGGACATCGTCACCGGGCTGATCACCCACTGCCGCCCCGAGACGGAGGGCGCGGAGCGCATCGCGGGCCTGTTCCTCAACACCCTGCCCATCCGGCTGAACACCGCCCGGGACAGTGGGCTCGACGTCGTCCGCGAGGCTTTCTCGCAGGAACAGCAGAGCCACGCACACCGGCGCTATCCGCTCAGCGCCATCCAGGAGGACCTGGGCTGCACCGTCCTGGACACCGCCTTCAACTACGTCCACTTCCGTCAGCTGACCGAGGTGTTCGCGCTTCCCGGGGTGCGGCTGCGCTCCTTCCTGACCTGGGAGGAAACGAACTTCACCCTGCTGGTCAACGCCCTCACCGACCCGGCGGACGGGCGTCTGTGGCTGCGCCTTGACTACCAGGGCAGCGTGTTCACCCCGTCCCAGGCCGGGCTGTACGCGGACACCTTCACCGGCCTCCTCTCACGGCTCGTGCGCCACCCGGACGAGGCGCCCGGCTCCGGCGTGCCCGCCCCTTCGCCCGCAGCCGCCGAACCGGTGGAAGCGACGCCGCCGGATGTCGTACGGGCCGTACGGGAGCAGACCGCCCGCACACCGGACGCGATCGCCCTGGGCTTCGGGGAACAGCGCTGGACGTATGCCGAACTCGGCCGGGCGTCCGACCGGGTGGCGCGTCGGCTGCTCGCCCTGGGCGCCGCGCCGGGAGAGAGCGTCGGCATCGCCATGGACCGTTCACCGGAGACGGTCGCCGTGCTCCTGGGCGTGCTCAAGGCCGGGGCGGCGGCGCTCCCGCTGGACACCGCCTACCCGCCGGAACGGCTCGGCGCCATGCTGGAACAGGCCCGGCCCCTCAGGGTCATCGCCCAGCCCTCGTACCACCAGTTGGTGTCCGGCGCGGCCACGACGATGACTCCGCAGGACGTACTCGACGGGAGCGGGGACGGACCCGGCACCGACGCACCGCCCTTCCCCGCGATCGCGCCCGAACACACCGCGTACGTCCTGTTCACCTCCGGTTCCAGCGGACGGCCGAAGGGCGTGGCGATGCCGCATCGCTCACTGGCCCGGCTGATCGCCTGGCAGAACGGCGTGCCCAGCGGCGTGCCCAGCGGCATCACCGCGCAGTACGCGCCGATGAGTTTCGACGTCTCCTTCCAGGAGATCTTCTCCACCCTGTGCGGCGGCGGCACCCTGGTGCTGTTGTCCGAGGCCGAGCGGCGCGACATGCCCGCTCTCCTGCGGCTGCTCGACCGGGAGCGGGTGCGGCGGCTGTATCTGCCGTACGTGGCGCTCCAGCAGCTCGCCGAGGCCTCCGCCGCCCTGGGGCTGGTCCCCTGCGCCCTCAGGGTGCTGATCTCGTCCGGCGAGCAGTTGCGCGTCACCCCGGAGATCCGCCGGCTGTGCGCCGGGCTGCCCGGGGCCCTGCTGGAGAACCAGTACGGCCCCACCGAGTCGCACGTCGTGACCAGCCACACCCTGTCCGGCGACCCGGACCACTGGCCGTCCCTGCCGCCGATCGGCACCCCCGTCGACGGCGCCGAGGTGCTCATCCTCGACTCCCGGATGCGTCCGGTGCCCGCGGGGGTCACGGGCGAGATCCACCTCGGCGGCGCCTGCCTGGCCGACGGCTATCTGCACCAGTCCGCGCTGACCGGGGAGCGCTTCGTCCCTCACCCCTCGGGCGGGCCCGGCCGCCGTCTGTACCGCACCGGCGACCTCGGCTTCGCCCTGGCCGACGGCGCGATGGTGTGCACCGGCCGAGCGGACGCACAGGTCAAGGTGCGCGGCTTCCGGGTGGAACCGGCGGAAGTGGAGCTGGCCATCGCCCGGTTCGCCTCCTCCCACCACCCGGGCCTGGCCGAGGCGGCGGTGGTGGCGAGGCGCCGCGAGGGCGATGACGCGTTCCTCGCCGCCTTCCTGGTGGGCGACCGGGAGCACACCGACACGGCGCAGCTCGGCAAGCAGCTCCGCGCCGTCCTCCCGGAATACATGGTGCCCTCGCACGTCGAGTGGCTGCCGGCGCTGCCGCTGACCCCGAGCGGCAAACGGGACGACGCGGCCCTGCGACGCCTCCCCCTGACGGTGGGGACCACCGGGGTGGCAGGCGGGACGGCGCCGCCACGGGACGGCTACGAGCGGGCCCTGGTGGAGATCGTCGGCGAGCTGCTGCGGCGGCCCGCCGTGGGCGTGCACGACAACATCTTCGACCTGGGCGCCACCTCGCTCACCGCCATGCGTCTCGTCGTCCTCATCGAGCAGCGTTACGGCACCGGCCTTCCCCTGTCCGAGCTGATCGCGGCGCCCACCATGGCCCAGCTCGCCGGACGACTGCGGTCCAGAGGGGCGAGCGCGGCCTTCGACCCGCTCGTGCCCATCCGCACCGGCGGCAGCCGGCCCCCGCTCTTCCTCGTCCATCCCATGGGCGGCAACGTGCTGTGCTACGTGCGCTTCGCGCGGCACCTGCCCGCGGGCCAGCCGCTGTACGCGCTCCAGGCCGCGGGGGTGGATCCGGGGACCGAGCCCCTGCGCGGCGGCGTCGAGGAGATCGCGGCCGGCTACGTCGCCGCCCTCCGCCGGCTGCGGCCCCGGGGCCCGTACACGATCGGCGGCTGGTCCTTCGGCGGATTCGTGGCCTTCGAGATGGCCCGGCAGATCCGGGCGGCGGGCGAGGAGGTGGCGCACCTGGTGCTGCTCGACACCACGGCTCTCGCGCCGGGAAGACGGCTTCCCGTCCGGTCCGACGCCCTGCTCACGTGGTTCTTCTGGGAGCTGTTGTGGCTGCGCCGCGGCGGTGACTCGCCCCTGGAGGTGCTGCCCGCCGGGCTGACGACGCTGGACGAGCAGTTCGACTTCATCGCCGCTCTCGCGGTCGCGGAAGGGGTGCTTCCGGCGGGCAGCTCCGGCGCGGTGGTCCGACGGCTGTTCCGTGTGTACGAAACCAACTGGCGGGCGGCCTACGCGTACCGGCCCGGAACGGTCCACCAGGACATGACGTTGATTCACGCCGCTGAACCGCTGCCCGATGTCCTGGAATCGATGCACGAGACCATCGGCAGCATGCACCGGGATCCGGCGAACGGCTGGCGGGAGCGGACCAGCGGGAACCTGACCGTGATCGACGTACCGGGCGACCACCTCACGATCATGGAGGAGCCGCACGTCATCCGCGTGGCTCGCACCGTCGGTGAGCTGATCGCCCCGCCTCCTGGCGCGGGCCCGGGATTCACGCCCCAGCAGCGGCACACCGATGACAGCGATCTGAGGGGAGAGTGACGCATGACCAGCCACCGTCGCCGCAAGGCGATCGTTGTGGGCGCGGGGATCGGCGGCCTGACGGCGGCCATCGCGCTGCGCAAGGCCGGGCTCGACGTCGAGGTCCATGAGCGGGCCAACCAGCTCACGGCCGCGGGGTCAGGGCTGTCGGTGATGAGCAACGCCCTCGCCGCCCTGGACTCCATCGACCTGGATCTGGGACTCGACAAGCATGGGCAGATCCTGCGGTCCTACCACGTCAGGACCGCGCGCGGACGGCTGATCAGGGAGTTCCCGTTTCCCGAGATCATCGGGCGACTGGGCGTACCGAGCGTTCTCATCACACGGTCCGCGCTCCAGCAGGCCCTGCTGGACGCCGCCGACGGGATCCCGATCAGGCTGGGCGCGACCGCGGAGGACTTCAGCACCGAGGAGCGGCGCGGGGGGCCCGGGGTGACGGTCCGGTTCTCGGACGGGACCGAGACCCACGGTGACCTCCTCATCGGCGCGGACGGCTTCAACTCGGTGGTACGGCGCCGGCTCGTCGGCCCCGAGGAGGCGCGGTACGGCGGGTACGTCTGCTGGCTGGCCCTGGTGCCGTTCAGCCATCCGCGTTTCACCACCGGTTCGGTGACCCACTACTGGGGCAGCGGTCAGCGATTCGGGCTGGTCGACATGGGCGGCGGCACCCTCTACTGGTGGGGGACGAAGAACATGCCCGCCGAACGCGCGCACGACTGGAAGGGCGGCAAGGCCGACATCGAACTCGCCTATGCGGGCTGGGCGGAGGAAGTGCGGCACGCGATCCGGCAGACGCCCGAAGAGTCGATCCTGGCCACCCCGTCCCACGACCGCGTCTTCCTCGACCGCTGGGGCCGGGGTCCGGTGACGCTGCTCGGCGATGCCGCGCACCCCATGCTTCCCAGCCTCGGCCAGGGCTCGGGTATGGCGATGGAGGACGCGGTGGTGCTCTCGCGGCATCTGGCCGGGACCGCCGACCCTCTCCGGGCGCTGCGGGCCTACGAGGACGAGCGCCGGCAGCGGACCAGCGGCGTCGTGGCGGCCGCCCGGTCGATCAGTGCGGTCGAGCAGGCGGAGAACCCCTTTCGCAGGCCCCTGCGTGACGCGTACTTCCGGTTGCTGCCGACGAAGCGGCTCACCGGGCTCCTGGAGGGCTCACTGACCTTCCCCGGCCCCGCCGCGGCGGTCAGCCGCGGCCGTCCACGTGGGCAAGGAAGTCCCGCAGGGCGGCGTTGACTTCGTCGGGGCGCTCCTGCTGGGTCCAGTGACCGCAGCCGTGCAGGGTCACCTCGTCGTGCAGCCGGGGGACGATCCGGCGCAGCGAGGCGCGCAGGGTGTTCACGCCGCGGAAGGAGGTGACCAGGTCACGGTCGCCCACCATGTACAGCGCTGGCACCTCGATGCCACGGCCCCGGAAGGGGGCCAGGAGCTCCTGGTTGCGCTCGATGTTGCGGTACCAGTTGAGGGGGCCGGTGAAGGCCCGGGGGCCGTGTTCGGCGTAGTCGCGGGCGAAGACCTCGATGTCCGCTTCGGTGAGCCACCCGGGCAGCTGCTCCGGTTCGGGCACGGTGTCCAGCAGGGTCCTGCCCTCGGGGACGACCCACGGCCGGGGCCGCTCGGTCCTGGGGTTGTCCCCGGAGCCGCTGTACAGGATCCGGCGGAGGGACGACGCGATGTCCTGCCCCAACTCGGCGTCGGCGACGCCCGGTTGCTGGAAGTAGTTCTGGTAGAAGCCCTCGCCGTAGTACGTCCGGGTGGCCGAGGGCGGGGCCATTCCGGCGGGCAGCGCGGGCGGGACGCTCAGCCCGGCCACGGCCCGTACGACATCGGGGCGCAGCATCGCGGTGATCCAGGCCACCGGCGCGCCCCAGTCGTGTCCGACGACGACCGCCTGCTCCTCGCCGAGGGCGCGGATCAGCCCGATCACATCACCGGCGAGGTGGAGCAGGCTGTAGGAGGCGATGTCCTCGGGCTGCTCACTGCGGGCGTAGCCGCGCTGGTCGGGGGCGACGACGCGGTATCCCGCCTCGGCCAGCGGGCCGAACTGGTGGCGCCAGGAGTACCAGCTCTCCGGAAAGCCGTGCAGCAGCAGGACCAGCGGCCCCTCCCCCTGCTCCGCGATGTGCAACCGCACTCCGTTGACCTCGACGACGTCATGCTTGACCGGGCTGTGCACTGTGGCTCCTCTTCCGGTTGCGGCGCTCTACTGATCAGTAACGATGCTAAGGCACGGGGTGCGGAAAGCAGTTGCACAGGCCCCGTCCCGACCGGCAGGGTGCGTCAGGTGAACGCCGCCGCTTCGGAAGGAGCCCTCGTGCCGCATTCCGCTTCACCCTCCGTCCGGGTGTTCCCCGTGGCGGACGAGCGGTCGGGCCCGTACGCGCTCGCCACCGGCCCTGACGGCGCGCTGTGGGTCACCCTCGTGCACAGCGGCCAGATCGCGCGGCTCACCGTCGACGGTGGCCTCACCACGTACGATCTGGACGCGCGCACCTGCCGGCCGACGATCATCGCCGCCGGGCCCGACGGGGCATTGTGGTTCGCCCGGTCCCAGGACCACCAAATCGGCCGTATCACGACCGACGGCCGGTCCGGGGCCCACGCCGTGCCGACGCCCGGGAGCGCGCCGTTCGGCATCGCCGCCGGCCCGGACGGCGCCCTGTGGTTCACCGAAATGAACACCGACCGCATCGGGCGCGTCGGCGTCGACGGCGCGATCACCGAGTTCACCCTGCCGGTCGAGGGCGCGTTCCCTTCGGCGATCACGGCGGGTCCGGACGGCGCGCTCTGGTTCACCCTCAACCAGGCGAACGCCGTCGGCCGGATCGACGTGGCCGGTGCTGTCACCCTCCATCCGCTGCCCACGGCCGGCGCCGGACCGGTGGGGATCACCTGTGACGGCGACGCCCTGTGGTTCGTCGAGATCGCGGCGGGCCGGATCGGCCGGATCGCGGTGGACGGCACGGTCGAGGAGTTCCCGCTCCCCGACCGTACGGCCAAGCCGCACGCCATCGTGGCGGTGTCCGCCGGAGAGTGCTGGTTCACCGAATGGGGCGCCAACCGCGTCGGCCGCATCACGGCGGACGGCGCGATCCGCGAGTACGACCTGCCCTCGCCGTCATCGGAACCCCACGGCATCGCGGTCGGGCCGGACGGGGCACTCTGGGTGGCCCTCGAGACGGGCGCGGTGGCCCGGGTGGCGCCCTGACCCTTCCCCGGGCTATCGGGGGACGGGAACGGGGTCGACGCCGGTCATGGTGCGGCTCAGCTCCCACAGCCGCGCCGCGACGGCGGTGTCGGCGAGATGCGCCCACACCGGTTCGGTCCGGGGTCTGCCGCGCAGGCTGAAGACGCCCGGCCCCCACAGCTGACCGCCGCGCACGGCGGGGTCGAGCACCGCTCGCACCGCGGGCCACGCCCCGGCGTGCTTGCCCTGGAGGAGGACACCGGCGGGCGCGCCGCGCAACCGGGCGCCGAGGGTGGGCACATGGACGGGCGGCCGCGAGGGGGTGAGGGAGTCGAGGGCGCCGCCGGGGTGGACCACCACGCTCGCCACCGGGCTGCCGACGGCGCGCAGACGGCGGTCGAGTTCGAGGCCGAAGTGCATCTGCGCCAGCTTGGACCGGCCGTAGGTGCGCTTGGGGCGGTAGTCCTGCCGGGACTGCGGGTCGTCCAGGTCGAGCCGTTCGGTCTTCGCCGCGAAGCTGCCCACCGTCACGACGCGGCCCGCCGGCGCGGCCGACAGCAGTGGCATCAGCCACCCGGTGAGCGCGAAGTGCCCGAGATGGTTCGTGCCGAACATCAGCTCATGGCCCTCCCCCGTCTCGCGGCGCGGCGGGTCGTCGAGGGCGACCCCCGCGTTGTGCACCACCGCGTCGAGGTGTGGCAACCCCAGGGCGTCCACCGCGGTTCCGAGCGAGGCGAGGTCGGCGAGGTCCAGCCGCAGGGCACGCACCCGCGCACCGGGGACACGCTCCCGGATCGCGGCCATGGCGGCCTCCGCCCTCACCGGACTGCGGCTGCCCAGTACGACGGTGGCCCCGGTCGCGGACAACTGCTCCGCGATGAAGTACCCGATGCCCGCGTTGCCGCCGGTGACCAGAAAGACGCGCCCATCGGCGCGCGGCAGCCGGTGGACGTCCCAGAGCGGGGTGGAAGACACGGACGGCATGGCGGCAAGCTCCCTTGCGGCGCAGGGCCCGCACGGCCCGGAGGCCGTGCGGGCGGGCGCTCGGGGTGAGCGCCCTGCCGTCGAAGATCCCAGCGGCCACCGACATATCGGCGACGGACCGCCGACAGCCCGCTCAGTCGAGGACCGCGGTGGCCTCGATCTCGACGAGATGCTCGGGTACGTCCAGTGCCGCGACACCCAGCAGCGTGGCGGGCGGCACCGGGGTGACCCCCAGTTTCGCGGCCGCCCGGGAGATCCCCTCCAGGAGGGCCGGCATCTTGTCGGGGGTCCAGTCGACGACGTGGACGTTCAGCTTGGCCACGTCGTCGAAGGTGCCGCCGGCCCCGGCGAGGGCGGCGGCGATGTTGAGGTAGCACTGCTCGACCTGGGCTGCGAGGTCGCCCTCGCCGACCGTGGTCCCCTCGGCGTCCCAGGCGACCTGTCCGGCGATGAAGACCAGTTTCGACCCGGATGCGATCGACACCTGCCGGTAGACGTCGATCGTGGGCAGTGCGGGGGGATTCACCAGGGTGACGGCCATGCTGTCGGCTCTCCTCATCAGGGGTTCCACGGTCTCTCGTGGTTACCCGGGAACCGTAGGAGAGCAGCCGCTGACATGGAAGAACGCACTTTTCGGTGACTCGGGAACCTGATGGTGACCCAGCAGCTCAAGGGCCCCGTCAGAAGTCCATCTCCACGTAGTCGATGTCGGTGAACTCCACCAGGAGACCGTCCGCGCGGCGGCCGCCGTCCTTGAAGTAGACCTCCTGGAACCCCTCGGCGGCGATGTCCCGGAGTTGCTGTTCGGTGGCGCCGGTGGACTGCGCTTCGAAGAGGCGGGCCGCGTAGGCGGGGGGCAGATGCTGGGTGATCAGGCGGACACGCCCGTCGTCGGTGGAGCCGGGGGCGGCGGTGAAACCGAAGCGGGCCCGGGTCTCGATGACGATGCCGGTGGCGGTGGCGGCCTGCCGCCTGGCCCGGGCGCGCACCCGGGGCTGCCAGTCCTTGCGCACCTCCTCGGCGAGGCGGGCGGCGAGGTCCTTGCGGGGGTGCTTGAACTGGCCCGTGAGATACCGCTCGACGGTGCGCTGGGACACCCCGAGCCGTCGCGCGACCGCCTTGGTGGAGCCCTTCTCCCGCTTCACCAGGAAACGCATCCGCGCGGGGGCGGATTTCGGGAGGGGGCGGGTGAAGGTGGCCTCCGTGGCCTTGTCGAGGCTGTCGCCCATGATGCCCATCGTGCTCGTCCCCTCTCCTACTCGCCGTCGATCGCGGCGTCGGTGCCCTTGATGTGGCGGGCGGGGTTGTGGCCCTCGTCGAGGAGCTGGGCCGCCCACAGGAAGTCCTGGGTGCCCTCGTGCTTGACCATGCCGGGTGAGACACCGAGGCGGAATCCGCCGGGCAGGGGCTTGCCGTCGGGGGTGTGCGGCAGGAAGTCCAGCGGGCTCGGGCCGTCGGAGAGGTAGACGACACAGTCCGAGAGGACGGCCACGGGGAAGAGCCCGGTGTCCGCGAGCTTGCGCATCTTGCGGTGCATGTTGACCCGGGCGGTGGAGATGACGGCGGCGCGGATGTCGGGGCGCCAAGTGGGGCGTTCCAGGGCGGGCCAGCGTTCGCCGGGGCGGTAGCGGGCGCCCTGGGGCCGTTCGCGGAGCTTGCCGATGCCGCCCTTGACGGTGGCCTTGATGGCGGACAGGACGGCGGCCTGCCCGGGGTCGGCCTGCTTGTGCCGCTCCATGGCGGCGAGGAAGTCCGGCGGGCTCATGCCGGAGACGACGCCGAGCCGCTCCATGGTGGCCATGTAGGCGTCGCGCAGCCGGGTGTACCAGGCGTCCAGGTAGGGGCCGGTCCCGGGGCGGACCCACGCCTCGGCGGGCCGGACCTCGTGGCCGAGTTCCACGGCGTACGCGACGGTCGGCGTGGCGTACCAGGCGGGCCCCTCGGGGCGGTTGCCGTGCGGGGTGAAGGGGTTCGGGAGGCGCGGGTCGAGGTCGATGTGGGACAGGTCGACCAGCCAGCTGCCGGGCAGCGCCTTGTCGAAGGCGGGCGCCGTGCGGTGTTCGGGCGCCCCGAGCCCGACGTTGAGGCGGTTGGCGGCGGCGGCGAACGCCATGTTGACGTCGATGCCCACGGCGTGGGTGTGCGCGCATTCGGCGTCGGTGAGCAGCTCGGGGTCGCGGATCCAGTCGTACGCCTCCTCGTCCAGGACCTCGGCCGGGGTGCGCCGGTGGCCGCGCGGGTACAGCTGGGCGACGACGGGGTGCTCGTCCGGCGCCTCCGGCGGCGCCGGGTCGACCGGCGCGGTCAGCGAACCGGGCTGCGGGCCGGACATCCAGGCGCCGGTGGCCTCGTCCTTCACGGCCCGGGTGGGCGGGCGCAGCGCGGTCATCAGCTCGAGACCGGTGACGGCGGTGGTGCCGCGCGGGGTGATGACGCGGGTGGCGTAGTCGCCCAGTACGCGCGCCAGTTCGGCCGGGGCGAACCGGTCGGCGCTCCCCCAGGCCCGGGAGTCGAGCGCGCCCCAGGGAAGGACCGCGAACTGGACGCAGTGGCGCCGGTTGCCCTCCACCGGGCGGTAGACCGAGGCCCAGGGGCCGAAGCCACGGCGGGTGAGCTGCCACGTGGCCCTGGTGATCTGCTTGACCACCTTGTGGTCCTCGGGCAGTCGCAGGTTCCGGCGATCGGTCAGTTCGGCGGGCAGTCCGAGGCGTTCGGCGGCGGACGCGGTGAGGACGAGCAGGGGGTCGGCGTCCTTGCCGTTGCGGTGCAGCCGGGGGGCGCCCAACCGGGCCTCGGACAGGGCCCAGGCGACCAGGGCCGGGATGTCCTTCAGCGGGCAGTCCAGGATCAGGCCGCCGGCGCAGTACGCGGACCCGTCGCCGTCCACGACGGCCAGGGGGCCGTTGGCGAAGCGGGGTTCGGTGCCGGCCGGGGCGGTGGCGGGGGTCGTGTGCGGTGCGGGTCGCCCGGTGGTCTGCCGGGGTGCCCGGCGCGGGGCCGGGCGGCGGGGCGCCGCGGTTTCCCCGGCGGGTGGCGGAACCACCGGTGCCGCGGGGGGAGATACGGGGGCGGCCGGGGGCGCGGGAGGCGCGGGGCGGGGCGCTTCGGGGGCGGTGGCCGGGGCCGGTGGCGGAGCCGGGGCCGGTGGCGGAGCGGGGGCCGGGTACAGCTTGGCCAGTTCGCTCAGGAAGTGGGCGTACGCCTCGCGCTGCGGCGGCCGGGGTTCGGTCTTCCCGCTCTCCCAGTTGACCACCGTCGCACGGCGCACCTTCAGCGCCTTGGCGACCTGCTCCTGGCTCAGGCCGTGTGCCGTGCGCAGCCGCTCCCGCTCGGCCGGTGGCGGCAGCGGGGACTGGCCCGCGATCAGTGCGTCGATCGCGTCGAACAACTCGGACATGGAACGCCTCCCGCCCCCGTTATACACAGCGGCGGGCTTCCGGCGCACATATCGCCGGCAGCCGTGCGCAGCGGCCGGCTACGTCGAGACGTCGTCCAGGTCACCCCACTGGGCCAGCAGGTCCTCCTCGGTGGGCTCGGGACCGGGGGCGGCGGCGGTGAGGGGCTGCTCGGCCCAGATGATCTTGCCGGTGGGGGTGTACCGGGTGCCCCAGCGCTGGGCGAACTGGGCCACCAGGAACAGGCCCCGGCCGCCCTCGTCGGTGGAGGCGGCGCGGCGCAGGTGCGGGGAGGTGCTGCTGCCGTCGGAGACCTCGCAGATGAGGCTGCGGTCGCGGACGAGGCGCACGGTGATGGGGCCGGAGCCGTAGCGGATGGCGTTGGTGATCAGCTCGCTGAGGATGAGTTCGGTGGTGAAGCCGCTCTCCTCGAGCCCCCAGCCGGCCAGCCGGCGGGCCGCCTCGGCGCGGATTCCGGCGACGGCGGCGGGGTCGGACGGAACGTCCCACTCGGCGACGGAGTCCGGGTCCAGGAGGTGGGTGCTGGCGACGAGGAGGGCGATGTCGTCTCTCGGGTGCGAGGAGGTCATCGCCTTGAAGACGGCCTGGCAGATCTCCTCGGGGCCGCGCCCGGGATGCCCCTCCAGGGTGCCGCGCAGCAGGCGGAGACCGGTGTCCCGGTCGCGGTCGCGGTCCTCGACCAGACCGTCGGTGTACAGGGCCAGCCGGCTCCCCTCGGGGAGCAGCATCTCGGTCGTCTCGATGGGCTCGCCGCCGAGGCCGAGCGGCGGGGCGAGGGGGACCTCGGGGAAGGTGACGGTGCCGTCGGGGCAGGTCAGGGCAGGGCCCGGGTGGCCCGCCCGGGCCATGGTGCAGCGGCCGGAGACCGGGTCGTAGATCGCGTACAGGCAGGTGGCGCCGCTGATCGGCGCGGCGTCGGTGTCCGCGGTGACCTGGTCCTGGTCGAAGCGGGTCACCAGCTCGTCGAGGTGGCTGAGGATTTCGTCCGGCGGCAGGTCCAGGGCGGAGAAGTTGTGCACGGCGGTACGCAGCCGTCCCATGGTGGCGGCGGCGTGCAGCCCGTGGCCGACGACATCGCCGACGACCAGGGCGACCCGGGCGCCGGGCAGCGGGATGACGTCGAACCAGTCGCCGCCGACACCGGCCTGGGCGGGCAGGTAGCGGTGCGCCACCTCCAGGGCATCCTGTTCGGGCAGGCCCTGCGGCAGCAGGCTGCGCTGGAGGGTGACGGCCATGGAGTGCTCGCGGGTGTAGCGGCGGGCGTTGTCGATGGCGACGGCGGCGCGGGCGACCAGCTCCTCGGTGAGGGCCACGTCCTCCTGGTCGAAGGGCTCGGACTTCTCCGAACGCCAGAAGGTGGCGATGCCCAGGGTGACGTCGCGGGCGCGCAGCGGAATGGTGATCATCGAGTGGATGCCGTATTCGACGATCCGGACGGCCTGCTCGGGGTCCTGCTCCTGCCATCCGGCGAAGTCCCGGATGTCGGCGTCGAGCACCGGCCGCCCGGCGCCGAAGCCGAGCGCCTGCGGTGCGCCGCGCACATAGGTCGTCCGCTTGCCGACCCGCCACAGCGGGTGGTCGTTGCGGATGCCGAAGGTGGCCGTACGGCACATGGCGTCGCCCGTCGGCTCGTCGCCGCGCAGCACCGGGTCCACCAGGTCGACGGTGGCGAAGTCGGCGAACCAGGGCACCGCGAACCGGGTCAGCTCCTCGGTGGTGCGCGTGACGTCGAGCGTGGTGCCGATCTTCGCGCCCGAGTCGTACAGCAGCCGCAGCCGCTTCTCCGCCACCTCGGCCTGGCCGGACAGCGCACGCAGTTCGGTGGTGTCCCGGAGGGTGGCGACGCTGCCGGGGAGGCCGCCGTTCCACTGGGTGGAGCGCTGGTTGACGGCCAGCAGCCGGTCCCCCGCGAGATGCACCTCGTCGGTGGCCACGCGGCCGGAGGACAGCAGCGCGGCGGTGCGCGGTTCGAGGCCCAGCTCGCCGACGTGGTGGCCCTCGGCGTCCGGGGGCAGGTCGAGCAGCCGGCGCGCCTCGTCGTTGACGAGGACGAGGTGGCCGTGACCGTCGACGATGAGCACGCCCTCGCGGACGGAGTGCAGCACGGCGTCGTGGTGCTCGTACATACGGGTCATCTGGGCCGGGCCCAGGCCGTGGGTCTGGCGCCGCAGCCGCCGGCCCACCAGGGCGGTACCGGCGGTGGCGAGGGCGAGCGCGCCGCCGGCCGCGCCGAGGACCAGCGGCATCTGGCGGGTGACGCGGCCGCTGACGTCGTGGGCGGTCATCCCGGCGCAGATCACGCCGACGACCGTGCCGTCGGCCTTTCGGATCGGGACCGTGGCCTGCACTTCCTTGCCGAGGGGTCCCTGCACGGTCTCCGTGACGACCTTGCCGCGCAGCGCGGGCTTGAAGTCGGCGACGAGCTGCTTGCCGATCTGCTGCGGCAGCGGGTGGGTGTAGCGGACGCCCTTGGTGTTCGCCGCGACGACGAAGTCCAGGCCCGCCCGCTTACGGACCTGCTCGGCCCGGGGCTGGAGCACGGCGGTCGGGTTGCGGGCCGTCATGGCCTCCGCGGTGCCCGGAGAGCCGGCGAAGGCCTGGGCCACGGCGGTGGAGCGGTTGACGGCCTCCTGCTCGCTGTCGTTGCGCGCCTGCAGTACGAGGGCCAGCGTCGCCACGGCGATGAGCAGGACGACGACGACCGCCTGGACGGCGAACACCTGTCCGGCGATGCTTCGCAAGCCGAGCAGGGAGCGCAAGCGTCCCCGCGGCCGGACAGGCGGGGAGTGCTTCGATCGACCGAAAAATCCGATCACCCCCTATTCCTAACACCTCACGGCGCCGGGACGTGAGCGGCTGGAATGAGACAGTACCCCGGACCGGGCGGTTCATACGTTCCCGTCACGCACCGCTGCCCCCCGGTGGCGTTGCGTAGGGGTTCAGAAGGCGGGAGGGAGGGGAAGGACCCTGCCGCCGGGCCGTGACTCCCGTGGCCGTCCGGCACCCGCACCACCTGTTGTCCGATCATGGCCGCCGCCCACGGGCGGGGCCCGGTGAGCATGGAGGCGAGTGCCGTTGTCGGCCCCTGATCGCAGATGGACCCCTCATCACAGACGGACGCGGCATCACGGAGAGACGCGATCTCACAGCCGGACGCGGCATCCCGGACGCCGGATCCGGATGAGGGCCACGGCGGGGGCCGTCGTCCTGGCGGCGCTGGCCCTGCTGATACCGGCCGTGTCATCCGCCCCGGCGGCGGCCGCCGGGCGCGCCGCGGCCGCACCGGGCGTGATCCCGGCGCCGGTGCGGTGGACCGGGCAGGAGGGCACGCTGCGGCTGGCCGCCACGGCGGCGGTGGTCGCGCGGACGGCGGAGCTGCGCGGTGACGCGTCGACGTTCGCCGACGATGTGGCCGACGCGACCGGGTTGCGGCTGTCCGTGGTGACCGGCGGGGGCGGCGCGGCGGGCGATGTGGTGCTGGGTGTGGACGCGTCGCGTAAGGATCTGGGCGCCGAGGGGTACGAACTGATCGTCGGCGACACCGTGCGGATCACCGGGGCCACGGCCGCCGGGGCGTTCCTGGGGACCCGGACCGTGCTGCAGATGCTGGGCGGCGGGCGCGAGCTGCCGCACGGCAGGACGGTCGACGTGCCGCGGTACGCCGAGCGCGGGGTGGGGGTGTGCGCCTGCTACATCCACGTCTCCCTGGACTGGTTCGAGCGGCTGATGCGCGAGATGGCGTATCTGAAGCTGAACCAGCTGTGGATCGAGGCGAAGGTGGCCGGCGACGCCTACCCGAAGACGAAGTTCTGGGGCTACTACACCAAGGACGAGGTGCTGCGGCTGTCGGCGATGGCCCGGAAGTACCACATCACCCTCGTACCGGAGATCAACTCCCCCGGGCACATCGACCCGTACCTGCAGAACCACCCCGAACTCCAGCTCACGGACACCAAGGGGACCCGGTCGCCGTCGCGGCTGGACATCACCCGGCCCGAGGCGTTCTCCTTCTACACCGGGCTGCTGGACGAGGCGCTGACCGTATGGGACACCCCGTACTGGCACATGGGCGCGGACGAATACATGCTGGGCTCCGACTACGCCGCCTACCCGCAGATCGCCGCGTACGCCAAGGCGAAGTACGGCGCCGGAGCCACTCCGCAGGACGCGTTCGTGGACTTCGTCAACCGCGTCGACGACCATGTGCGCGCCGGCGGGCGGACCCTGCGCATCTGGAACGACGGGCTGACCGGCGACAACACCGTCCCCGTCAACAAGGACATCCGGGTCGAGCACTGGACCGCCGAACCGGACCAGCCGCCCTCCGCCCTGCTCGCCCAGGGCCATCAGGTGATGAACTCGGCCTACGCGCTCTACCTCATCCGCGGCGGCTCCCCCATGAAGACGCGGGAGCTGTACGAGAGCGACTGGACACCGCTGCGCTTCGAGGGCGAGACGCTGAGCGGCCCCCAGCCGGGCGTCACCGGGGCGAAGATCACCATGTGGCCGGACTCGGCGGCGGCCCAGACCGAGAACGAGGTCGAGACGGAGGCGTATCTGCCGTTGCGCTTCCTCGCCCAGGCCACCTGGGGCGGCCCGAAACCGGCCGCCACGTACGACGGATTCAGCGCGCTCGCCCGGGACATCGGGCACGCGCCCGGCTGGGAGAACGTCGTACGGCTGCCGGTGAAGGACGGTACGTACGCCCTCACGCTGCCCGGCTCCGCGACCCGGCTGACCACCACGGGCGGTGGCGAGGGCGCCACCGCGCGGTTCGGGGACGACGGCGGCGCGGCGTGGAAGCTGTCGGCCACCGAGGACGGCTACTACACGCTCCGCGCCGTGCGGGCGGGCACGGCCACCGCCTCCTGCCTGGACATGGTGAAGGGGGCCCGCTACCTGGGCGCCCCGCTGGAGGCGGGCGCCACGGTCACCACGCAGACGTGCTCCGCCACGGCCCGCACCCAGCGGTGGCAGCTGACCGGCACCGGGGCGGGGGTGCGGCTGGTCAACGCCATCTCCCAGCTCGGCCTCGCGCGGCGCGCCGCCGACGGGGTCGCGGTGCAGCAACCGCCGGATGAGCAGGCGGCGGCCACGCTGCGTCCGGTGGCCGCCGCCCCGCCGTCTCGGGGCCGCGGCTGAGCCGGGCGGGGTGTTCTTTAGCAGTGCTACGCGCTGACCACGACGGCCGGGGCGGGTGTCCGCATGGTGTCGGACCCGTGGTGGTGGGCCACGGATCGGGCCTATCCTGCGCACGCGTTGATCGACTTCCTATGGAGGACGCATGACCGTCGGCAACACTCCCTCCCGGGCCGTGGTGGTGGGCACCGGATCCCGTGCGCAGATGTTCACCACGGCACTGGCCCGCCGCCCCGGGTTGCGGGTGGCCGCGCTGTGCGACCCCAACCCGGTGCGCATCGCCCACCACCAGCGGCTGCTGAAGGAGGCCGGTGAGCCGGAGGCGGCGGCCTGGGACCCGGAGGAGTTCGAGCGCCGGCTGCGTGCGGACGACATCCAGGAAGTGGTCGTGACCTGCGTGGACGCGCTGCACGATGCCTACATCGTGCCCGCGCTGCGGGCCGGTTGCCGGGTGGTCACCGAGAAGCCGATGACCACCGACGCCGCCAAGTGCCGCCGCATCCTCGAAACCGTCGAGGAGACCGGCAACCATCTGGCGGTGGCCTTCAACTACCGCTTCAACCCGGTGCACGAGGAAGTGCACCGGCAGCTGTCCTCGGGGGCCATCGGCGAGGTGCTGTCGGTGCACTTCGAATGGCTGCTGGACACCCGGCACGGCGCCGACTACTTCCGCCGCTGGCACCGCGAGAAACAGCACAGCGGCGGGCTGATGGTGCACAAGTCCAGCCACCACTTCGACCTGGTGAACTGGTGGCTGGGGGCCCGGCCGCAAAAGGTCTTCGGCTACGGCAGGCTCGGCTTCTACGGCCGCGAGGCGGGCGAGCGCAGCGGCTACCGCCGCGACTACGAGCGGGCCCACGGCGCGGCCGCCGCGAGGGACGACCCGTTCGCGCTGGAGCTGGCCGACAATGACGCGCTGCGCTCGCTGTACCTCGACGCCGAGGGGGCGGACGGCTACCACCGGGACCGCAATGTGTTCGGCGACGACATCACCATCGAGGACGACATGTCGCTGCTGGTGCGCTACGACACCGGCGCCACCATGACGTACCACCTGACGGCGTACTCCCCGTGGGAGGGCTACCGGGTGATGTTCAACGGCACCCGCGGCCGGCTGGAGCTGGAGGTGGAGGAGAGCCGCTGGCAGCCGCGCGTGCTGGGCACCGCCTCCGGCCGGGGCACCCTCCACGGCGACGAGGCGCTCGCCAACGCGGGCGGTCCCCGGGTGGTGCTGCGCCCCCTGTGGGAGCCGCCCCGGGAGGTGGAGCTGCCCGCGTTCGACCACGCGGGACACGGCGGCGGGGACGAGCGCATGCTGACGGCGCTGTACGGCCCCCTGGACCCGGCGGCGCCCACCGGGACGCCCGCCACCACGGACGGCTCCGACGCGTCGCAGCAGCGGGCCACCGAGGCGGACGGGGCGCTGGCGCTGGTCACCGGTCTGGCCGCGAATGAATCGTTCGTCACCGGAAAGCCGGTGGCCACGGCGGAGGTGGTGCCGGTATGAGCACGGGCACACGGCTGGACGGACGAGTGCCCGCGTCCATGCCGCCGTGGCGCCTCGGAGCCCCCGAGGCGCCAGCGGCGGCCTCGGGAGCCCGGCCCGGCCGACGAGACACCCCCTAGGCGCTCAATCGTTCCTGCGGGGCGGTCAGTTCCAGGCCCATGTGCTGAGCGAGGCCGACGGCGAGGGCCGCCACGGTCGGGTGCTGCCAGACGAAGTTTCCGGCGAGCTTGATGTTCAGGCCGGTTTCCAGGCGTACCCGCAGCTCCATGGCGAGCAGCGAGTCGAACCCGAGGGACCGCAACGGGGTCTGCGGGTCGAGGGTGGTGCTGCTCAGCCGCAGGACGACCCGGATGTGGTCGGTCAGATACGCCTCCAGGGCGGCGCGGCGGGCGAGCCCCGGCGGGATGGCGGTCAGCCGGGCCCGGATGTCGTCGGTGTTCTCCTGCGCGTCGGCGGGGTGTTCCTCGCCGGGAAGGAGCAGGCCGAACAGGGACGAGTGGCGCCCGGTGGCCGGGATCCAGCCGCTGGGCTCCCCGGGGATGACACCGGTGTGCACCCGCCCGTACGCCAGCAGGGTGCCGAGCGCGCGGAGCCCCTGGTCGGTGGGGATGGTCCGGTAGCCGCGGTCGGCGAAGCCGGTGGCGACACCGGTCTCGCCCCACGGGCCCCAGTTGACGGCGAGGGTGCGCAGGTCCTGGGCGGAGCGCCAGGTGGCGAAGCCGTCCAGCCAGGCGTTCGCGGCGGCGTAGGCGCCCTGCCCGGGGTTGCCGAGCAGCGAGGCCATGGAGGAGAACACCGCGAACCAGTCCAGCCGCATTCCGGCGGTGGCCCGGTGCAGCCGCCACGCCCCGGTGACCTTGGGTGTCCACACCCGACGCAGCTGGTCCTCGCGGATGTTGGTGACGGCCGCGTCGTCGAGGACCATGGCGCAGTGGACGACGCCGTCGAGCCGTGCCCCGTCCGCGGTGGCGGCGGCCACCAGCCGGTCGGCGGTGCCGGGGCGGGCGATGTCGCCGAGTATGACGGTGACCCGGGTGCCGGTGGCGGACAGTTCGCCGAGCGTCTGCGCGTCGGCGCCCGCGGGCGCGGTACGGCCGTTGAGCACGAGGTGGCCCGCGCCCTGGGCGGCCAGCCAGCGGGCGGTGGCCAGGCCCAGGCCGCGCAGGCCCCCGGTGATCAGATAGGTGCCGCCCTCGCGCACCGGGGCGGGCCCGTCGGGCAGGACGGCGCTGATCTCGCCCCGCTGCGGGAGGGTCAGCACCAGTTTGCCGAGGTGGCGGGCGCCCGCCATCTGCCGGAACGCCTCGGTGACATCGGCCAGCGGATAGGTGGTGCACCGCAGGGGCTTCAGGCGCCCGGCGGCGAACTCCTCCAGCACCTCCCGCAGCGTGGCGGCGAACACCGCGGGGCGGGAGGTCTGGAGTTCCACGAGGTCGACGGTGCTGAAGGTGATGTTGTGGCGCAGGGGGAAAAGCCCGAGCGGGGCGTCGGAGAGGATGTCGCGGACGCCGAGTTCGATGAAGCGGCCGAACGGGCGCAGCGACTCCAGCCCGGCCCGGATGGCCGCACCGGACAGGGAGTTGAGGACGATGTCGACGCCCTCACCGCCGGTGGCCTCCCTGATCTCGTCGCGGAAGTCGAGCGAACGGGAGTCCATGACATGGGTGATGCCCATGGAATGCAGATAGCGGCGCTTGTCCTCGCTGCCCGCGGTGGCCAGCACCTCGGCGCCGAGCAGCCGGGCGACGGCGATGGCGGCCAGTCCGGTGCCGCCGGTGGCGGAGTGGATCAGCACCCGCTCGCCCGCCGTGAGCCGGCCGATGTGGCGCAGCGCGTACCAGGCGGTGAGGAAGGCCAGCGGCAGTCCGGCGGCGGTGGCCAGGTCGAGGCCGTCCGGAATGGGGCCGGTGCAGTCGGCGGGTACGACGGTGAAGGAGCCGAAGGCGCCGCCGCGCGCGTCGGCCGCGACGACCCGGTCGCCGACGCGGAGGTGGTCGACGCCGGGGCCGACCGCGGTCACCTCACCGGCGCATTCGAAGCCGAGCCGGTAGCGGACGTCGCTGTCGCCGGGGAGCAGTCCCATGGCGGTGAGGACGTCGCGGAAGTTCATGCCCGCGGCCAGGACGCGCAGTTCGGCCTCGCCGGGGCCGGGCGGGCGCCGCTCGGCGGTGGCGAGTTCCAGGGTGCCGAGGTCGCCGAGGCGGCCGGCCCGCAGCCGGAAGCCGTCGGTGCCGCAGCGTACGGTGCGGGCGGCGGCCGTGGTGCGTTCGGCGTCGGTCAGGGGCGTGTGGGCGAGCCGGGCGATGTGGCGTGTTCCGCCGCGGAGGGCGACCTCGTCCTCGGCGGCGTCGGCGAGGAGTTCGGGGACGAGGCCGAGCGGTGCGGCCGGGTCGGTGTCGACCAGGGTGGCGCGCAGTTCGGGGTGTTCGTAGGCGAGCACCCGCACCAGTCCGCGCAGGGCGCTCTGCGCCGGGTCGGGCACGTCCTCGGGCGCCACGGCCCGGGCGCCGCGGGTGACGGCGTACAGGCGCGGGAGGTCGGCGGGGCCACCGGGACCGGCGGCGAGGGCCTGGGCGGTGGCGAGCAGCCGCCGGGTGCGGCGCAGGGCGTCGTCGCAGGTGGCTTCCGTAGGTGCGTCCCCGGTGCCCGGTGAGGTGGCGCACAGGAGGACGACGCCTCGCGGCAGGGCGCCGGGGCCGGTCAGCCGGGTGGTGAGGCCGTCGCGGAGGGCGTCGAGCGGTGTGTCGTCCAGGGGCGGGTCCCAGACCCGGGCGGTGGCTCCGGCGGCGCGCAGCGCCTCCGCGGCGGTGTGCGCGGTGCCGTCGCCCTCGCCGACGACGAGCCAGTGGCCGGGCGGGCGTCCGCCGTCCGGGGCGGGCAGCGCGGCGGGCTTCCAGCCGACCTCCAGGAACCACTGGTCGACCTCGGTCGTCTGCTGGGCGGCGCTGCGGACGATCCGCAGGCCGTCGATGGCGAGGACCGGGCGGCCTTCCCCGTCGAGCAGCCGGATGTGGCCCACGAGGGTCCCGGCGGTGCTCTCGGCCGTCAGCCGGGCGTGGCAGTGGACGGCGGTGGCGGGGTCGCCGAGGACACGGGCGGTCTGGAGCCCGACGGGCAGCACCAGCCCCTGGTCGGCGTCCTTCAGCAGCCCGGCGACCAGGAGCTGGGCGCACAGGTCGACCAGGACGGGGTGGATGCGCAAGGTGTGTTCGGGGGTGCGGGCGGCCTCGGGGATCCGTACCCGGGCCCAGAAGCTGTTGCCGTGGCGGGAGGTGTGTACCTCGGTGATGCCGTTGAAGGCCGGGCCGTGTTCGATGCCCCGGGCCCGCAAGTCCGCGTACAGGGTGGCCGGTTCGACGGGGACGGGGTGGCGCAGGGCCAGGGTGCGTACGGAGGCGGGGCGGGGCCGCGGGGGCGCGGTGAGACGGCGCAGTACGGCACCGGCCTGTCTGATCCAGGTGCCGTCGTCGTCGCGTCCGAAGATCTCGCAGGTGGCGCGGTCGGCGGCGGCCACGGTCACCGTGGTGCTGAGGTCGGTGTGGTCGGCGATGGTCAGCAGTTCGTGGAAGCGCAGATCGGTGACCTCGACCTCGGTGGGGGCGGCGTCGAAGACCTGGCAGGCGGTGGTGAGCGCGAGGGCGTAGTAGGCGGCGCCGGGCAGGACGGGGGTGCCGTGCACCCGGTGGTCGTCCAGCCAGGGCAGGGTGGCGGTGCCGGTGCTCGCGCGCCAGGAGTGGCGCAGCGGTTCGCCGGGCACTTCGGTGTGGCTGCCGGGCAGTTCACCGGCGTGTCCGCCGGTGGTGTCCGCGGTGGGCGCGGGGAGGGCGGGGGTGGCCCAGTGGGGGGTGCGGTCGAAGGTGATGGCGGGGACGTCGGCGAGTTCGCCGTCGCCGTACAGCTGTGTCCAGTCGACGGGCACGCCCGCGCAGTGGAGGGCGGCGAGCTGGGTACGGAAGGTGGTGGTCTCGTCCTCGCCGCGGCGCAGGGTGGGCAGCACGACCGGGTCCCGGGTCAGTCCGGCGAGGGTCCGGGCCACGGGGTGGGTGACCACGGGGTGCGGGGAGATCTCCGTGTACACCAGGTGGCGGTCGGCCGCGGCGGCGGTGAGGGCGGCGGAGAAGCGCACCGGGCGGCGCAGGTTGGCGCACCAGTAGTCGGCGTCGAAGGCGGGGACGTCGTGCGGGTCGTCGAGGACGGTGGTGTAGAAGGGGATGTCAGGCCGCCGGGGGTTCAGATCGGCGAGCACGGTGCGCAGTTCGGGGAGCAGCGGGTCGACCTGCGGGGAGTGCGAGGCGACGTCGACGGCGACCAGGGCGGCGGGGACGCCGCCGGCCTCCCAGTCGGCGACGAGGCGTTCCACGCGTGCGGTGTCCCCGGCCACGACGGTGGAGCCGGGCGCGGCCATGACGGCGACGGTGACGGCGCCCGAGGCGGCGGCGCCGTCCAGCCGCCGCTGCACCTCGTCGGCGGGCAGCCCCACGGTGGCCATGGCACCGTGTCCGGCGATGCGGGTGAGCAGCGCGGAGCGGCGGCAGATGACCTTGACGCCGTCGGCCGGGGAGAGCGCCCCGGCCACCACGGCGGCCGCGACCTCGCCCATGGAGTGGCCGATGACACCGGCCGGTTCGACGCCGTGGGCGCGCCAGGTGGCGGCGAGGGCGGTCTGCAGGGCGAACAGCACGGGCTGGACGCGGGCGCAGCCGGTCACCGGCTCGCTCGCGCGGATGATGTCGAGCACCGAGAACCCGGTCTCGGCGGCGATGAGTTCATCGGCCTCGGCGAGCGCGGCGGCGAAGGCGGGTTCGCGCTCCAGCAGTCCGCGTCCCATGCCGGGCCACTGCGAGCCCTGCCCGGAGAACACCCACACCGGCCGCCGGGACACCTCGGCGCCCACGGCGCCGGTCACCACCGCGGGGTGGGCCCGGCCGCCGGCGAACGCCCGGAGGGCTTCGGCGAGTTCGCCGTGGGTGGTGGCGGTGACGCCGAGCCGGCCGCGGCCCGCGGCCCGGCGCAGGGCCAGGGTGTGGGCGATGTCGCGCAGCGGTACGGCCGCGCCGTCGCCCTCCAGCCAGTCGGCCATGCGCCGCGCCGCGACCGGCAGCGCGGCGGGGGAACCGGCCGGGAGGAGGACGATGTGCGGGCCGTCGGCGGTGGTGGGGCGTGGCCGCCGCGCGCGGGGGCGGGCGGGGGTGGCGGGCGGCTGTTCCAGCACCACGTGGGCGTTGGTCCCGGAGAACCCGAAGGAGGAGACGGCCGCGAGGCGGGGGCCGGTGCGCACGGGCCAGGGGGTGAGTTCCCGGGGGACGAAGAAGCGGGTGGCGTCGGCGTCGATGGCCGGGTTCCAGCGGGTGAAGTGCAGATTGGGGGGGATGAGGCCCCGGTTCAGGCAGAGGATGGCCTTGATGAGGCCGGTTACCCCGGCGGCGGGTTCGAGGTGGCCGAGGTTGGTTTTGACCGACGCCAGGGCGCAGCGGTCGCGGCCGGTGCCGTACACCTGGGCGAGGCTGGTGAATTCGACGGGGTCGCCGACCGGGGTGCCGGTGCCATGGGTCTCGATCATGCCGACGTCGCGGGCGTCGGTCCCGGCGCGGGCCAGCGCCTCCTCGTACAGGGCGCGCTGGGCGGTGGGCGAGGGCGCGGCGAGCCCGTCGGAGTGGCCGTCCTGGTTGACGGCGGAGCCGCGCAGGACGGCGAGGACGCGGTCGCGGTCGCGGAGGGCGTCGGGGAGGCGTTTGAGGACGACGATGCCGCAGCCCTCGCCGCGTACGAAGCCGTCGGCGGCGGCGTCGAAGGCGTGGCAGTGGCCGGTGTGGGAGAGCATGCCCATCCGGTCGAAGGAGCGGGTGACGCGGGGTTCGAACATCAGGGTGACGCCGCCGGCGAGGGCCAGGTCGCATTCGCCCGCGCGCAGCGCCTGGGCCGCGAGGTGCACGGCGACCAGGGAGGAGGAGCAGGCGGTGTCCAGGGCCAGGCAGGGGCCCTGGAGGCCGAGGAGGTAGGAGATGCGGCCGGCGGCGACGCAGTGCGCGTTGGACAGGGCCGAGCCCCGCTGTTCCTCGGTGTGCCGGTCGAGGCGGTCGGCGTAGTCGTTGTAGCTGAGGCCGGTGAACACGCCGGTGGCGGTGCCGGTGAGCCGGTCCGGCGGTGTTCCGGCGTGCTCCAGGGCCTCCCAGGCCACTTCCAGCAGCAGCCGGTGCTGCGGGTCCAGGACGTCGGCCTCGCGGCCGGAGACGCCGAAGAAGTCGGCGTCGAAGCCGGACACTTCGCGCAGATAGCCGCCGACGGCGGGCAGGCCGGAGCCGTCCGCGGGGCCGGTGGAGGGCGGCGGCCCCCACAGAGCGGTGCGCTCGGCGGGGGGCGCGGCGACGGCGTCCCGTCCCTCGGCGAGCAGGTGCCACAGTGCGGCGGGCGAGTCGATGTCACCGGGGAGCCGGCAGCCCATGCCGACCACCGCTATGCGGGTGGGCGGGCGGCCGGAGGCAGGGGTGTTCTGACGCATCGGGGTCTCCGTGGGGGTGTTCGGCCTGTGGGGTGGAGGCCGGGGCGGGGGGCGCGGGCCGGGGGTGTCCGTCGCGGGCCCGGCGGGGCTTTGCGGACACCCGCTACGTGGCGTCCGGGCTGCCCAGCAGCATCGCGTGCTTCACGCCACCGATCTGGTAGTTGAAGCTCAGGGCGTAGTCGAAGTCGAGGGGACGGGTGCGGGTGCCGGGGACCGGGTCGAAGGGCAGGCCGTCGGCCGGCTCCTCGCAGTTGGCGGTGGGGCACACCTCGCCCTGTTCCATCATCATCAGGGTCAGGGCGGCGCCGACGCAGCCGATGGGCGATCCGTGGTGGCCGAAGCAGGCCTCCTGGGTGCTCATCAGCACCGGGCTGTCGGGGCCGTACAGCTCCCGGATGGTGTTGACCTCCAGGGCGGTGACGGCCGCGCCGCCGTCGCAGGCGCCGTTGACGTACGGGATCTGCTCGATCCGCCACCGGTCGCCGAGGCAGGCGCGGACGGCCCGGACGAGCTGGGCGCCGCCCGCGTCGGTGGCGAGGGGATTGTCGAGGCCGTCGCGGGTCATGGCGGTGGCGAGCACCTGGCCGTAGAGGTGGGCGCCGCGGCGCAGGGCGTGTTCCCGGCTCTCCAGGATCACGGTGGCGGAGCCCTCGCCGTGGTTGATGCAGTCGGCGCGCCGGTCGTAGGGGCGCATGAGGGATTCGAAGGAGGCGAGGAGGTCGGGCATGGCGGCGGCGTCCATCGCCTCGTGGGCGCGCTGCGCGCCCACTTGCAGCCGCTGGCCGTGCTGGATCAGGCCGACGTCGAAGACGTCGACTCCGGTGACGGCGGCCATCTCGACCTCGCCGGTGGCGATGAGCCGGCGGGCGTTGCCGATCTGCACGGCGGCGGACGAGCAGCCGCAGGCCACCGTGTAGCAGGGGCCGGTGGAGCGGGCCACCGCGGCCTGGACGACCGCGACGTCGGAGGGGGTCGCGCCGAGTGCGGCGGCGACGAACATCTCCACGCCGTCGAGCGCGGTGGCCTCGTCGGACTGGGTGTTCAGCAGCGAGAGGTACACACCGACGTTGGTGTCCACTCCGCCGCGGCCGACGAGGAGGGCCGCCTCGGCCAGGTCACCGGCCTGGAGGTCGAGTTCGGCGTCGGCGCAGGCCTCGGCCAGGGACACCAGGCCGAAGCGATGGGCGTTGGTGTAGTGGCGGGAGAAGAACTCGGGGATTTCGGGGAACCGTTCCGCGAAATGCTCTGGGGTGAGGTTCACCGCACCGTAGGCGATGTCCCGCCGCACGAGGACGGAGCGGCCGTGGGAGGCGATATCCCATACCTGCCCCGCGGTGAATACGGGCCCGGCGTCGCCCGGCAGGCAGAAACCCACACCGGTGACCACCGCGTCCCGCGGTCTTTTCACCGCGCTCTCCTGAAGCTGATAATAGTTGTCATGACGACCACCTGATCATCGCTCGGAAACGATTATGGAATAGAAGACGCTACGCCGCGGTAAGGACCGTCGGAAGGTTGTGCCGTATCAACAAGGTGGATACGGAAGGTACGGTGCCCGGATTCGTACGCCCGGCGCCCGGGGCACGCCACGGCTCCGCTATCGGGCCTCGTGTCCCCGCGCACGCCCCCTCTTGCGGAAGCTTTCCGAAAACGGAGGAAAGCGGAGGGAAGCCGGGGAAAGCACAGCGGTTCGCGGGCATCTCATCGGTACGTCATTTCGACTGTTCATCACCGGCCGCCGAAAGGACCCCTCATGGCGAACCAGTCCGCACCGTTCGACGACCTGGACCGCAAGATCGTCGCGGCCCTGGTCGCGAACGCCAGGGCGAGCTTCACGGAGATCGGCGCCACGGTCGGGCTGTCGGCGTCCGCGGTCAAGCGGCGGGTCGACCGGATGCGGGAGAACGACGTGATCACCGGCTTCACCACGACCGTGCGCCCGGCCGCCCTGGGCTGGCGGACCGAGGCGTACGTGGAGGTGTACTGCGACAGCGCGGCCCCGCCGCGGCGGCTGGCGGAAGTGGTGCGCAGCTACCCGGAGATCACCGCGGCCATGACGGTGACCGGGGGCGCCGACGCCCTGCTGCACGTGATGGCCACCGATGTGGAGCACTTCGAGGAGGTGCTGGAGCGCATCCGGACCGAACCCTTCATCGCCAAGACCATCAGCTACATGGTGCTGTCGCATCTGATCGCGGGCAGCGCCGAGGCGGGCGCCAGCCCCGCCGCCGCGCCGTCCGGCGGGCCGGACGCAATGAACGGTCGTTGAACCGGCCCGAGACGCAACATCCACGCACCATCGCGCAATTTTCCTTTCTTGTGTCCCCTCTCGTCCGCTTTCTACCGTTGAATCATTCCCCGGTCGCCCTTGGGAAGCGAGAGGACTGCTCCGTGCCCCAGACCCGTGTGCCGCGCCCCCGGCGCTATCTGACCTGTCCCCCCAGCTATTTCGACGTCCGGTACGCCATCAATCCCTGGATGCGCGAGGACACCGTGGTCGACACCGCGCTCGCCCGTACCCAGTGGGAGACGCTGATCCGCGCCTATCGCGACCACGGCCACCGGGTGGAGACCGCCGAGCCGGTGCCGGGCCTGCCGGACATGGTGTTCGCGGCGAACTCGGCCCTGGTCCTCCAGGGCCGGGTCTTCGGCTCCCGGTTCCACGCGCCCCAGCGCCGGCCCGAACAGCTCGCCTACACCTCCTGGTTCAAGGCGGCCGGATTCGAGGTGCACCCGCCGGAGGCGGTGTGCGAGGGCGAGGGCGATCTCGTGCCCGCCGGCCGGTTCGTCCTGGCCGGCACCGGATTCCGTACGACGCGCGCCGCGCACCAGGAGGTGCAGGAGTTCTTCGGGGTGCCGGTGATCAGCCTGCTGCTGGTGGACCCGTACTTCTACCACCTGGACACCGCCCTGTTCACGCTCGACGACGAGAACATCGCCTACTACCCGGGCGCGTTCTCCCCGGGCAGCCGTGAGGTCCTGGAGCGCCTTTTCCCGGACGCGCTGATCGCCACCCGGGACGACGCCATGGCCTTCGGGCTCAACTCCGTCTCCGACGGCCGTCATGTGTTCGTCGCCCCGCGCGCGACCGGCCTCATCGGCAAGCTCACCGACCGCGGTTACGTCCCCGTCCCCGTCGACCTGTCGGAACTGCACAAGGCCGGCGGGGGCATCAAGTGCTGCACTCAGGAGATCCGCTGATGACCGCACCCGCACGCACCGCCCCGTCCGCCGCCGCGCCTCCCGCGCGCTCCTCCGGTGAGCTGATCCGCGCCGAGGAGTCCTCGCTCGCCCACAACTACCATCCGCTGCCCGTGGTGGTGTCCCGCGCCGAGGGCGTCTGGGTGTGGGACGTCGAGGGCCGCCGCTACCTCGACATGCTGGCGGGCTACTCGGCCCTCAACTTCGGCCACCGCCACCCGGCGCTCGTCGAGGCCGCCCACCGCCAGCTCGACCGGCTCACCCTCACCTCGCGCGCCTTCCACAACGACAGGCTCGCCGGATTCGCCGAGGGGCTGGCACGGCTCACCGGCCTGGAGACGGTGCTGCCGATGAACACCGGCGCGGAGGCGGTGGAAAGCGGCATCAAGCTGGCCCGCAAATGGGCGTACGAGGTCAAGGGCGTCGCACCGGACCAGGCGACGATCGTGGTGGCCGACGGCAACTTCCACGGCCGCACGACGACGATCGTGGGATTCTCCAGCGACCCGGTGGCCCGCGAGGGGTTCGGCCCGTTCGCCCCGGGCTTCCGCGTCGTCCCGTACAACGATCTCGCCGCGCTGGAGGCGGCGGTCGACGAGACCACGGCCGCCGTGCTGATCGAGCCCATCCAGGGCGAGGCGGGCGTGCTCATTCCGGACGACGGCTATCTGCCGGGGGTGCGTGAACTCACCCGGCGGGCCGGGGCGCTGTTCATCGCCGACGAGATCCAGTCCGGTCTGGGCCGCACCGGCACCACCCTCGCGGTCGACCACGAGGCGGTGCGGCCGGATGTGCTGCTGCTCGGCAAGGCGCTGGGCGGCGGCATCGTGCCGGTCTCCGCCGTGGTCGCCGACCGCGCGGTGATGGGCGTGCTGCGCCCCGGCGAGCACGGCTCCACCTTCGGCGGCAATCCGCTGGCCGCCGCGGTCGGGTCGGCCGTGGTGGACCTGCTGGACACCGGGGAGTTCCAGGCCCGCGCCGCCGAGCTGGGGCGGGTGCTGGACGCCGGGCTGAGCGCGCTGCACGGCAAGGGCGTGACGGCGCACCGCTGCCGCGGTCTGTGGGCCGGGGTCGATGTGGATCCCGCGCTGGGCACCGGGCGCGAGATCGGGATGCGACTGCTGGGCGAGGGCGTCCTGGTCAAGGACACCCACGGTTCGACGATCCGGCTGGCCCCGCCGCTGACCATCACGCGGGAGGAGCTGGAGGCGTCGCTGGCGTCACTGGAGAAGGTACTCGGCTGACACGAGCCGAGGATTGAAGCGCCGGGCCGCATTACGTTCCATACGGCCCGGCGCTTCGTTGTGTTCAATCCGTCTCCCAGATTCTTTTTCGTACCCCGGCCGAAGCCTTCGAAGCGTAGATAACGCGCAGGTCACGGCCCTTTTATGTACGTTGTTGAGCATTCGACTGTTGCCGATCTCCCGATGTGGAACACTTCCTGTCAACTCGCCGGGAAGAGCTGGCGAAGAGCATGAAGTCCTTGCAGGTCAGCATGGGTTGAGAAGGCGAGCGTGCAGGGTGCGGGAAGGAGTTGCGGCTGGAGTGGACACGGAACCGGTCACGGTGACGGCCGCATACCGGGTGGACCCCGGCCGCGAAACCGAGTTCTATGGCTGGGCGATTGAGATGCTCAATGCCGCGGCATGTCTTCCGGGATACCTGGGGGGCGGCGTGATGGGCTCCGGCCGGCTGTCCTCGGAATGGCATGTCATCTACCGATTCGACAGGGAAGTATCCGCACAGGGATGGGAATCCTCGCTCGAGCGCGCCCGGTTGGCGACTCGGGCCGGACCCTTCGTACAAGAAAAGGGAACCCAGCGCACCTCGGGACTGCAGAACTGGTTGAAGGGTCCGGTGCGGCCACTGCCGCCGCCCCCCAAATGGAAACTCTGGCTGGTGAACCTGGGCGCGGTGTTCCCCCCGGTTCTCATGTTCAATGTGCTGGTGATCCCGTTCCTGGACGGCACCAATTTCCTGCTGCGGACCCTGGCTCTGTGTCTTGGCGTGACCGCGATGGTGACCTGGCTCGTCATGCCGCGCCTGCAGCGGCTCCTCAAGAAGTGGCTCTACCCGCCGCTTCAGTCGATCCGAGGACGTCACAGGCGCATGGCGATGGACGGCCCGAAGCAAGGAGGCAAATCCGGATGGAATCGCTGAGGACGCTCCTCGTCGATAATTACGACTCGTACACGTACAACCTCTTCCATCTGCTCACCGAGGTCAACGGTGAGGAACCGGAGGTGCTTCTCAATGACGCGCCCGAATGCGCGGACATCGACCTCTCCGAGTTCGACAACATCGTGGTCTCCCCCGGCCCCGGACATCCGGCCGACGCCCGTGACTTCGCCGGCGCCGCCCGGCTGATCGAGCGGGCCACGATTCCGGTGCTGGGCGTGTGCCTGGGCCACCAGGGCATCGCGCTCGGCGCCCAGGCGCGGGTGGTGCCGACGCCCGAGCCGCGGCACGGCCATCTCTCCCGGATCAAGCACGGCGGGCGCGGCATCTTCCGTGGTCTTCCCCAGGACTTCACGGCCGTTCGCTACCACTCGCTGTGCGTGGCCGAACCACTGCCGCTGGGCCTGCAGGGCATCGCCTGGTCCGAGGACGGCGTCCTGATGGGGCTGCGGCACCGGGCCCGCCCGCTGTGGGGCGTGCAGTTCCACCCGGAGTCGGTGCTCACCGGATACGGCCACCGGATGTTCAGCAACTTCCGTGATCTGACCATCGAGCACGCCAACGGCGAGTCCGTGACGTCCACCGCCTCCCCCGACGAGCCCCGCAAGCCCCGCGCCCCGCGCCCGAAGAAGCCGGTGGCGGCGAGCGTGCCGGCCGCGGACGGCGCGCAGGCCCGCTCGTACCGGCTGCACGCCCGCTGGCTGGCCGACGCGACCGACACCGAGGCGGCCTTCACCCGGCTGTACGCGGACGCGCCGCGCGCGTTCTGGCTGGACAGTTCGCGGACCCAGTCCGGCGAGGCACGCTTCTCCTTCCTCGGCGACGGACAGGGGCCGCTGGCCGAGTTCGTGCGGTACGACACCGCCACCCGGGTGTGCGAGATCGAGCGCCCCGGGCGGCCCGCCGCCACCTACGAGGGCAGCGTCTTCGACTATCTCGAGCGGGAGCTGGCCGCCCGCCGGGTCCACGCCCCCGACCTGCCCTTCGACTTCACCGGCGGCTATGTCGGCTACCTCGGCTACGAGATGAAGGCCGACTGCGGCGCCCCGGGCCGGCACGAGGCCGCCACCCCGGACGCCTGCTGGCTGTTCGCCGACCGCTTCGTCGCGGTCGACCACCAGGAGAGCGTCACCTACATCTGCTGCCTGAGCGAGGACACCGCCGACGGCCACCGCGAGGCCAAGGAGTGGCTGGACGCGACGGTGACCGTGCTCACCGGGGTCCCGGCGCAGACCGAGCCCCTGCCCGCGCCGCCGCCGCTCACCACCACGGCCGCCGTCGAACCCTGGCTGGTGCGGGACCGGGAGGAGTACCTGGCCTCGATCGAGGCGAGCCTGCGCGAGCTGCGCGCCGGGGTGAGCTACGAGGTCTGCCTCACCAACTCCGCGTGGCTGCCCGCCCCCAGCGACTCGTACACCTTCTACCGGACGCTGCGCCGCTGCAACCCGGCCCCGTACGCCGCCTATCTGCGGTTCGGCGACACGGACGTGGCGTGCGCCTCCCCCGAGCGCTTCCTGCGCGTCACCCCGGACGGCATCGCCGAGGCCAAGCCGATCAAGGGCACGGCGCCGCGTTCGGGGGACGCCGACAAGGACGCCCGGGCGCTGGCCGCCCTCGCCACCAGCGCCAAGCCCCGGGCCGAGAACCTGATGATCGTCGACCTGCTCCGCAACGACCTGGGGCGGGTGTGCAAGCCGGGCAGTGTCTATGTGCCGCGGCTGATGAACACCGAGTCGTACGCCACCGTGCACCAGCTGGTGTCCACCGTGCGCGGCCGGCTGCGCCAGGACACCAGCACCGTGGACTGCGTACGGGCCTGCTTCCCCGGCGGCTCGATGACCGGCGCCCCCAAGCTGCGCACCATGGAGATCATCGACGCGCTGGAGACCGAGGCCCGCGGCGTGTACTCCGGCGCCCTCGGCTTCCTCAGCTGCAACGGCGCGGCCGACCTCAGCATCGTGATCCGCACCGCGGTGTTCACCGGCGGCCGGATGCACATCGGGGCGGGCGGCGCCATCGTCCTGGACTCCGATCCGGCCGAGGAGTACGAGGAGATGCTGCTGAAGACCGCGGCGACGATGCGCGCGTACCACGACTCGGAACAGCGGCCCGCCGGTGCACTGGACGACCTGCTGGTGGCGGCGGCCCCGTCGCTGCCGGACTCCCCCGCGAAGGAGCTGGAACGGTGACCACTCTCCCGGACTCCGCCCTGTTGGACCCGTCGCTCGCCGCCTCCGGGTTCCCGCTGTCCGCCCCGTCGGTCTTCGTACCGTCGGTGTCCGCCAACGTGGCCGCGCATCTGGCGGCACTCGCCGACCGGTGCGGCTGGTCGGGCCGCCCCGCCTTCCTGGAGGCGCACCGGATCTGGACCCATGGCGAGGTCCACGACCGTGCCGCGCGCGCCGCCACCGTGCTGGCCGGGCGCGGGGTGGGGGCCGGGGACCGGGTGCTGATGGCGCTGCCCGACGGCATCATGTGGGTGGCCACGTTCCTGGCCGTCGCCCGGCTGGGGGCGACGGCGGTGCTGGTCAACCCCGGGCTCACCGCCGACGACCACCGCTTCATGGCCGAGGACTCGCGGGCCGCGCTGTGTGTCTCGGGGCCCGACCTCCAGGGCCACTTCGACACCGCCCGCTGGCTCGGCGCGGACCAGCTGTCGGCCCTGACGAACCCGGACGGCATCGACGCCGCGGCCGCGGCGCGGGAGGCCGAGCCGGTGACGGCCGACGCCCCGCTGTACGTCCAGTACACCTCGGGGACCACCGGCCGTCCGAAGGCGGTGACCCACACCCACGGCCATGTGGCGGCGTACTACGACCTGGTGGGACGGGAGGTGCTGGACATCGGCCCGGACGACGTGACGTTCTCGGTGTCCAAGCTGTTCTACGCCTACGGGTTCGGGAACGCCTTCGTCTTCCCGCTGTTCTCGGGGTCGTCCGCGGTGCTGAGCGCGCAGCGGCCAGGGCCCGGCCTCACCGACGACCTGGTGGCCCGGCACCGGGTGACCCTGCTGTACTCGGTGCCGTCCGCGTACGCCGCCCTGGTGGACGAGCGCGGCACCGGCCACACGTCCTGCTTCGCCTCGGTGCGCGCGGCCGTCAGCGCGGGCGAGAGCCTGCCCCGGGGCTTAGGGGAACGGGTCGCCGAGATGCTGGGCGCCCCGGTCCTGGAGCAGATCGGCTCCACCGAGGCGGGCCACGCCTTCTGCGCGAACACCGTCTGGGAGAACGCCCCGGGCACCCTGGGCCGCCCGGTGCCGCGCTTCGAGATGGAGCTGCGGGACAGCGGTGGCACCGTGCTGGAGGGCGAGGCGGCCGAGGGCGAGTTGTGGGTGCGCGGGCCGACGGTGGCCTCCGTCCGCCCCGCGGACGACGGCTGGCTCGCCACCCGGGACCGGGCCCGGCGCAACCCGGACGGCACGTACCAGCACCTGGGCCGGGTCGACGACCTGGAGATGGTCGGCGGGATCACCGTGTCCCCGCTGGAGGTCGAGGAGGTGCTGCGGCACCACCCGTCCGTGCGGGAGGTGGCGGTGGCCGCCGTCCCCGACAGCCGCGGCGCGACCCGGCTGCACGCCTTCGTGGTGCCGGCCGCGCCCGTGGCCGGTGGCCGGACGGTCGACGAACAGGCCCTGTCGGCCGATCTGATCGCGCTGGCCCGGAAGCGGCTCGCCGCGTTCAAGGCGCCGCGCACGGTGCGGGTGGTGGCGTCCCTGCCCCGGACGCAGACCGGCAAGCTGCGGCGCCATGTCGTACGGACCGGCGCCTGGTGACCGGCCGCGGCCCCGCCGGCCCTCGCCTCGCCCCCGCGCGCACCCTCGTGAACGATTCCGAACGGTAGGTACTGCATATGTTGGAGCGGCTACTCCCCGAGCGCGGGTTCTACCTCGGGCTGATGTTCCAGGAGGCCGCGGCCCGCCACGGCAGGGTCCGGGTGACGCTCGACCGGCCGCTGGACGTCGCGCCGGAGGCCGGTACGGACCTCGGGTACACCGATCTGGCGGATCTGGTCGACGATCTGGCCGCCCGGCTGTGGTCGGCGGGGGTACGGCCGAGCGAGCACGTGGCGATCCACAAGAGCGACAACGTCGACATCGTGCTGCTGGCCTGCGCCGCCTCCCGGATCGGCGCGGTGCCCGCGCTGCTGTCGCCCTCGCTGGACGGCGGGGTGGCCGCGGTGCTGCTGGACCGGCTGCACGCGCCGTGGCTGATCACCGACCGGGCCGCGCTGGAATCCACCCTGAGCGGCCTGGACACCGGGCTCGCCCGGGGCGTGCTCACCGTGGACGAGGCGCCCGGGAACGGGCACGCGGTCCCGCTCGCCAAGTACGCCGGGGTGCCGCGCCGCGCGCCCATCCGGCTCCACCCGCGTGAACCCTCCCTGATCACGCACAGCTCGGGCACCACCGGCATCCCCAAGCTGGCGGTGCACTGCGCGCACACCATGTGGAACCGGCTGGTGCCGCAGCAGGCGATGGGCCGGGCCACCCGCGGCGAGTCCGCCGCGCTGCACATGTCGTTCGTGCACTCCCGCTTCTACCACCTGCTGGGCGTGCTGCTGCACTTCGGCAGCCCGCTGCTGCTCCTCCTCGACCCCGACCCGGCCCATGCCGCTCCCCTGCTGGCGAAATACCGGCCCGGCATCGTGGAGACCCACCCCAACACCTTCGTGCTGTGGGAGGACCTGGCCGACGCGCCCGGAGCGCCGCTGGCCAACGTACGGGCGTACGGCGCCACCTTCGACGCCATCCACCCGCGCACCGTGCAACGGCTGCTCGGCGCGTCCCGCCGCCGCGACCCGCGGCTGGTGCAGCTGTACGGGCAGAGCGAGACCGGGCCGATCGCCTTCGGCTGGTACACCCGGCGCGGCGCGGACCGGGTGCAGGGGCGGCGGGTGGGCACCAACATCCCCGGGTTCACCCGGATCCGGGTGGTGGACGAGCGGGGCCGGACGTGCCCGCCGGGCAAGCCCGGGGCCATCGAGGCCCGCACCCGCGGCCGGATCCTCACCTATCTCGGCGCCCCCGACCAATACGCCCGCCAAGTCGACCGCGGCTGGTGGCGGATGGGCGACATGGGCTACCGCGACCGCTGGGGCGCGCTGTATCTGCTGGACCGCGAGGTCGATCAGAACGCCGCGGTGGACTCCAACCTGGAGGTCGAGGACGAACTGCTGTCCCGGGTCGCCGAACTCCGTGAGGTGATCATCGTGCACGGTCCCGCCCTGGAGCCGGTGCCGGTGGTGTGCACCCGCGGGGACGAGCCGCTGGACGCCGAGCGCTGGCGGCTGGCCACCTCGGACCTGCCGACGCTGGCCGATCCGGTGCAGTGCCGCTTCGAGGACCTGCCCCGCACGAGCACCTGGAAGATCAAGCGGCTGGAGATCAGCCGGCTGCTGGCCGAGGGCGAACTGCCCACGCTGTCCACGGCCCGGGCCCATGGCTGACCCGGCGGCGATCGCGCGGCCGGTCCTGGTGGTGGGCGCCGGGCCGGTCGGGATGACGGCGGCGCTCGGCTTACGCGCCCGCGGACTGCCCGTCACCGTGCTGGAGTCGGGGCCGAAGGACCGGGTGCGGCCCGGGAGCCGTGCGCTGTTCGTGCACCGGCAGTCGCTGCGGCTGCTGGAGCGGGCCCGCCCCGGGCTCGGGCAGCGCGTCGCGGCGTACGGCACGACCTGGCGGACCCGGCGCACCCTCTACCGCGGGCGCCAGGTGTTCGCGCAGACCTATCCGGAGACCCCCGGCAACGATGGTGGCGGCGGCGGGGAGAGGCTGCCCGCCTTCGCGAGCCTGCGCCAGGTGGACACCGAGCGGTTCCTGTACGAGGCGTGCCTGGAGACGGGCGTGGACTTCCGCTTCGACGCCGAGGTGACCGGAGTCCGGGCCACCGGCACCGGGGTGGAGGTGACCGCGGCGGACGGCGACGGCTGGACGGCCGGCCATGTGATCGCCGCCGACGGGGCCCGCTCCGCGGTGCGCAAGGCCCTGGGCATCCCGCTGGAGGGCACCCGTTCCGAGGGCTACCACGTGGTGGTGGACGTGGCGGACCCGGCGGGCGCCGTGATGCCCGTCGAGCGGGTCTTCCACTACGAGCACCCCGGCACCGGCGGCCGCACCGTGCTGCGGGTGCCGTTCACCGGCGGCTTCCAGATCGACCTGCAGTGCCGGGCGGACGACCCGCCGGGCACGTACGACACCGAGCGGGCGGTGCGGCGCTGGCTGCCCCGGCTGGTGGGCGAGGACTGCGCGCACCAGGTGCTGTGGGTGTCCCGCTACCACTTCCTGCGCAAGGTCGCCTCGGCGTTCACCGATCCGACCGGGCGGGTGCTGCTGGCGGGCGAGGCGGCCCATCTGTTCCCGCCCTTCGGGGCGCGCGGGATGAACAGCGGGATCGCGGACGCGGTCGCGGCGGCCGACGCCATATCGGTGGCATGCTCCGACCCGTCGCGGGCACCCGTGGCCATCGGTGAGTTCGCTTCCACCCGCCGTCGTGCCGCGCTGTTCAACAGCGTGGCCGCGGGGGCGGCCCTGGACCATATGCGGCCCCGGCGCTGGGGGCGGGTGACCCAGCGCGCGGCGGCCACGCTGGCCCCGGTGGTCCCCCGGTGCGGCGCGTGGCTGGAGCATGCCCCGTACGGCCCCCGCGGCGGCCCGATGGCCGACGCGGCGCGGAAGTACTGACGGTGGAGGGGAACGAAGGCGTGAACACGGACACGGACATGGTGACGGCGGCCCGGCATACCGGCGCGGTCCGGGACACCGGCCATGGGCAGCGCCCGGAGCAGCAGCAGTGGACGCTGATGTGGCGCGAGGACGGCGGGCTGATGCCCTCCCGCCCGGTGCCCGACAGCGCGCTGCTGGCCGCCGACTCCTGGCTGGTCGACGCGGGGCGGGCGCGGGCCCTCGACCGCCACCACCGGCGGTTCGCCGCCGCGTGCGCCGAGGCGACGGGCGACTCCCCGGCCCGGATCGAGAGCTTCTGGCGGGACGCGGTGGCGGCGCTGCCGCGCACCGGCCGCTGGTTCCCCCGGGTCGAGCTGGCCGGTCCGGAACCGGCCCGGCTCTATCTGCGGATACGGCCCGCACCGCCCCGGACGGCCAATGTGGCCGTCTGCCTGACCGAGGAGTTCGACCCGCGCGTCCATCCGCGCCGCAAGGGACCGGATCTGTCCCTGCTGGCACATCTGCGCCACCGGGCCGCCCAGCGCGGCGCCCAGGAGCTGATGCTCATCACGCCCTCGGGGCTGGTGCTGGAGGGGACGACGGCGAACGTCCTGTGGTGGGAGGACGACGTGCTGTGCCTGCCGCCGCCGGACCTGCCGCTGCTGGCGGGCGTCACCACGGCCCTGATCCAGGAGCGCGCGGCGGAGCTGGGCGTCCGTACCGAACACCGCTGGTGTCCCGTCCAGGAGCTGGACGGGCGCGAGGTGTGGCTGGTCAACGCGTTGCACGGGATCCGGCCCGTGACCGCGTGGCTCGGCCGTCCGCTGCGCGCGGGACCGGCCCTGCGCGCCGCTTCCTGGCAGAGCTGGCTCGACAGCTGTGCCGATGTCCTCATGCCGACGAACGGAGCTCACCGATGACCGCGACCGCACCCGGCCCCCGGGCCACCACCGCCCGGCTGGAGCTGAAGAAGCTGGCCCCTAAGGTGTCCGCCGCGATGGGCGCCCTGCACGCCGCGGCCGTCGAGGCGGCGGCGGAGGCGAAGGTCGAGCCCGAGCTGCTGGAACTGGTCAGAATCCGCGCCTCCCAGCTCAACGGCTGCGCGTTCTGCCTGGACATGCACACCAAGGACGCCCGGGCCCGGGGCGAGACCGAACAGCGGATCTACGCCCTGAGCGCCTGGCGGGAGACCCCGTTCTTCACCGAGCGCGAGCGGGCCGCGCTCGCCCTGACCGAGGCGGTGACCGACGTCGGCGACGGCCACGTCCCGGACGAGGTCTACCGGGCCGCGTGCGAGGTGTTCGACGAACCGCAGGTGGCGGCGTTGATCTGGGCCGCGGTCGTCATCAACGCGTACAACCGCACAGCGATCAGCGCCCGGATGGTGCCCGGCGCGTATCAGCCCGCCCCTCGCACCTGACCCCCTGCCGTCGTGTGGCGCGCCATGGGGCACCCCGGCGCATGGCGCGCCCGCGCGACGTCCGTCAGCACACGCTGGAGGCCTTAGACCCATGAACACCCACGGACCGCGGGGCACCTCCGGGCCCCATCCGCCCCTGCTCGGCCGTCCGGCCCGGGGGCGCAACCCGCTGCGCAGGCGGACGGACCGGATCCAGTCCTGGTTCACCGCGCTCTTCCTGCTGGTCCTCGTGCTCGGCCTGCCGATGGCCGCGATCAGCGCGGGGAACGCCGCGTACGCGTCGCAGATGCGCGTCGTACACGACCAGGCCATGGCGCGGCACCAGATCACCGCGCGGCTCGCCGAGTCCCCTCCCGGCGGGCCGGGCCAGTCGGAGGCCACCGACCTGAGGATGGCGAAGGTCGACTGGACGGGCGACGACGGCGCCCGGCACACCGGGGTGGCCACCGTGCCCGGCGGTGCGGACGCGGGCGCGGAGGTACGGGTGTGGGTGGGCCCGGACGGGGATCTCGCCCAGCCGCCCACCTCCCCCACGACCGCGCGGACGATGGGCTGGTTCACCGGCATGCTGACCGCCGCGGCCGTGGCCGCCGCGGCGTTCGCGGGGCGGGCCCGGGTCCGGCAGGTGCTGGACCGCCGCCGGTACGCGCGATGGGATGCAGAGTGGAAAGTGGTGGAACCCGCGTGGTCCGGCAGGAACCGTCGCTGACCGCTCTCCGGTGGCTCCGGCCGCCTCGCCGCCCCGCCGCGGGTCCGCACGCGAGGTGAGGAGCAGACGATGCCGCACACAGTGGAGTGGAAGGTCCATCTCTACCTCTACGAGGACCAGGGCAGGACGAAGGCGCGCGTCGAGCTGGACACCGGCGACACGGCGCTCACCGGCCGGGGCACGGCGCGGTGCAACCCGGAGGACCGGGACATCCCGGTGATCGGCGACGAGCTGGCGGCGGGCCGGGCCCTGAGCGATCTCGGGCAGCAGTTGCTGCGGGCCGCCGAACACGACATCGAGAGCGAGGAGCCACCGGCGCCGCGTAAGCCCCGGCCCGGATACGGCTGGGTGGTCTGACCTCTCAGTCGCCGGGTGGCCGGGACGCGGCCGCGCCGACGTCCTCGGCGGCCTTGGCGAGCAGATCGAGCATGGCCAGCTCCGCGCGCGGGGCGTCCCGGTCGCGCACCGCGTCCAGCACCCGGCGGTGGCTGGGCACCGGGTCGTCGGCGTCGCCGCGCGCGTGCACCAGCCGGTCGCGCTCGCGCAGCCCGGGCTCCAGGATCAGATCGAACCGGGCGAGGAGTTCGTTGCCGGTGGCGGCGAGCAGCGCCCGGTGGAAGGCGGCGTCGGCGTCCGCTTCGGCGGGCAGGTCGCCCCGGGCGCGTTCCATCGCGGTCAGCGCCGCCTCCAGCGCGGTCAGGTCGGCGTCGGTGCGGCGCAGCGCGGCCCGGTGGGCGGCGGCGGGCTCCACGACGGAGCGCACATCGGTGAGGTCGCGCATCAGCCGCTCGCCGTCGCCGCCCGCCATGCGCCAGCGGATCACGTCGGCGTCCAGGAGGTTCCAGGCGGAGCGGGGGCGGACGTAGGTGCCGCGCTTCTGCCGGGCGTCGATGAGTCCCTTTCCGGCCAGCACCTTCAGGGATTCGCGCATCACGGTGAGGCTGACGTCCAGTTCGTCACCGAGGGCCCGTACGTCCAGGACGTCGCCCTCGGCCCAGTGGCCGCCGACGATGCGGGCGCCCAGCCGCTGGACCACCTGGCCGTGCACACCGCGGCCGGAATAGGACGCCATGGGCTTCTCCTCGTCAACGCGGGACCACTGGGCATTATTTATGAATACATCTTGACACCCCCCAGGCCCGCCCGGACGATGAACCGACCTCACCGACGAGCACGCCGACCGCGGGGAGCCCCCTGTGACGCAGTCGCCGCACGCCCATCTCCCGGCCACGCTGACCATCTCGCTGTGGGACTTCAGCTGGTACACCCGTACCGGCCCGGGCGAGCCCTTCGCCGATCTGGACCGCGCCTTCGAGGACGCCGTCGCCCGCGGCTACAACACGGTGCGCGTCTGCGCGATGCCCTACCTGCTCTTCGGCTCGGGACTCGACACCAGCCGGCTGCGGCTGCGCCCGCTGGGCGGCGACTACGGGCAGCGGATGCGCTGGTACGACGTGGGCGCGGTCGCCGAGATCGACGGACGCGCCCATCTGCGGGCGCTGTTCGAGGCGGCCATCCGGCACGACTGCTACGTCATCCTCTCCAGCTGGGAGTACCAGCAGAGCCCGTCGTTCGCCGAGGACCGCGCCTGGTTCGACGCCCTGATGGCGGTCGATCCCGAGCGGCGCGCCGAGGCGCTGGCGGACGCGCTGGCCGACCTGATCGACTTCCTCGTCCTGTACGGCCTGGAGGACCGGATCGCCTTCACCGAACTGCACAACGAGGTGCAGGGGACCCGGCTCACCGACGGGCTGCGGGGCGAGGACCGGGTCGTCGCGCTGCGCCCGCGCCTGGAGCGCGGTCTCGCCCGGTTCAGGGAGCGCCACCCGAACCGGCCGGTCACCGTCAACTACGCCATGGTGCCGGTGGGTTCGCTGCGCGGGGTGCCCCGGGACATCGACGTCGCCGTGTTCCATCCGTATGTCTACGGGGTGCTCGGCGAGCTGATCGATACCTTCGCGATCCGCGACCGGGCCCGGCCCTTCCCCCAGCCGCGGGCCCGCCGGGAGCTGCTGCGCCCCGGCGCGCCCGATCTGGCGGACTGGGTGCCGCCGGAGCGCGACCGGTGGCGGCTGGCGGCCACCACGGTCGGGCCGCGGGAGATCTACGTCCACGACTGGTGCGATCCGGTCAAGTGGGACGCCTGGCTGTACGAGCGCTACGCGACGCACCGGCTGGCGATGGAGCAGAAGCTGGTCACCTGGATCGAGGCGGCCGCGGACTGGGCGGCGGAGACGGGTGTGCCGCTGGTCTTCGGTGAGGGCTGGATCGGCTACACCCCGCTGCACGGCACGTTCGAGGAGGGCCCGGTGGGGGCCGCGTTCTGCCGCCGCGCCGTGACCGAGGCGGCGCGGGTCGGGGCGTGGGGCGCGGTGGTGTGCTCCAACGCCGCGCCGCAGCACCCGATGTGGCAGGACATCGCGCTGCAGCGGGAGTGCAACGCCATACTGCGCGGCTGAGGTCATTCCCCGGCCGTCACCACTCGGCGAACGAGCCGTCCGGGTGGCGCCAGATCGGGCCGCGCCAGTCGGGGGTGGTTCCGTCGGCGGCGCGCACGGCCTTCTCGTCGACCTCGATGCCGAGCCCGGGGGCGGCCGGCCGGTTGATGTGGCCTTCGTGGAAGCGGAACACCTCGGGGTCGACCACGTAGTCGAGGACTTCGGCGCCGTCGTTGTAGTGGATGCCGATGCTCTGTTCCTGGATCAGGAAGTTGGGGGTCGCGAAGGCGATCTGGAGGCTGGCGGCGAGCGAGACCGGGCCCAGCGGGCAGTGGGGGGCGAGGGGGATGTCGAAGACCTCGGCGAGCGAGGCGATGCGCCGCACCTCGGAGATGCCCCCGGCGTGCGAGAGGTCGGGCTGCAGCACCGCGACCCCGGCCCGCAGCGCGGGCAGCGCGTCGGTGCGCGAGTAGAGCCGTTCACCGGTGGCGATGGGAACGGGCGAGGAGGCGACGAGATCGCCGAGCAGATGCGTGTATTCGGGGAGGACCGGCTCCTCGGCGAACAGCGGGTCGTACGGGGCCAGATGGGGCAGCATCTTGCGGGCACCCGCGGCGGTGAAGCGGCCGTGGAAGTCGACCGCGAAGTCCCGGTCCGGCCCCAGGGCCTCGCGCGCGGCGGCGGCGCGGGCCACGACGGCGTCGATGTCGGAGACGGTGGGCAGCCGGTTCATCCGCCCGGAGGCGTTCATCTTCACGGCGGTGAATCCCGCCTCGACCTGGGCGGCGACCGCCTCGCCGATCGCGGCGGGCTCGTCGCCGCCGACCCAGCTGTAGGCGCGGACCCGGTCCCGTACCGGGCCGCCGAGCAGGACGTGGACGGGCACGCCGAGGGTCTTGCCCGCGATGTCCCACAGCGCCTGGTCGAGCCCGGCGACGGCGCTGGAGAGCACCGGGCCGCCGCGGTAGAAGGAGCCCTTGGTCATCAGCTGCCAGTGGTCCTCGATCCGCGCGGGGTCCTTGCCGACGAGGAGTTCGGACAGCTCGTGGACGGCGGTGCGGACGGTGGCGGCGCGGCCCTCGACCACCGGCTCGCCCCAGCCGACGACGCCCTCGTCGGTCTCCACGCGGCACAGCAGCCAGCGCGGCGGGACGGCGAAGGTCTCCACACGGGTGATGATCACAAATCGCTCCTCAGGAACTGGTCTTCAGCACGCTCCACCCGCCGTCGACCACCAGCGAGGCGCCGGTGACGAACGAGGCGTCGCCGCCGAGCAGGAAGGCGATGGCCCCGGCCACCTCCTCCGGGCGTCCGAGGCGGCGGGCCGCGGTCTGCTCGGCGCTGCCCAGCCGGTCCTCCTCGCTGATCCCGGCCCAGGCGCGGGTGAGGACGGGGCCCGGCAGGACGGCGTTGACCCGCACTCCGGGGCCGTACTCGACCGCCAGCTGGCGGGTCAGCCCGGTGAGCCCGGCCTTGCCGGCCGCGTAGGCGGGGCGGCCGGGGAGCCCGACGAGGGCGTGCACGGACGACACCAGGACCGCGCTCCCCCGGGTGGCCCGCAGGCCGGGGAGGCAGGCGCGGAAACCCAGGAAGGCGGCGGTGAGGCCGACCGACAGCTGCCGGTTCCACTCGTCGAGGCCGATCGCGTCGGCGGCCCCGATCCGTACCGTTGTGGCGTTGCTGACCAGCCCGGACACCGGTCCGTAGCGCGTGGTCGCGGTGCGCACCGCCGCGTCCCAGGAGGCCTCGTCGGCCACGTCGCAGTACTGGAAGACGGCCCGGCCGCCGTCGGCGCGGATGTCCCGGGCGACGCCCTCGCCCTCTTCGCGCAGCACATCGGCGATCACCACTCCGGCACCGTCCGCGGCCAGCCGGCGGGCGGTCGCCTCGCCGATGCCGCCGGCGGCGCCGGTGACGATCACGCAGCCGGGTCCCCGAGCGGGTCCCCGGGCGGGGGAAGAAGGGCTCACGGCCGATATTAAATATGAATTAATGAGTGACGCCAAGGGGTCCCGTCAACCGGGCGGAGTAAAATTCGCTGCACGTGCCGGAACGAGGCGAGAGCGCATGCGATGGGCGACAGCACCTTCCGTGGATGGCCCCACCACCTCCCCGACCTGATCTCGGACGCCACCTGTGTGGTCGACGGGCGGGGCGTGCTGACCGGCTGGGGCCTCGGCGCGCGGAACCTCCTCGGATACCGGGCCGAGGACGTGGTGGGACGCCCGGTGGCCGAGCTGTTCGCGCACCGAGGCCCGGGACCGCCCCGCCTCGACGCGTACACCGCCGCCGGGGGCGGCCCCGCGGTGCTGCGCCACCGCGACGGCCACCAAATCCCCACCGTCCTGTGGGCCCAGCCGTGGTCCCTGGGCGACGGGCACCCCCACTGGCTGCTGCAGGCCACCCGCGAGGAGTCGGTGCGGCGCCAGGACATCGGCCGCGCGCTCCTGGACGGCCTGGGCCTGACGTCACCCGTCGCGATGAGCGTCTACGACACCGAGTGCCGCTGCCTGATGCAGAACGCCGCGCTGCGGCGGCTCAGTGGCGTCCAGGACGAGGAACGCCTGGGGCGCACCCTGGGCGAGACCGTCTCGCAGGTGGACACCTCCGGAATCGAGGAGATGCAGGACCGGGTGCTCCGCCAGGGCGTCACGGTCGCCGACGTCGAGGTGCGGGGCCGGGTGCCCTCCGACCCGGGCCGGGAGCGCGTCTGGTCCAACTCGGTCTTCCCGCTCAAGGACCGCTCCGGCGAGGTCTTCGCCGTCTGCCACGCGGTGCTCGACATCACCGAGCGGCACCGCGCCCGCGAGCGGCTGGCGGTGCTGAACGACGCCAGCGTCCGCATCGGCTCCACCCTGGACCTGCTGCACACGGCCCAGGAGCTGGCGGACGTGGCGGTGCCCCGGCTCGCCGACTTCGCCTGCGTCGACCTGATCGACTCGGTCTTCGAGGGCGACGAGCCGCCCACCGGCGCGGTGGGCAGCGAGACGGTGTTCCGGCGCGCCGCGCACCAGTCCATCGTGCCCGGCACCCCGGAGGCGGTGGCAGACGTGGAGGACGTGGACGTCCACGCGTCCGCCCCCAACTCCCCCTTCGCCCGCGCCCTGGCCACCGGCACCTCCATCCGGGAGACGGTGAACGGCCCGGGGCCGGACCCCGGCTGGCTCGACGGCGATCCCCTGCGGGCCGAGGGTATCCAGCGGTGGGGCATCCACTCCTGGATGGTGGTGCCGGTACGGGCGCGCGGCAGCACCCTCGGGGTGGCCGTCTTCCTGCGGCGGCAGCGCCCCGACCCCTTCGAACAGGACGATCTGCTGCTGGCCGACGAGATCGTGGCCCGCGCCGCGGTCTGCATCGACAACGCCCGCCGCTACACCCGCGAACGCGGCACCGCCCTCGCCCTCCAGCGCAGCCTGCTCCCCCAGCGGCTGCCCGACCAGGCGGCGGTGGAGGCCCGGTCGCGCTATCTGCCGGCCGGCAGCCGGCTGGGGGTGGGCGGCGACTGGTTCGATGTGATCCCGCTGTCCGGGGCCCGGGTGGCGCTCGTCGTGGGGGACGTGGTCGGCCACGGGATGAAGGCCGCCGTCACCATGGGACGGCTGCGCACCGCCGTCCGCACCCTGGCCGATCTCGACCTTCCCCCCGACGAACTGCTCGCCCACGTCGACGACCAGGTGCGGCGGCTGGTCGACGAACAGGCCGCCGAGGGCCAGGAGTCCGGCGACGCCACGGACCCCGCGTCCGCGTTCGCCTCCGAACCGGCCATCGACGCCTGGGCCTTCGGCGCCACCTGCGTGTACGCCGTCTACGACCCCATCACCCGGCACCTCGCCTTCGCCCGGGCCGGCCATCCCCCGCCCGCCGTCATCACCCCCGGCGGCCGCGCCCGGTTCCTGGAGTCCGCGAACGGGCCGCCGCTGGGCGTGGGCGGGCTGCCGTTCGAGGCCACCGAGGCCGAACTGCCCGACCACAGCCTGCTGGTGTTCTACACCGACGGCCTGGTGGAATCGCGCGACCACGACATCGACGCCGGGCTGGACCGGCTGCGCCGCGCCCTGGACGACGGGTGCGGCGATCTGTCGCCGGACGCGGTGTGCGACACCGTCGTCTCCCAGCTGATCCCCGGGCCCCCCTCCGACGACGTGGCGCTGCTGGTGGCCCGTACCCGGGCGCTGAGCGACGAGCTCTGCGCCGCCTGGGACCTGCCGGCCGAGCCCGCGGTCGTCGCCCGGGCCCGGGCGCGGGTGGCGCACCAGCTGGCACGGTGGCGGCTGGACCATCTCGTGGCCACCACGCAGGTCGTGGTCACCGAGCTGCTCACCAACGCGATCGTGCACGCCCGTGGCCCGATCCAGCTGCGGCTGGTCAGAAACCAGTCGCTGATCTGCGAGGTCTCCGACAGCAGCGCGGCCGCACCGCATCTGCGCCGGGCCGGGCGGATGGACGAGGGCGGCCGCGGTCTGTTCCTCATCGCCCAGCTCAGCCAGCGCTGGGGGACCCGGTACTCGGCGGACCGCAAGACCATCTGGGCCGAGCAGCCGCTGACCGGTCCGCTCCGGTAGGCGGTGTCTTCCGGTACGCACCCGCCCCCGGCGGGTACGTGATGCGGATGTGAGCGCTTCTCTCCCCGGTCCGGCCACGCGCCGCGCCCTCGTGGCGGGTTCGGCCGGCAACCTCATCGAGTGGTACGAGTTCGGTGTCTACGGCTTCTTCGCGACGGTCATCGCCGCGAACTTCTTCACCCCCGAGGGCGGCAGCGCCCTCGAGGGCCTGGTCAAGACCTACGCCTCGTTCGGGCTCGCGTTCTTCTTCCGGCCCATCGGCGCCGCCGTCTTCGGCCGCGCCGGCGACCGGATCGGGCGGCGCCCGACCCTGATCCTGGTGCTGCTGCTGATGACCGGCGCCACCACGCTCATCGGCCTGCTGCCCACGTACGACACGGTCGGCGCCGCCGCCCCGTGGCTGCTGACCCTGGTGCGGATCCTGCAAGGGCTGTCCGCGGGCGGGGAGTTCGGTGGCGCGGTGTCGATCATGACGGAGTTCGCTCCGCCGGGGCGCCGCGGGCTGTACGGGGCGTGGCAGTCGTTCACCGTCGCGCTGGGGCTGCTCGCGGGCGCCGGGACGGCCGCCGTCCTGGCCACCGCGCTGAGCGAGGAGGCCCTGAACGACTGGGGCTGGCGGCTGCCGTTCCTGCTGGCCCTGCCGATCGGGCTGGCCGCGCTGTGGCTGCGGCTGCGGCTGGAGGAGACCCCGTCGTTCCGCGCGACGCACGCGGCGAGCGCGCCGGCCGGTCCCATCGCCTCCCGCCGCGAGGTGGCCCGGGCCGTCGTCCTGGGTGCCGGACGCATCATGGGCTGGGCCGCGGCCGGATACACCTTCCTGGTCGTCATGCCCTCGTATCTGCAGGCCACCCTGGACGCCACGTTCCAGCAGGCGCTGATCGCCACGGTGGTGGCCAACGCCGGGTTCGCGGCCGCCATCCTCCCGGCGGGGCTGCTCAGCGACCGGATCGGGCGGCGCCCGGTCATGCTGACCGGTGCCGCCCTCGTCACCGTGCTCGCCTTCCCGCTGCTCAACCTGCTGCAGGACCCGGGCAGTTCGGCCCTCGTGCAGGGCGTGGCCGTCTTCGTGGCGGGCGCGGTGGTCGGGCTGATGGCGGGCCCCGGCCCGGCGATGCTCGCCGAGATGTTCCCGACCCGGGTCCGGTACACGGGACTCGGGCTGGCGTACGCGCTGTCGAACGCCGTGTTCTCCGGGTGCGCCGGGCTGATCATCACCGAGGCGATCAAACGGACCGGTGAGGCGGACATCCCCGCCTACTACGTGGCCGCGACCGGCGCCCTCAGCCTGGTCGCCCTGGCCACCCTGCGCGGCGACGCCCACCGGGGCGCGCTGCGGGAGGAGGAGCGGCCCACGCCCCGCGACGAGACCGAGGAGGAGACCCCGTGCGCGTGATCGGACTGATGTCGGGCACATCCCATGACGCGGTGGACGCGGCGGCCGCCGATCTGGCCCTCGACGGCGACACCCTGGTGCTCGCCCCGCTGGGCCTGCTCAGCGCCGCATATCCGGACACGTTGCGCGCGGCGCTGGCCGCCGCGCTGCCACCGGCGGCGACCACCATGGCGGAGGTGTGCGCGCTGGACACCCGTATCGGCCAGGCCTTCGCCCGGCTCGCCGTCCGCGCCGACCGGGAACTGTGCGACGGGCGGGCCGATCTGATCAGCTCGCACGGCCAGACCGCGTACCACTGGGCCGAGGACGGCCGGGTGCACGGCACGCTGCAGCTCGGGCAGCCCGCCTGGATCGCCGAGGCCACCGGCGTCCCCGTCGTCTCCGATCTGCGCGGCCGGGACGTGGCGGCGGGCGGCCAGGGCGCCCCGCTGGTCAGCCTGGTCGACACGCTGTGGCTGCGCGGACGGCCCGGGGTGTGCGCCGCCCTGAACCTGGGCGGCATCGCCAATCTCACCGTGGTCCCCCGGGCCGGTGAGCCGCTGGCCTTCGACACCGGCCCCGCGAACGCCCTGATCGACGCGGCGGTCCGGGATCTGACGGGCGGCCGGCTCGACCACGACGCGGACGGCGCCCTCGCGGCGCGCGGCACCGTGCACCCCGGGCTGCTGGAGCGGCTGCTGGCCGAGCCGTACTACGCGCTGCCGCCGCCCAAGACGACCGGCAAGGAGCTGTTCCACCTCCCCTATCTGCGGGCCGCGCTGGCGGCCACCGGCTCCGTCGCCGACCACGACGTCGTCGCCACCGTCACCGAGCTGACCGCCCGCACCGTGGCCGACGCGGCGCGCTCCGTCCACGCCACCGAGGTGATCGCCTCCGGCGGCGGCGTCCGCAACCCCGCCCTGATGGCCGCGCTCGGCCGCGACCTCGGCGCCATCACCCTGCGGGCCTCCGACGAGCTGGGGCTTCCGGCGGCGGCCAAGGAGGCGTACGCCTTCGCCGTCCTGGGCTTCCTGACCGCCCACGGCCTGGCGGGCACGGTGCCGAGCTGCACCGGCGCCCGGCACCCGGCCGTCCTCGGCTCGATCACCCCGGGACGGCGGCCGCTCGTGCTGCCGCCGCCGGACCGTCCGGCGCCGTCCCGGCTGGAGATCTTCCGCCGGTGAGGAGAGGCAAAGGCCCCGGGGCACCTGCTGTCAGCGGCCGGGGGCGGCGGGTGAGCCGGCGGGCCCGGCCCGCGCTCGGCGGCTTGGGAGCCAGGAACCAGCTGGTTCGGGGCCTCCCCGTCGCTTCTGGCCGCACCCGTCGGCCAGGTCGCGCAGGGAACCGGCCTTCAGTCTTCAGGAACGGCCGTAGAGCGCGTGGAGACAGGTCGCCATGTAGCGCAGCCGGTCGGTCTGCGGCCGGCGGGACCGCGCGGCGGGCCCCACGACCCAGCCCCGTCCGGTCCGGGCCTTCCTGGGGAGCGGGGCGCGCCATGAGCATGTGCCGTCCGTCGCGGACGCGGTTTCCTCAGCCGCCTCGTCGGCACCGGAGGAAGATCTGCTCCTCGGGCGGGACATCCGAGGAGGCCGGTGCGTAGCTGTAGGACGACTCGCCGACGATCTCGAAGCGGGCCGCCTCGATGACCTCGCGCAGATCGTCCCGCAGATAGCCGGTGACCCGGATGGTGGAGCGGAGGAACGGGATCGAGAAGTCGTCCACATCGGCCTCCACCATCGACAGGGCGAACAGCCCGCCGGGGAGCAGCAGGCGGCGGATGGTGCCCAGCGCGAGCGGGATCTCGGCACGGGGCAGCATCAGCAGCGAGAAGAACGCCGTGACCGCCTCGAACCGGCCGAGATCGACCGGGCCTCCGCGGCGCAGATCGGCGATGTCCGCCTGGTGGAAGTCGGCGCCGGGGACAGCGGACCGGGCGAGCCGCACCATTCCGGCGGACAGGTCGACGCCGGTGACCCGGAGCCCCGCGCCGGTCAGCTGGCGCGCGGTGGGCAGCCCGGTGCCGCAGCCCAGATCGAGCACCCGGGATCCGCGCGGGAGGGCGCCGATCAGCCAATCGCCCGCGGCGAGCTGGCCGTCCTTGTGCGGGAACGCCTCGTCGTAGCGGTCGCCGATGGCGTCGAACGCCTCGGCCTGACCGCTGCGGTCGAGCCGTATGTTTCCGTAGCCGGTGTCGCCGGTCCCGTCGCTCACGGACACATCCCCGAGGGTCTCGACATCACCCCCATTCTCCTCGCATTCCGGCCGCGCGCCATGGCCCGGGCAGACCTTCCGGCGCGGTCAGCCGGTGCCGCCCTTGGGCTTTTCGTCGTCCACGATCTCCGCGTCCACGACCTCGTCGCCGTCCGCGTGCGGCTGGTCCTGGCCCCCCTGGCCGCCTCCGCCGCCGCCCGGGGTCCCGGACTGCGCTTGCGCCTGCGCGTAGAGGGCGGTGCCGATCTTCTGCCCGACGGTGGCGGCCTTGTCGGTGGCGTCCCGGATCGCGGTGGTGTCCTCGCCCTTCAGCGTCTCCTTCAGCTCGGCGACCGCCGTCTCGGCCTCCTCCCGGACGTCCCCGGGCACCTTCCCGGCCTGGTCGCGCAGCAGCTTCTCGGTCTGGTAGACGAGGGATTCGGCCTGGTTGCGGGTCTCGGCGGCCTCGCGGCGCTTGTGGTCCTCCTCCGCGTAACTCTCGGCCTCGCGCATCATGCGGTCGATGTCGTCCTTCGGCAGCGCCGAGCCGCCGGTGACCGTCATCCGCTGCTCCTTGCCGGTGCCCAGGTCCTTGGCGGAGACGTGCATGATGCCGTTGGCGTCGATGTCGAAGGCCACTTCGATCTGCGGCACCCCGCGCGGGGCCGGCGGCAGGCCGGTCAGCTCGAACATCCCGAGCTTCTTGTTGTACGCGGCGATCTCCCGTTCGCCCTGGAACACCTGGATCTGCACCGACGGCTGGTTGTCCTCGGCCGTGGTGAAGACCTCCGAGCGCTTGGTGGGGATCGTCGTGTTGCGCTCGATCAGCTTGGTCATGATCCCGCCCTTGGTCTCGATGCCGAGGGACAGCGGGGTGACGTCCAGCAGCAGGACGTCCTTGACCTCGCCCTTGAGCACACCGGCCTGGAGGGACGCGCCGATGGCCACGACCTCGTCCGGGTTGACGCCCTTGTGCGGGTCCTTGCCGGTCAGCTCCTTGACCAGGCCGGTCACCGCGGGCATCCGGGTCGAGCCGCCGACCATGATCACATGATCGATGTCGGAGGTCTTGACCCCGGCATCCTTGATCGCCTGGTGGAAGGGGGCCTTGCAGCGCTCCAGCAGGTCCTCGGTGAGCTGCTGGAACTGCGAGCGGGTGAGCTTCTCGTCCAGGTGCAGCGGGCCCTCGGCGGAGGCGGTGATGTAGGGCAGGTTGATCGCGGTCTCGGTCGCCGCGGACAGTTCGATCTTGGCCTTCTCGGCGGCCTCGCGCAGTCGTTGCACCGCCATCTTGTCCTTGGACAGATCGACCCCGTAATGGTTCTTGAACCGCGTCACCAGGTGGTCGACGACGCGCTGGTCCCAGTCGTCGCCGCCCAGTTGGGTGTCCCCGTTGGTGGCCTTGACCTCCACGACCCCCTCGCCGATCTCCAGCAGCGAGACGTCGAAGGTGCCGCCGCCGAGGTCGAAGACCAGGATCCGCTGGTCGTTCTCCCGGTCCAGCCCGTACGCGAGGGCGGCCGCCGTGGGCTCGTTGATGATGCGCAGCACCTTCAGCCCGGCGATCTCGCCCGCCTCCTTGGTGGCGGTGCGCTGGCTGTCGTTGAAGTACGCGGGGACGGTGATGACGGCGTCCGTGACGTCCTCGCCGAGGTACCCCTCCGCGTCGCGCTTGAGCTTCTGCAGCACCCGCGCGGAGATCTCCTGGGCGGTGTAGCGCTTGCCGTCCACCTCGCCCGTGGCGGGGAAGCGCCAGCGCTCCTCCCCCATGTGGCGCTTGACCGACCGGGCGGTGCGGTCCACGTTGGTCACCGCCTGGCGCTTGGCGACCTCGCCGACCAGCACCTCGCCGTTCTTCGCGAAGGCGACCACCGAGGGGGTGGTCCGGGCGCCTTCGGTGTTGGTGATGACGGTGGGCTCGCCGCCCTCGAGGACCGAGACCACGGAGTTCGTCGTCCCCAGGTCGATACCGACTGCGCGGGTCATCTCGAACCACCTCCCGATACGCTCCCAGTATCCCAAAAGCTGTTCATTGCCGGATATGTCCGCCGCGACCGCGGTACGGGGTGAAGGACACCACCAGGACCAGCGCGACCAGCCCGGCCGGGAGGGCGGGCGCGGCCGGAGCGGCATGGGTGACCAGCAGGGCGCCGAGCGCCGCGCCCACGACGAGGGCGGCGAGCAGCACCACGCTGAGCCGGCGCACCCGGCCGTCGCGGGCCACGTCGACCAGCAGACCGGTCAGGGTGCCGGTGAGGTACGTGGTGGACATCCCGGGCGGCCCGATGGCGCGCACCAGACCGCTCTGGCCGCCCATGGCGAGCGCGGCCACCGCGAGCAGCCCCAGCCGCACGCCCCCGCCCGGGTGGCCGCCCGCGGTGGCCCACCCCGCCCACAGCCCGCCGAGCGCGAGCACTTCCACGCCGAGGGCCCAGCGGGTGCGCACGGCGGCCCGCTCGCCCCGGACGATACGGGCGCTGAGCAGGGCGCCCACGATGAAACCGGCCACCGCGACGGCGGCGTCCCGGGCCCGGTCCGGGTCCTGTGCGCCCGCCGAGATGCCGAGGAGGGAGAGGTTGGCCGTCATGACGCTGGTGAAGACGCCGCCGAGGGCGAGGAAGCTGATCGCGTCCATCGCGCCGGTGGCCACGGTGAGCGCGACGGCGATCGCCGCCAGACCGCCGTCGCCGGTGCCGCGCGCCCGTCCGCCCGGTGGCGGCGCGGTGCCGTCCCCGGGCGGGGCCGCGGTCTCGTCGCCGTCCGCCATCGGCCACCTCCGGCCGCCCCGGGTGCCCCGCCGGGGGCGCGGGAAACAGCGGTCCGGTACGCGCGGGGAACACTGGTCCCGGACGCAAAGGATCAGTGGTCCGGGATTCCGGCCGTATTCCGCTTCCCGTACCGCCACGGCGTCGCTAGGTTCGGGGTGCCCCACCCCGTAACTTCCCCTGAGCCGTGGAGGAATGCCGCACGTGTCCCGCGAACTCCATCACCGCGCGGTCGTCGCCGACGCCCACAACGATCTGCTGGTGGCCGTCGCCGCCCGCCCGCCACGGCGCTGGGCGTCCTTCTTCCGGGAGCGGTGGCTGCCCCAGCTGCGCGAGGGCGGGGTGGACCTCCAGGTGCTGCCGGTCTTCATCGATGACCAGTTCCGCCCCGAGGGCGCGCTGCGGGAGACGCTCCGCATGATCGAGTGTGCCCATAGGCTGGCCGAGGGCAACCCGGACGAGGTACGGCTGTGCCTGGACGGGTCCGACATCGACGCCGCGCTGGCGGAGGGCAGGATCGCGCTGGTGCTGGCGCTGGAGAGCGCCCCCGGCATCGACGCCGACGTGGAACTGATCCCCACCGTCCACCGCCTGGGCGTGCGGATCGCGTCCATCGCCCACTGGGGGCGCACCGCGCTGGCCGACGGCAGCGGCGAGGACGCCACCGGTAGCCGGCTGACGGCGGCCGGGGTCGAGGCGCTGCGGGAGATGGAGCGGCTGGGCATCCTCTTCGACGTCTCGCATCTGAGCGCGTCGGGCGTCGCCCATGTGCTGGAGCTGGCCACCCGTCCGGTGCTGGCCACCCATTCGTCGGCGCGTGCGCTGCTGGACCATCACCGCAATCTCACCGATGAGCAGATCCGCGGCATCGTGGCCACCGGTGGCATGGTGTGCGTGAACTTCCTCGGCGAGTTCCTGGCCACCGACCCGGCCGAGCGGACGGTGGACCGGCTGGCCGATCACATCGCGCATATCGCGGGGGTCGCCGGGCCGGACCGGGTGGGCCTGGGGCCGGACTTCATCAAGGAGGTCGCTTCCGATGTCAACCCGCCGTGCTGCGAGGATGTGGAGTACGCCGAGCTGGTCGTCCCCGGGCTGGAAGGGCCCCGCGGCCTCCCTCTGGTCACCGAGGCACTGATGGGCAGGGGCTTCTCCGAGGCCGCGGTCCACCAGATCCTCGGCGGCAATGTGCTGGACCTGTTCCGCAAGGAGCTGGGCCGCCCCGCGTGAGCCGGCGCGCCGGCCGCCCCGCGCAGGCGGTGAACGGCGGACCGCCCGCGCAGGCGGTGAACGGCCGGTGCGACGTCGGCGGGCGGCACCGCCGCCGCGATGCCGCCCGCTCCTCGAAGGGCCGTCAGGAACCCGCCACCGCCGCGGGTTCCGCGGACGTCCCGGCCGGGGCCTTGGCACCGGCGCGCACCCACAGCGGCTTCAGCCGGTAGGTCAGCAGGTACAGCACCACGGAGGCGCCCGCGCCGACGTACATGCTCAGGTCACCGGCGCTCGGGTACGCCGAGGCGAACGCACCGGTGTACAGCTTGGACTCCCAGAAGGGTATGGACGCCAGCACGCCGCCCGCCCAGGCGACGAAGCCCCAGGAGAGCACCCGTCCGCGGTCGTACAGTTCGGCGATCCGCGCCGGGTCGGAGCGGCCGCCCAGCCAGTAGTCCAGGAGCAGCACGGTGGCGAAGGGCGCGATGAAGTACGCGGTGAGGTTGAGGAACACGGAGAACTTCTCCTCGATCCCGGACTCGCCCCACAGGCTGATCACATACGCCAGCAGGCAGATGACGGTGACCGCCTGGGTCCGGGTGACCGGCACCTTCAGGGTCTGCACGGAGATGGCGCCGCCGTAGACGTTGAGGAAGTTCTGCGCGAGCGCCGAGAGACCGACCGCGATGAGCGCGGGCACGGCGAACGGCCCGGCCAGTTCGTGGAGGGCGGTGATGGAGTCGGTGCTGTTGGCGTTCGAGCCGACCAGGACGCCCAGGATGCCGAGCCAGCAGATGGTGACGAAGTTGCCCAACCCGGTGTACCAGGCGGTGCGGCTCACCATCTTCGGGGTGTCCGGCAGATAGCGCGAGTAGTCGGAGGCGAACGGCGCCCAGGCGACCAGGAAGGAGAGGAACCAGCCGCAGAAGGTGATCCAGCCGCCGGTGTCCCCGATGTAGCCGGACGCCTTCGGGTCGGCCTCGAAGGTGCCCGCGCCCCGCACCAGGGCCACGACCGTGATCATCGCAAACAGCGGTGTCAGTACATAAGTCAGCACGCGCTGAAGGAAATTGATCATGTTGTAGCCGAAGATGGACACCACCAGCTCGATCGCGGTGAGCAGCAACCCACAGAGCCAGTAGGGCAGATGGGTCAGCTCCGAGATCGCCTTGCCACCGAGGATCACGGTGACCGAGGCCCAGCCGACCCCGGCGAACACATTGATGTACGCCACCGGCAGGAAGTTGCCGAAGAAGCCCAGTGGTCCGCGTGCCTGGATCTGCTGCGGCACCCCGAGCCGTACACCCATCTTGGACATCACGGCCATCAGCAGCGAGCCGACCCCGGCTCCGACGACGATCGCGGCGACCGCGCCGGTGAAGCTGAGGCCCAGGCTGATCGCGCTGAATCCGAGCAGGATGATCGGGAAGTTGAGGCCGGCGGCGAACCAGACGAAGAACTGCGAGCTGGGCTTGCCGTGCCGCTCGTTGTCGGGGATGTGATCGACCCCGAAGGGTTCGACTTTGGTGACCGCGCTGCCGTAGACCGGCGCCGCATCGTCGTGGGTCATGGGCTTGGCTCCTGGGGACAGGGGAGATCTGGGCGTCAGGGGGTGGCAGGCTGCGGAGGGAAGGATGGGTCCAGGCGCGGCCGAAGGCGTCTCACCACGGCAAAGGCGCTGTGTTCGAGATATCGAAAAACCCGCCACCACTGTAGACCAGAGGTGCCAGGTCCTCGTGACGGGCCGCGACCACCCGGCCGGTGAAGACGGTGTGGCTGCCCGCTTCCAGCCGCTCGCCGATCTCCACCTCCAGCTGGGCGCAGGACCCGTCGATCAGGGGGACGCCGGAGTCGCCCGGGGTCCAGGACAGTCCGGCGAACTTGTCGTCGGACTTGGACGCGAAGACCTTGGCGACGTCCAGCTGACCGGCGGCGAGGATGTTGATGCCCAGATGGGTGGACCGGTGCAGCGCGGGGTGGGTGGTGGAGCTGCGCTGCACACAGACCAGCACCATCGGCGGGTCCAGTGAGATGCTGGAGAAGGCGTTGACGGCCAGCCCCCTGGGCGTACCGGCGTCGTCGGTGGTCACCACGGTCACGCCGGTGATGAACTTGCGGTGCACCCCGCGCACCAGGTCGGCGTCGACGGCGGCCTCCTGGGTGGTGGTGATGATCCCCAGCGCCTCCAGCAGCTGACGGGGGTCCCAGGTCACCCACTCCTCGGCGATCACACCGTTGTCGAAGTGGGTGAAGGTGGCGCCGGAGACCTCGACCGGGCGGCCGGTGGGCGGCACGCCGAGGAAGTCGCCGGTGTGGCTGCCGGTGCTGCGCCAGCGGATCGCCAGCTCCTCGCCGTCCTCGACGATCTCCTCGATCTCGGTGTGCAGATCGGGGAACGCCTCACGGATGGCGCGTACGGAGTTCTTGAACTGCTCGCGGTCCTGGGGCGCCGCGGCCGGGCCGCGCCGCCGGACATAGCCGGGGCTCAGCAACTCGTCGAACGCCTCCATCCGGCCCTGATCCCAGGCGGCCTGCCAGGCGGAGCGGATGCGGGCGGTGCGGTCAAGAGTGTGCGTCATGACAGATCCCTCAATCGGCTCTTGTATGGCAGAGGACGCTAAGAACGGCGCCAGCCGCTGTCAACACCTTGGGACAAATGAGCCGGGAAAGAACCGCTCTCGCACCAAATACACAGGTCAAAGTTGTTGCCTGGGCGTTAACCCTTGACGGGCCCCAACCGGACTCCTAGCCTCCCTGCCATGGCACAGCGCGACCCGGAAGAACAGGACGGACGCTGCATGCGATTCTCGATATTCCACAACCTCGGAGCACCGGGCCGGCTCGGCTCCTACGCCGACGTCATGGACGAGGCACGGGAGTTCGCGGTCGCCGCGGACCGCGCGGGCTTCTGGTCCACCTGGTACACCGAGCACCACTTCGGCCACGAGGCCATCGAGATCACTCCGAACCCGGTCCTGATGGGCGCCGACATCGCCGCCCGTACCGAGAACATCAGGATCGGCCAGGCGGCGAACATCGCCACCTTCTGGCATCCGCTGCGGCTCGCCGAGGACATCGCGATGCTCGACCAGCTCTCCGGCGGCCGGGTCGAGGTCGGCCTCGGACGCGGGCTCTACGGGCGCGAGGCGCTCAATCTGAACGCGCTCGCCGACCCGCGCGACCAGGAGCAGAACCGCGCGCTGTACGACGAGACGGTGGACATCCTGCGCAAGGCGTGGAGCGGCGAGTTCTTCTCGCACCAGGGCCGCTTCTACCAGTTCCCCGCCCCCGGGGTGAAGTGGAACCATCCGCTCTCCCCCGCCACCCCGGACTACATGGAGGACGGGGTCATCACCAAGATGCAGGTGACGCCGTTCCCGCTGCAGCGCCCGCATCCGCCGCTGTGGCAGGTCATCGACAGCCCGCGGTCGATCAAGGCGGCCGCGGCCGACGGGGTCCAGGGGATGTTCTGGCTGCCGCCGGTCTCGGCGCTCAAGGAGCGCTTCGAGCTGTACCGCACCACCGCGAGCCAGGCGTCGGGCCGCGAGTACGCGCTCGGCGAGGGCATCGGCCTGGTACGGGACGTGTACGTGGCCGACACCATGGAGCAGGCGCGCGCGGACTTCGAGGAAGCGCTGATGACCACCTACCGGTGGATCATGCACTTCCGGGGCCTGGGCAACCTGATGGAGGCGGGCGAGGAACTGACCGACGCCCACGAGCTGTCCTTCGACTTCCTGGCGCAGCGCAATCTGCTGGTCGGCACCCCCGAGTACGTCTCGGAGAAGATCGCCGAGCTGCGGGAGGAGGTGGGCCTGGAGCATCTGCTGCTGTGGACCACCCACCCCGGTCTGGAGCACCGCAAGGCGATGCGCAGCCTGGAGCTGTTCGCTGAGAAGGTCATGCCGCGGTTCACCGATGGCGGCGACCATGGCTGACCTGGGCCTGCGCAAGGTCGTCAGCGTCACCGACGAGGTGCTGCTGGAGCTGGGGCGGCCGGTGGCCTCCTCCGTGCGCCGGGTCGCGGCCGCGGCGGTGATCCGTAACCCGTGGGCGGGCCTGGGCCTGGTCGCCGATCTGCAGCCCGAGGTCGAGCGGATCGCCCCGGGGCTCGCGCGGATGCTCACCGACCGGGTGAGCGAGGCGCTGGGCGGCGTGGAGCGCGTCGAGGCGTTCGGCAAGGCCGCGATCGTCGGGCTGAACGGGGAGATCGAACACGGCGGGGCGCTGATCCACACCCCGTTCTTCGGCAATGTCCTGCGGGAGCTGACCGAGGGCACCTCGATCATCGTGTTCAGCGACGACCGGCTCCCGGCGGGTGAGCCGCTGACCGTGCCGCTGTGGCACAAGACGGCGGCCGCGACCCGCTCGCACTACCAGACGTGCCAGATCCGCATCCCCGACGCGCCCCGGCCCGACGAGATCGTCGTCATCGCGGCCGGCGCCTCCGGCCCCCGCCCCAACGCGCGGATCGGGGACCGGGCCACCGATCCCGTCATCCGCCTCGCCGACCTGGAAGACCCGGCAGATACGGCAGCCCCGAAAAACATGGAGACCGTGCAGTGAACGTCCGCAAGATCATCACCTTCACCGAGGACATCCACAGCGAGGGCGGCCGTCCGGTGGACCCGCCCGCCCGTACCGCGGTGGTGCTCGCCGTCATCGAGAACCCCTGGGCCGGGCAGGGCTATGTGACGGATCTGCTGCCGGGCATCGACGAGGTGGCGCCGAAGCTCGGCGAGCTGCTGGCGCCGCGGGTGGTCGAGGCGCTGGGCGCGCCGGTCGAGGCATACGGGAAGGCCGCCATCGTGGGCCTGGACGGGGAGATCGAGCACGGCTCCGGGCTGATCCACACGCTCAAGTTCGGCGACCACTTCCGCAAGGCGGCGAAGGCGACCACCCTGCTGCCGGCCGTGGAGAAGCGCGCGGCCGCGGGCACGGTCTTCGACATCCCGCTCAAGCACATCACCGACGCCACGATCCGCTCGCACCACCAGAGCATCGAGGTGCGGGTGGCGGACGGACCACGCGCCGACGAGATTGTCATCGGGCTCGCGGCCGCCGCCCAGGGCCGCCCCCAGGCCCGGCTGGCCCCGCTCGCCACGGAGCAGTGAGCGCCATGGGCACGGGCGGCGGTAGGCACGCGCCCCGGGCGGGTGGCCCGGCCCGTCCGTCCGGGGCGCGCTCCACCACACCGGTCGCGCTGGCGCACGAGACGCACGGCGCCGGACCGGGCCTCGTCCTGCTGCACGGGGTCGGGCTCGACCGGAGCATGTGGGAGCGGTGTCTGCCCGCGCTCACGGCCCGGCACCGGGTGACGCTGGTCGATCTGCGCGGCCACGGCGCCTCCCCGGCCGCGGCCCCCGGGGTGTCGGTCGCCGAGCTGGCCGCTGACGTGGCGGCCCTGCTGAGCGGGCCGGCGCATGTCGTCGGCTTCTCGCTCGGCGCCCTGGTCGCCCAGCAGCTCGGCCTGGACCGGCCGGACCTCACCGCCTCGCTGACGCTCGTCAGCTCGGTGGCGGGGCGGTCGGAGGACGAGCGCGCGGCGGTGGCGCGGCGGCGGGAGGTGGCGGCCCGGGACTTCGGGGCGTCCGCGTGGGCTGCGGTCGACCGCTGGTTCTCGCCCGGCTGGCGGGCCCAGGAGCCCCTTCTGGCGCAGCGGGTGCTGGACACGCTGCTGGCCAACGACCCCGTCTCCTACCTCGCCTGTTACGACGTCTTCGCGACCGCCGACGCCGGGCTGTGGCCGCGGCTGCCCCGGATCACCGCCCCCACTCTCGCGGTGACCGGGCAGGACGACCCCGGCTCCACCCCGGCCATGTCGCGGCGGCTCGCGCGGCGGATCCCCGGCGCCCGGGCGGTGATCGTGCCCGGGGCCCGCCATCTGCTGCCGCTGGAGTGCCCGGAGCACCTGGCCGACGCGATCCTCACCCACACCGGACATCAGGAGTGCCACAGCTCATGAACCGCCTGCCGCGCCACGACCACTACATCGCGGGCGAGTGGACCGCCCCCGCCGACGGCGGCTACTTCGCCAGCGTCAACCCGGCCACCGCCGAGCCCTGGTACGAGGCGGCGAACGGCACCGCCCCCGATGTGGAGCGCGCGGTGGCCGCCGCCCGCGCCGCCTTCGAGGATCCGCACTGGCGGGACCTGAGCCAGACCCGGCGCGGCCGGCTGCTGCGCGACCTCGGCGATCTGATCGGCGAACACGCCGAGGAGCTGGCCCGCACCGAATCCCTGGACAACGGCAAGCTGCTGCGCGAGATGCGGGCCCAACTCGCGGGCCTGCCCGAGTACTTCTATTACTACGCGGGGCTCGCCGACAAGATCCAGGGCGATGTCATCCCGGGCGCGAGCCGGGAGCTGCTCAACTACACGCTGCGCGAACCGGTGGGCGTGGTGGGGGCCATCACCCCCTGGAACTCCCCGCTGCTGCTCACCGCCACCAAGCTCGCCCCGGCGCTGGCCGCGGGCAACACGATGGTCATCAAGCCGTCGGAGCACACCTCGGCCTCGCTTCTGGCGCTCGCCCCGCTCTTCGCGGAGGCGGGCTTCCCGCCGGGCGTGGTCAACGTGGTCACCGGCTTCGGCGCCACCGCGGGCGGCCCGCTGACCGAGCACCGGGACGTGGCCAAGGTGAGCTTCACCGGCTCCACCGGAACCGGCCGCCGGATCGCCCGTACCTGCGCGGACCGGCTGATCCGCTGCACCCTGGAGCTGGGCGGCAAATCGCCCAACATCATCTTCCCGGACGCCGACCTCGGCTCGGCCGCCATGGGCGTGATCGCCGGGGTGTTCGCCGCCGCGGGCCAGACCTGTGTGGCGGGCAGCCGGGTGCTGGTGCACCGCGAGGTGTACGACGAGGTCCTGGAGCGGGTGGCGGCCCGGGCCGCGACCATCGCGATCGGCGACCCGCTCGACGAGGCCACCGAGCTGGGCCCGCTGGCCATCGCCGAGCAGCTGGAGAAGGTCGAGGGCTACGTCGAGCTGGGCCGCTCCGAGGGCGGAAAGGTGGTGTGCGGCGGGGGCCGGCCTGACACCGGGCTGAACGGTTACTTCTACTCCCCCACCGTGTTCACCGGCGTCGACAACACGCTGCGGATCTGCCAGGAGGAGATCTTCGGGCCGGTGGCCACCGTCCTGCCCTTCGAGTCCGAGGACGAGGCCCTTTCGATCGCCAACAACTCGGCGTACGGCCTCGCGGCGGGGGTGTGGACCCGGGATGTGAACCGGGTGCACCGGATGGCGTCCCGGCTGGAGGCGGGCACGGTCTGGGCCAACACCTACCGTTCGATGTCGCCGATGTCGCCCCGGGCGGGCTTCAAGAGCAGCGGCATGGGCACCGAGCACGGCACGGAGGTCATCCGGGAGTACACCCGGCTGAAGAGCGTGTGGATCAACACCAGCGAGGAACCGGCCGGGGATCCGTTCATCCTCAGGTCATGACGGCATGGGGTCCGTGACGACACATCCAGGCGGGAGCGCTCTTGTATGGCAGACCACACGAGCCTGTCCCCGGTTGACGGGGAGAGAGCGCCCAGCCTACGGTTCCGTGCCATGCAACGACCCACAGGCAAGCGGCTTCAGCAGACCAGCATGCAGGCGAGGGTTGCCGAAGAGCTGCGGCAGATGATCATCAGTGGCGAACTGCCGCCCCGCTCCAGCCTGTCCGAGATGGCGCTGTCCGAGACCTTCGGGGTCAGCCGGACGCCCATCCGCGAGGCCCTCAAGCAGCTCCAGATAGAGGGGCTGGTGGAAGTCCGGCCCCGGGTCGGCACGTTCGTCGCCGTACCGTCGCGCCGTGAGCTGACCGAGCTGTTCCAGATGAAGGAGCTGTTCGAGGGCGCCGCCGCCCGGCTGCTCGCCTTCCGTGGGAACGTGCCGGAGGTGGAGCAGCTGGAGGCCAGCATGCGAGCGGCCGACCAGGCCGTCAGGGACGGCGACGCGGAGCGCTACGCGGCGCTGGTCCACGAGTTCCACGATCTGATCGTCAGGGGCGCGGACAACAGCAAGCTGGAGGGGCACTACCGCACCCTGATGAACCAGCTCGCCTACGCCCGGCTGGTGCGCACCTCGCTGTCCCGCCCCGGGCGGCTCATCGAGTCGGACTCCGAGCATCACCGCGTCCTCAGCCTGATCCAGGCCAAGGACGGCGACGGCGCGGAGCGGGTGATGCGCGAGCATGTGCGCGCCAGCCACCAGGCCCTGATGACGGGAATGGACGAGCGCGGGCACTGACGGTCCCGGCGCCGCCGGCCGCCGGTCAGCCCTCGTTGGCGGCCCGGGCGGCGCGCAGCGCCGAGCGGAGCCGGTTCTTGGCGCCGAGGAGGTGCTCCCGCAGGGTGGTGACGGCGGTCTCGGTCTCGCCACCCCGCACGGTCTCCAGCAGGTCGACATGGGCCTCGGCGGAGGGGTGCAGATCGACGTCCTGGGCGTTGGTGACATCGAGGACGACGCCGAACGTGGGGCGGTACTGCTCCCAGACGGCGACCAGTCGGCGGTGCCCGGACAGCAGGTAGAACTGGGAGTGGAACTCCAGGTCGGCGAGGGCGAAGTCGCTGGGCGCGGAGCGGTCGGCGGCGTCCCGCATCCGGTCGACGAAGCCCTGGGCGCGGTCCCAGTCGCCGGGTCCGGCCCGGCCGATGGCGAGGGTGAGGGCCAGGGTCTCCAGGGATTCCCGCAGCGTGTACAGCTCGTCGACGTCGTCCTCGGTGAGCCCGGTGACGAAGACCCCGCGGCGGCGGGATTCGACCAGCCCCTCGGCCTCCAGCTGCCGCAGCGCGTCGCGGACCGGGCCGCGGCTGACGTCGTACTGCTCGGCGAGGGCGCCCTCGACGAGGTGGGTGCCGGGGCGCTGCCGTCCTGAGATGATGAGGACGCGCAGCTCATGGGCGACCAGATCGCCGAGGGACTGCTGCTGTAGCGAGGTGATGGGCACCGACGGGCTCCTTCTGGGGGGCGGAACGTCTTCAGTCAACCGTTAACCGTTGACTCATTATTCCTCCCCAGGGCCGCTCCGGAAACGATGGCGAAGGCGATGCCGCGCCGCTGCCAGGTGTACGTGACGGCGACGCCGTCCGCCCAGGGCACGACCGCCGGGTAGGAGAACTCGGCTCGGCCGTCGGTCCGTACGCCCGTCTCGTCCGGGACGATGGCGCCGGGGCGGGAGACGGGCCGGTCCTCCAGCACCACCGCCCGGCGCCAGGTGATCCCGTCGTCCTCGGACACGGACAGCACCAGCGGGGTGCGGGCGCCCCACGCGGCGGCCACCGGGTTGTGCGCCAGCACCACCCGCCCGTCGGCGAGCCGTACGGCGTCCAGACCGCTGTTGTTGTTCGGGACGTCCAGCGGCCGCGCGGTCGACCAGGTACGGCCGCCGTCGTGGGAGGCGCTGCGGCAGACCCGGCCGCAGGAGCTGCGCAGCAGCATCCGGACCTCGCCCGGGGCGCTCTCCCACAGCGCCGGCTGGATGACCCCGGCGCCGCGGAACGCCGGGCGGTCCAGCGGTACGGGCGCGGAGCGCCGCCAGCTCGCGCCGCCGTCGTCCGAGCGGTCGGTGAACGCGTCCCAGCGGCCCCCGGCGCTCCGCGGCTCCTCGACGGAGGCGGGCGCGAGCCAGCCGCCGTCGGCGAGGCGGATCGGCTTGTTCTTCACCGGCCCGCGCCCACCGGCCCCTTCCGCGCCCGGCACCAGTTCGGCGGGGGCGGACCAGCCGAGGCCGCCGTCCCGGGAGCGCAGTACCCGGGTACGCCAGTGCGGGATGCGGTGGCCGGTCTTGCAGAAGAGCAGCACCTCGCCGTGGCCGGTGGCGAACAGGACGGGGTTCCAGTGCGGCAGCCCCGCCTCGTCCGCCACCTTCACCGGCGCCTGCCACCCGCCGCCGGTCCGTCGCGCCAGCCAGATCGCCACGTCGTCCGCGCCCTCCCGGCTTCCGGCGAACCAGGCGGCCAGCGCCTCGCCGTCCGGCAGCGGCAGCAGGGTGGAGGCGTGGCAGTGGCCGAAGCGGGGGTCGTCGCGCAGGACGAACTCGCGATGGACGGTCACGCGACCGCACCGGTCTCCGGCGCCTCGGCCGGCTTGGTGTCCGGCGCGGGCGCGGGTTCGGGTCCGGCCGCCATCGCGGAGCTGGTGTCGACCAGGTCGCGTCGGGAGGTCTCGGGGGTGAGGAAGTACGCGGCGGCCGCCGAGATCAGGGCGACGGCGCTCGCGTAGGCGGCCACCGGGACCCAGTTGTCGCCGCCGCCGGTGAGCGCGGTGGCGATGAACGGGGTGAGGCCACCGGCCACGATCGCGCCGAGCTGGGCGCCGACCGAGGCGCCGCTGTAGCGGACCTTGGAGCCGAACAGCTCGGTGAACAGGGCGGGCTGGACGGCGTTGCAGGCGTTGTGGGCGAGGTTGATGACCAGGCAGTACGCCAGCACGATCAGCACCGCGGAGCCGGACTTCAGCAGCCAGAACGCCGGGAAGGCCAGGGCCGCGGCGGCCAGGCCGCCGTAGACGTAGACCGGGCGGCGGCCCACCTTGTCGGACAGCGCGCCGAAGAAGCCGTGGGCGGGGAAGGCGAGCACCGAGGCGATCATGATGGCGGTGGTCAGGGTGGCCTTCGGGATGCCGAGGTGTTCCGGTCCGTAGGACACCGCGAAGACGGTGAGCAGGAAGAACGGCACGCTTTCGCTGAACCGCAGCGACATGATCAGCAGCACGCTCCGCCAGTCATGGCGCAGCACGTCCAGCAGTGGCGCCTTGGCCTTGCCCTCCTCGTGCTTGACCTGCTCGAACACCTCGGACTCACCGAGCCGCCCGCGCATCCACAGCCCTACGCCCACCAGCACCGCGCTGCACAGGAACGGCACGCGCCAGCCCCAGGACTGGAATTGCCCGTCGGGCAGGAGGCCCATCAGCGCGAACATTCCGGTGGCCAGCAGCTGTCCGGAGAAGCCCCCGGTGTTGGGCCAGGCGCTGAAGAAGCCGCGGCGGTGGGCCGGGGCGTTCTCGACGACCATCAGCATGGCGCCGCCCCATTCGCCGCCGACCATGAAGCCCTGGATGAAGCGCAGCACCACGAGCAGCACCGGTGCCCAGATCCCGATGGTGTCGTACGTTGGCAGAAGACCGACGGCGAAGGTGGCGGCACCCATCCCGCACAACGTCGTGACCAGCGTGGTCTTCCGGCCGATGGTGTCGCCGAGGTGGCCGAAGACGAAGCCGCCGAGCGGGCGGGCGATGAAGCCGATGCCGAAGGTGGCGAACGAGGCGAGGGTGCCCGCGAACGGGCTCAGACTCGGGAAGAAGAGATCGCCGAACACCAGCGCGCTGGCGAGGCCGTAGAGCAGGAAGTCATAGAACTCGATGGTGTTGCCGATGAAGCTCGACAGCACGGTGCGGCGGAGTTGGACGGACGCGTGGCGTGAGGTCATGTGGTTCTCCTGCTCGGGGCCTCGTTGCCCGGGATACTGGTTAACCGTTCACGGTTAACCGTGGCGTGAGTATGGGAGGCCGCACCACGCCTGTCAATGGGCGCACCCTTGACGCCTCCGGGGCGGCTCCGTACCTTCAGTTCAACTTTTTAAAGATCAAACCCGTCGGACACCCGGAACACCCTCAGAACTCTTCAAGACTCTTCAAGGGGCGAAGAACATGACTGGTGTGCGCAGACGAACGGTGCTCGCCGCGGCCGGTGGCACCGCCATCGCGGGCAGGGCCGCCACCGGCACCGCCCACGCCCGGGAGCGGCCGGGCCCGGGCGAGGGACCTACGGCGGAGCCCGCCCCGTACGAGTCCAAGGTCCAGGCCCTGCTGGGGCGGATGACGGTCGAGGAGAAGCTGGGCCAGCTGCAGCAGCTCGCCTGGACCGGCGACACCGGGCCCGGCGGCGGGCAGACCGCCGCGGCGGAGAAGGCGGCCCGCCAGGGACGGCTCGGCTCCGTCCTCAACATCTACGGCGCGAAGTCCACCAACGCGCTCCAGCGGATGGCCGTCGAGGAGTCACGCCTGGGCATCCCGCTGGTGTTCGGCCTCGATGTCATCCATGGCATGTGGACCACGTTCCCCATCCCGCTGGCCCAGGCCGCGAGTTTCGACCCGGCGGTGGCCGAACGGGACGCCGAGGTGTCGGCGAGGGAGGCCCGCTCCAACGGGGTGCACTGGGCCTTCTCCCCCATGATGGACGTCACCCACGAACCGCGCTGGGGGCGGATCTCCGAGGGCAGCGGCGAGGACCCGCATCTGACGGCCGCGTTCGCCGCCGCCAAGACCCGCGGCTACCAGGGCGAGGACCTGAGCGCGAAGGACCGGCTCGCGGCGTGCGCCAAGCACTTCGTGGCGTACGGCGGTGCCGAGGGCGGACGCGACTACAACACGGTGGACGTCTCCGAGGCCCGGCTGCGCAACCTCTACCTCGGGCCCTTCCTCGCGGCCGTGGACGCCGGGGTGGCCACCGTCATGGCGAGCTTCAACACCATCAGCGGGGTCCCCGCCCACGGCAACCGGCACACCCTCACCGACATCCTCAAGGAGGAGTGGGAGTTCGGCGGCGTCGTCGTCAGCGACTACAACGGCGTTCAGGAAATGACGGTCCACGGCTTCGCCGCCGACCACGCCGACGCCGGACGGCTGGCGCTGAACGCCGGGGTCGACATGGAGATGGTCAGCACCACCCTCGCCGACCACGGCAAGCGGCTGCTGCGCGGCGGCGCGATCAGCGCCGCGCGGCTGGACGACGCGGTGGCCCGCGTCCTGCGGCTCAAGTTCCGGCTCGGACTCTTCGAACATCCCTACGCGGACGAGGACGCGGCGATCGAGGAGCCCACCAAGGAGTCCCGGGCGGCGGCGCGCGAGACGGCCGCGCGCACCATGGTGCTGCTCAAGAACACCCCGGCCGGGAAGGGGAAGGCGGCGCTGCTCCCGCTCAGCCCGTCGGTCTCCTCCATCGCCGTCGTCGGGCCCTTCGCCGACTCCACCGACCTGCGCGGGTCCTGGGCCGGCCCCTGGGCGGACGCGTTCGCGCCGGTCACCGTCCTCGACGCGGTCAAGGACGCCGCGCCGAAGGCCCGGGTCGGACACGCCCGCGGCGTGGACCCGGCGGGCGAGGACACCGGCGGCATCGCCAAGGCCGTCGCGGTCGCCAGAGCGGCCGAGGTGGCGGTCGTCGTGGTCGGGGAGGCCTCGGCGCTCAGCGGGGAAGCGGCCGTACGCAGCGACATCGGCCTGCCCGGACAGCAGGAGAAGCTGATCGCGGCGATCGCGGACACCGGCACGCCCTTCGTCGTGGTCCAGGTCAGCGGCCGCCCGCTGACGATGGGCGGCTGGCTGGACTCGGCGCCGGCCGTGCTCCAGGCGTGGCATCCGGGCATCGAGGGCGGAAACGCCATCGCGGACGTCCTGTTCGGCACCGTGAACCCCGGCGGCAAACTGCCCGTGTCCTTCCCGCGCTCGGTCGGGCAGATCCCCCTCTACTACAACCACGAGAACACCGGGCGCCCCTACGACCCGGACAACAAGTACACCTCCAAGTACCTCGACCTCGCCGACGGCCCGCAGTTCCCCTTCGGCCACGGCCTCGGCTACACCACCTTCGACATCGGCGAGCCGAAGCTGTCCGTCAGCCGGATCACGGCCGACGCGCTGCGCAAGGGCGACACCGTGGAGGTGGCGGTCGCGGTCCGCAACACCGGGGACCGCGAGGGGGACGAGGTGGTGCAGGTGTATCTGCGCGACCCGGTGGCCAGCCTCGTACAACCGGTGCGGCGGCTGTGCGGCTTCCGCCGGATCACCCTCGGCGCCGGCGAGTCCACCACCGTCCGCTTCCGGCTGGGCGCCGAGGATCTGGGCTTTTGGACCCATGACCGGGACGGCACGTTCACGGTGGAGAAGGGAGAGATCCAGATCTTCGCGGGCGACAGCTCGCTGGCGAAGGGTGAACGCGTCCTGACGATCACATAGTGGGACAGCGTCCGGTCTTCTGCACGGCGTGCCCGGGTTACTTGTAGGGTGCATGCTGACAACTCCAGCCCGGGAAGACACCGCTCATGACCGCCGCGCCCCGTCCCTCGCCCCGCGTCCCGAGACCCCGCCCTGCCCCGCGGCACCCCGCGGCCCACCGGAACCCCGGCCGGGCGGAGGTCCCGTGGGCGGTGTGATCACCGGCTTCGGCGTCATCGCGAGCATCATCGTCACCGGCTATGTGCTCGGCCGCCGAGGAGCGCTGGGCGGGTCGGGGCGGGAGGTCCTGACCAGGCTCTCCTTCAACGTCGCCTCCCCCGCGCTGCTGTTCTCCACGCTCGCCCGCGCCGACCTGTCCGTCGTCGTCTCGACCCCGCTGCTCGTCACGGCCCTGAGCACCTTCGTGGTGGCGGGCGCGTTCGTCGCGGTCGGCGCGGTACGCAAGTGGAGCGTGGGCCGCACCACGATCGGCGCGCTGTGCGCGAGTTATGTGAACGCGGGCAACCTCGGCATCCCGATCGCCGTGTACGTCCTCGGCGACGCGTCCCTCGTCGCCCCGGTGCTGCTGTTCCAGCAGCTGGTGATGACCCCGATCGCGCTCACCGTCATCGACCTCAGCCGCCCCGGGGAGCACCCGCCTTCGCTGGTCCGCCGGCTGACCACCCCCTTCCGCAACCCCGTCGTCATCGGCTCGCTGTCCGGGGTCGCGGTGGCCGCCTCGGGGTGGCGGGTGCCCGGGCCCGTCATGGAACCCTTCTCGCTGATGGGCGGCATGGCCGTACCCGCCGTGCTGCTCGCCTTCGGGATCTCGCTGCCGGGCAGTGAGCTGCCCGGGCGCGGCGAGGACCGCGGCCCGGTGCTGCTGTCGGTGGCGCTGAAATCCTTCGGCCAGCCGGTGGTGGCCTGGGCCATCGCGGCCGGTGTCTTCCGGCTCAGCGGCCCCGCCCTCCTCGCGGCCGTCGTCACCTCCGCGCTCCCCTCGGCGCAGAACCTCTTCACCTACGCCGTGCGCTACGACACGAGCACCATCCTGGCCCGCGAGTCCATCCTGCTGTCCACGGTGCTGGCCGCGCCGGTGCTCATCACGGTGGCGGCGCTGCTGGGCTGAGCCCGGACCCGGCCGGGTTTACCCCTGGAGGCCCAGGGCAGGCGATTGAACGTGCTTCGGACCGGAGGCACGCACCGTGGGAGCGCTCTGACCGCTCCAGGACACGGCCCTCCGGTCCGTATCCTGCGCGCTCCCGCACGGCAGCGACCACGGTCCCAGGCGACCCGTCAGCCCACTGCAGGAGGTGTGTGACATGACGACCGCAGCGCAGCACAGGACACGTCCCCGGTCCGGTTCCTCGAAGCACCCGCACGACGACGCCCCCGACACCGGCGCCGAGTTCCACGAGATGGCCCGCCTCCCGGACGGCCCCGAGAAGGAGGCGCTGCGGCAGCGGGTGGTGGAGGCGTGGATGCCGATGGCGCGGCGGCTGGCCCGCCAGTACCGCAACCGGGGCGAAGCCCTGGAGGACCTGGAGCAGGTGGCCGCGCTCGGCCTGGTGAAGGCCGTCAAGCGGTACGACCCCGGACACGGCACGGCGTTCGCGGGCTTCGCGGTGCCCACCATCGTCGGCGAGATCAAGCGCCACTTCCGGGACCACCTGTGGGTGCTGCACGTCCCGCGCCGGGTCCAGGAGCTGCGCAACCGGGTGCGGGTCGCGCACCGGGAGCTGTCGCACTCCCTCGACGACGCCACGGTGCCCACCGAGGCCATCGCCGAGCGCACCGGCCTCAGCGAGAAGGAGGTGCGCGTCGGCATGGAGGCCATGGGCAGCTTCACCCCGTTATCCCTCGACGCCCAGCTGACCGGCGCGGACGACGGCTACTCGCTGGCGGACACGCTCGGCGGCCAGGAGCCCGCGTACGACCGCGTGGTGGAACGCGAGGCGGTGCGCCCCGGGCTCCGGCGGCTGCCCGACCGGGAGCGCCAGATCCTCTACATGCGGTTCTTCTGCGACATGACCCAGAGCCGGATCGCCGAGCAGCTGGGCATCTCCCAGATGCATGTCTCCCGGCTCATCAACCGCACTTGCTCGACGCTGCGCGCCCAGGCCATGGCCGAGCCGGTCGCCGGCTGAACGACGTACCGCCCGCCGCTCCCCCGCGTTGCGCCGCTGGAACGATGTGCATCGCCTCAGCGGGTGACCGTGGCGCCGTGGAGAGCCCCGGGATCCGCCCCGGGCTGGAAGGGTCGGGACGCGCGACCCACGGACACCCGGCGGCGGACACCCAGCGAAGGAGAACACCCATGACCACCCCCCAAGGCCCGCCCTCCGTGTCCGGCCTGGAGCTCCTCAGGGGCCAGAAGGCGCTGGTGACGGGGGCCAACTCGGGCATCGGCAAGGCGACCGCCATCGCCCTGGGGCGCGCCGGCGCCGATGTGGTCGTCAACTACGTCTCCGACCGCCCTGCCGCCGAGGCCGTCGTGAAGGAGATCGAGGGCCACGGTGTGCGCGCCTACGCCCACCAGGCGGATGTGTCGCGGGAGGACCAGGTGGTCGACATGGTGTCCACCATGGTCGACCGATTCGGCACGATCGACATCCTGGTCGCCAACGCGGGCCTCCAGCGTGACGCCCCGATGGTGGAGATGACCCTGGCGGACTGGGAGAAGGTGCTCTCGGTCAACCTCACCGGTCAGTTCCTGTGCGCCAGGGAGGCGGTCAAGGAATTCCAGCGGCGCGGCGTCGTTCCCGAGGTGTCACGGGCGGCCGGGAAGATCATCTGCATGAGCTCGGTCCACCAGATCATCCCCTGGGCCGGTCATGTGAACTACGCGTCGTCCAAGGGCGGTGTGTCGATGATGATGCAGACCATGGCCCAGGAGCTGGCGCCGCAGAAGATCAGGGTGAACGCGGTCGCGCCGGGGGCCGTCAAGACCCCGATCAACCGCGACGCCTGGGACACCGAGGACGCCCGGAACGCGCTGCTGGAGCTGATCCCCTACGGCCGGATCGGCGAGCCGCAGGACATCGCGAACGCGGCGGTCGCCCTCGCCTCCGACCTGTGCGACTACGTCGTGGGCACCACGCTGTACGTGGACGGCGGGATGACCCTCTTCCCCGGCTTCGCGACGGGCGGCTGACCGCGCCACGACGGCACCGCCGCAGGCGCCACGATGATGCGTGACGGGCACACCGGCCGGGTCCACGCGCCACCATCAGGCGATAAGGCGCGGGGGGAGCGACGATGGTGGTGTCACTGTTCCCTCAAGGAGGTGGACGACGATGACGTTCCCCTCGGACAACTCGCGCGACGCCGGTCAGCGCGATGAGCGCGCCGCCGGTCCTGACCGCCCCTTCACCGGCCTGCTGGGCACCCTGTCGGATGCCGCGTGGCAGATGCTGCTGATCGCGGGTCTGGTCGCGATCGTGCTGGGGTTGCTGGTGCTGGTGTGGCCCGCGGCCACCCTGGCGGTGGTCGGCGCCCTGTTCGGTGTCTATCTGCTGATCAGCGGCATCTTTCAGCTGGTCGCGGCCTTCGGGGCGCACATCCCGGGGTCCATGCGCGTCCTCAGCTTCGTCAGCGGCGCGGTGAGCGTGTTCCTCGGCCTGATCTGCTTCCGGGGTCCGGCCCAGTCGATCCTGCTGCTCGCGCTGTGGATCGGATTCGCCTGGCTGCTGCGGGGTGTCATGCACACCGTCATGGCCGTCCAGGACACGGGAATCCCCGCCCGCGGATGGCAGATCTTCCTCGGTGTCATCACCGCCCTGGCCGGAATCGTGCTGATCGTGTCGCCCTTCGGCTCCATCGCCGCGCTCACCCTGGTGACCGGCGTCTGGCTGCTGGTTCTGGGCATCATCGAGGTCATTCACGGGATCCAGCTGCGGGCCGGGCTCGGCGGCCACGCGCCCCGCAAGGCACACCACGGATTCCGCTTCCGCCATCAGCCCCATCCGCAAGCCTAGAACCGCCGCGACAGCCGCCCCGAGCGGCTGTCGCGACACCCTGGGGGCTAATGGGTCTGCACCCACCACGCCATCAGACCGATGGCCGCGGTGCCGGATGCGTACGACGCGCCGCGCACGAAGTTCGCGGCGGCGAGCCGACCGTATCGACGCCATCTACTACGGGAACGGCTGGGTACCGGTGGGCGAACCTCCATCGTCTGCATATGGAGCCCCTTTCGTGACCGTACGGACAGTGACTGTCCGACAGGGGGAACGACGCGCTGGAGAAAGCATACAAAAGTGTGAACTTGCCCCATGTGTCTGACTCGCCGAGAAAGCAACATTCGACACGATGAGCCTTCGACGTGATGAGCTTTCGACGCGCTGTCAGATGCGGTACGGGGCTCCTGCCGGCGCTCAGCCCTGTCCGTGCCAGCGCAGCACCGCGCCCAGCCCCCCGGCCGGTCCTGCCACGCCCTCGGGCACCAGCAGCACCTCGGTGTCGGCCACCGCCGCGGACCGCATCAGCGCGTCGTCCGCGCGCGCCGGCTCGGGCGTGCTCACCCCCAGCGCCCGCACCTGGGCCCGCTGCACCGCCACCTGATCGGCGCCGGGGCCGACCCACACCTCATGGCGCATGTCGCCGCCCGCCTGCCCCAGCAGCAGGGTGGCCGCCTGATGGCTGCGCAACGCCTCCACCACCGCGGGCACCCCCTCCGCCGCCCCGCTGGGCGCGGAGCCGTCGTGGCCGCTCGCGATGTGCCCGCCGGGGCGGCCGCGCCCGGCGCGGAAGAGATCCAGTACGGCTTCCAGATGGGCGCGGGCGTGGTCCGCGCGGGCGTGGTCGATCTCCGCCTCCAGCAGCTCCCGGGCGGAGCCGGGTGCCCGGCTGCCGTGCCGCGCCACCACCGCCCGGTCCCGCAGCGGCTCGGGCAGCCGGTCGCGCACCGCCCTGCACTCGCGCGGATCGCCCGCCAGGACCAGCAACGGCGCCCCGCTCTCCGGCCACTGCCGTACCAGCTCCTCGGCCACGAGGTCCGCGGTGTGCTCCCAGTCGTTCTCGACCCGGTTGCGGTAGTGCCACTCGTACCGGTCGGCGGGCACCGAGCGGTGGCCGCGGCCCCGTGGCGCCCCGCCCGTGGCGCGGCACACCGGGCGGGCCCCGCCCTCGTCGCGCAGCTCCAGATCGGCGCCCGTCCGGTCGACGTACGCCACCAGGCACGACGGCCACTCGCCGCGCAGCGACGCCAGCGGCGCCACCCGGGGCAGTGGCGACCAGGACGTCACGACATCGCCCGGGGACGCGGCCAGCGGCAGGTCGAGCACCACCTCGCCGTCCGCGGCGAACAGCGCCCGCCCGGCGGACGCGGTGGCCGCCCGCTGACCGGCCAGCGTGCTCACCAGCGCCTCACGGGTGCGGGGGTCGGCGCCCTGGGCGGTCAGCTGACCGGCCACGAACCGCTCCCGCAGCCGGCGCCGCGTGGGGGCGTCCTCCGTCGCGCGCGAGGTGTCGAGGTAGACGCACGCCCACGGGCCGGGGCGATCGAACAACGGCTTCAGGAATCCAACGTCCATGACCTCCCCCAAACCGGGGAAACACACGACCCGGACGGGCGTCCGGATCGCCGCGCCTCATCGGCCGCGTGGGGCGCTTCACGAACCAAGGATCCCTCCAGGTCCACGGGATCGCCAGGGCCGTCCGGCCGTAGGGCGACTAGAATCTGTTCCATGGCTCGCTCCAACGAGGAGGTCGAAGCCCTCCTGCGCGAGTACGCCGATCTCCTCCTGATCACGGGCGGGGACGCGTTCAAGGCACGTGCCTACGAGAAGGCCGCGCGGTCGATCGGCGGCCATCCCGCCGATGTGGCGGGGCTCGATGTGAAGGGGCTGCGGGAGATCCCCAACGTCGGCAAGTCGATCGCCGACAAGGTCGTGGAGTATCTGCGCACCGGACATGTGCCCGCCGTCGAGGAGGCGCGCGCCGCGATCCCGGCCGGGGTGCGGGAGCTGACCGCGATCCCGGCGCTCGGGCCGAAGAAGGCCATGGTGCTGTACGAGGAGCTGGACATCGCCTCGGTCGAGCAGCTGGCCACGGCGATCGAGGAACACCGGCTGCGCGACCTCAAGGGCTTCGGTCCCAAGTCCGAGGAGAACATCCTGCACGGCATCGGGCTGCTGCGGGCCGCGGGCGGCCGGGTCCCCCTCGACGACGCCATGGACCTCGCCGACGACATCGTGGCCGCGCTGGGCCGGGTGCGCGGCTGCGAGCGGGTCGCGTACGCCGGGTCGCTGCGCCGGATGCGGGAGACCGTGGGCGATGTGGACATCCTGGTGGCGGCGGCCGAATCGGCCCCGTTCATGGACGCGTTCACCGCGCTCCCGTACACCACCGAGGTCATCGCGCACGGCGAGAAGAAGACGTCCATCCGCACCACCAAGGGGCTCCAGGTGGATCTGCGGGTGCTGCCCCTGGACTCCTGGGGCGCGGGGCTGCTGTACTTCACCGGCTCCAAGGCCCACAACATCCGCGTCCGCGCGATCGCGGTGCGCCACGGCCTCAAGCTCTCCGAGTACGGCCTCTTCGAGACCAGGAGCGGAAAGAAGATCGCCTCACGCAGCGAGGAGGACGTGTACGCGCGGCTCGGCATGGACTGGATCCCGCCGACCCTGCGCGAGGACCGCGGCGAGGTGAAGGCCGCGCTGGAGGGCCAACTGCCCCTGCTCGTCGCCGAATCCGATCTGCGGGGCGATCTGCACACCCACACCGATCTCACCGATGGCCTCGAACCGCTGGAGAACATGATCGCCACGGCGGAGCGGCGCGGCTACGCGTACTACGCCGTCACCGACCACGCGCCGAAGCTGTACATGCAGCAGATGACGAAGGAGAAGATCCTCGCCCAGCGGGAGCGGCTGCGCGCCATGGACCGCGGGCGCGGCCGCCGGGACATGCGGCTGCTGCACGGTGTGGAGCTGAACATCGACGCCGAGGGAGGGGTCGACTGGCCCGACGACTTCCTCGAGGGCTTCGATCTGTGCGTGGCGTCGGTGCACACGCAGTTCGGCCAGGACCGGGACACCATGACCCGGCGGTTCCTGCGGGCCTGCGAGAACCCGCACGTCAACATCATCGGCCATCCGACGACCCGGATCCTCGGCAAGCGGCCCGGCGTCGACGCCGACCTGGACGCGGTGTTCGCCGCGTGTGCCCGTACCGGCACCGCGCTGGAGATCAACGCGCATCCGAACCGGCTGGACCTGTCGGACGAGAACATCCTGCGGGCGAAGGAGCACGGCGTGGTGTTCGCCATCGACAGCGACGCGCACTCGACGCTGGACCTCGCCAATCCGCGGTACGGAGTGGGCATGGCCCAGCGCGGCTGGCTGACCACCGACGATGTCATCAACACCTGGCCGCTGGCCCGGCTGCGGCGTTTCCTGCGCAAGGGCGCGGGGCACCCGCGCGACGTATGACACCACGCGATTCTCCCGCCGAACCGGCCCGTGCCGAGCCCGCCCGCCGGGCGCCCGGCGCCCGTACCCTCGACGAGCTGGACGAGCGGGTGAGCCGGTGCCGTGCCTGCCCGCGGCTGGTCGCGTGGCGGGAGGAGGTGGGCCGTACCAAACAGGCGGCCTTCGCCGACTGGGACTACTGGGCCCGGCCGGTGCCCGGATTCGGCCCGCCGGACGCGGCGCTCGCCGTCGTGGGTCTCGCCCCGGCCGCGCACGGCGGCAACCGCACCGGCCGGATGTTCACCGGCGACCGCTCCGGCGACTTCCTGTACGCGGCCCTGCACACGATCGGCCTGGCCAACCAGCCCATCGCCACCCACCGCGGCGACGGCCTCGCGCTGCGCGGGGTCCGGGTCACCTCGCCGGTGCACTGCGCCCCGCCCGCCAACCGTCCCACCCCCGGGGAGCGGGACACCTGCCGCCCGTGGCTGGAGCGGGAACTGCGTCTGCTGCGGCCGACCCTGCGCTCGGTGGTGGTGCTCGGGGCCTTCGGCTGGCAGGCCGCCCTGCCCGTGCTGGCCACCGCCGGATGGAGCGTGCCCCGGCCGCGGCCCGTCTTCGGGCACGGTGCGCGGATCACGCTGGAGGCCGCCGACGGGGGCGCCCCGCTACGGGTGTTCGGCTGCTATCACGTGAGCCAGCGGAACACCTTCACCGGCCGCCTCACCCCGGCCATGCTGCACGATGTGCTCGGCGCGGCGGCCGAGGCGGCCGGGTTGCTGCCGCCGCCCGCCACTCCGCTGGACCCCGCTCCGGAGGGCAGCTGACCAGGGGGTGCGGTGAGAAGGTGAGACCCCGGGCACTGGGGCAGGAGGGCGCCCGGGGCCCCGTTCATGGAGTGGACCGGGTCAGTTGACCCCGGCCCCACTGGCGGCGTCACCGGCTCCGGCGCCGCTCTGGTCGCCCGTACCGGCGCCCGCGCCCGCGTTGGCGGCACCGGCGTTGGCGGCGGCGTCACCGCCCGCACCGGCATTCGCGGCGCCCTCGCCACCCGCACCGGCATTCGCGGCACCTTCACCGCCCGCACCGGCATTCGCAGCACCTTCACCGCCCGCACCGGCGTTCGCGGCGCCTTCACCGCCCGCACCGGCGTTCGCGGCGCCTTCACCGCCCGCACCGGCGTTCGCGGCGCCTGCGCCACCGGCGTCACCCGCGCCGCCGTCACCGGCGCCGATCACGGCACCCGTGGCCTCCAGGGCACCGGTCACCGGCTGGAAGAAGGTCTCGCCGCCCTGGGTGCAGTCGCCACTGCCGCCGGACGTGAGGCCGACCGCCGCGTCCCCGGCGAACATCGCGCCGCCGCTGTCGCCCGGCTCCGCACACACGTTCGTCTGGATGAGGCCGTTGACGATGTCGCCACCGCCGTAGTTCACCGTGGCGTTGAGGCCCGTGACCTCGCCGTCGCTGACACCCGTCGTGCTGCCGGAGCGCTGCACCTTGAGGCCCACGCTGGCCTCGACGGCCCGGCCGATCGCCTGGTTGGTGCCGTCGGCGAGCTTGACCGCGCTCTCGGGCTGGGTGGTCGCGTCGTCGTACATCACCAGCGCGAAGTCGGTCTCGGGGAACTTGGTGTCCTGGACCGTGCCCAGCGCCTGCGCACCCGCCTGGTCCGCGGTCCAGGTCTCGGACTCGTTGCCGCAGTGGCCCGCGGTCAGGAAGCCGGGCGCTCCGTCGACGGAGACGTTGAAGCCGAGGGAGCAGCGGGCGCCACCGCCGAAGATGGCATCGCCGCCGACGACACCGCCGGCCGCCGCGCCACCGCCCGCGCCACCGGCCCCGGCGTCCCCAGCACCACCGGCCCCAGCGTCCCCGGCGCCACCGGCACCCGCGTCCCCGGCTCCGCCCGCAGCCCCGGCGTCTCCGGCGCCACCGGCACCCGCGTTCCCGGCAGCGTCGCCCGCCGCGTCACCGGCGCCCGCGGCGCCGCCGTTCGCGCCCGGCTGGGCCGGGTCGCCACCGTCGAACCTCTTGAACTCGCCCTTCGTCCGCTGGACGCTCACCATGCCGTCCATCGCGTCCGTGGCCTTGGTCAGCGTGTCCCACTTGGCGCCGGTCACGGTCTTGTCCGCGGTCACCCGGACCTTGTTCGTCACCGGGTCGATGGACCAGGCGGTACCGGCCACCGAGGCGTCGGTGCTCAGCGTCTTGGTGGCGGCCTTCAGCTCGGACATGCTGTTCTGCACGATCTTGGCGACGGCGCCCTTGGCTTCCACGGTCTTCGCCGCGTCCTCGGTCATGACGTTCATGACCAGTTGGCTCGTGTCGTTGTTGAAGTACCAGCCAGCGCCGTTGTCACCGAGGTCAGAGGCGAGGCTCCTCGCGAGTTTCACTGCCGACGGGGACGAGAAGGTCTTCACGTCCGTCGTCTTGTCCTGGCTCGCATTGGCGTTGGGCAGCAGAAGGGCGGCTGCCCCGAGCGCCACGACAGCAGCTCCGGAAACGGCGAGGGTCCGCTTGTTCACACGTCGGTGGTGGCTCAACACTGACCTCCAGTAGGGGGGCGCGGGGCGTGTGCGGAGCGCCTGTTGCATTTCCGCCACGCCCCCGCGCAGGGCCACCAAGCAGTACGGGAGGCGTTTACTCCGTTCTCACCATGACTCACAGTGTGATGAATGGCTGCGCCGATCGATCCGGAGCGATAGGGTCCGCCGGTTCCGCGCCCTCAGTCCGCGTCGCCACCCGCACCGTCGCCACCGGCGGCCCCGGCCGCCTGGACGCGCAGCTGCCACACCTCCCCCAGGGCCATCTGCGCCGATTCCCCGACCGGGGAACCCTCCGTGGTCTCGAAGTGATCGACGTAGGCGCCGATGAACTCCTGCCAGCGGTGGTTGACCGGGTCCTCGTCCAGCGCCGCCATCGCCGCGGCGAAGTCCTCGCAGTCCACGAGGTGGAAGAGATGGCGTCCGCTGCGCCAGATCCGCCAGTTGGTGATCCCGGCCCGGCCCAGCGACTCCAGCAGATCCGCCGGAACCGTGGCGTGCTCCCGTTCGTAGCCCGATTCCTGGCCCTCCTTGAGGACCGAGTGCAGCGCCACGCGCATCGGCGATCTCCCTTCATCCACCGTCATGGTCGGTCATGGTCCATGGGCACATGCCCGAAGCCACTCTGCCCCCTCCGGCCCCGGCCGCCAACGGTCTCCGGGCAGGCGATCTACGATGCTCCGCGGAGCGGCGCGACCGCCGGACGCCCCGCACCCGCCGATGACGACCACGGAAGGACCCCAACGCCATGGCCAACACCCCCGTGCGCGACCGTTCCACGATCTTGGTTCTCAATGGGCCGAACCTGAACCTCCTCGGCCGCCGCCAGCCGGAGATCTACGGCACCGACAGCCTGGCCGACATCGAGAAGCTGGTCGCCGAGACGGCCGCCCCGCACGGGCTCACCACCGACTGCCGGCAGAGCAACCACGAGGGGCAGCTGATCGACTGGATCCAGGAGGCGCGGGAGCGGCACGCGGCCGTCATCATCAACCCCGCCGGTTACTCCCACACCTCGGTGGCCCTGCGTGACGCGCTGGCGATCTGCGACGACATGCCGATCCTGGAGGTGCACATCTCCAACATCCACCAGCGCGAGCCGTTCCGGCAGCACTCCTATGTCTCCGCGCTCGCCAGCGGCGTGATCGCCGGATGTGGCATCCAGGGCTACGCCTTCGCGGTGGAGCGGGTGGCAGCGCTGCTCGCGGCCATGAAGAAGTGAGACGTGAGGACCTGAAGACCTCCCTCGTCAGGCCCGGATGACGCGGACACCGGCCTCGGTGTACGGGGCGATCGCCTCTTCGGTGGCGCCGGTGTCCGTGACCAGCACCTCGATCTCGTCCAGCGCGCAGATCCGGGCGAACGCCCGCCGGCCCAGCTTGGAGCTGTCGGCCGCGACGACCACCCGGGCCGCGCGCCGGGCCATGAGGTGGTTGATGCTGGCCTCGCCCTCGTGGTGGGCGGCCGCGCCCCGCTCGGGGTCCAGCGCGTCCACGCCGAGGATGGCCAGGTCGAGGGAGACCTCGCCCAGCACTCCGGTGGCCAGCGGCCCCATCAGTTCGAACGACTGGGGGCGGGCCACCCCGCCGGTGAGCACGATCTTGATGTGCGGGCGCACCGCCAGCTCATGGGCGATGTTCAGGGCGTTCGTCACGACGGTGACGGCCGGGCCGCCGCCCTCGGAGCCGGACAGTTCGCCGCGGGTGGCGATGGCGCGGGCGATTTCGGTGGTGGTGGTGCCGCCGTTGAGGCCGACGACCGCGCCGGGCTCGACCATGCGGGCGACGGCAGCGCCGATCCGCTGCTTCTCCGAGGCGCGCCGGGCGGTCTTGTAGCGCAGCGGAAGGTCGTACGACAGGTTGTGCGCGACCGCGCCGCCGCGGGTGCGGTTGAGCATCTGCTGCTGCGCGAGTTCGTCGAGGTCCCGCCGGATGGTGGCGGCGGACACCGCCAGTTCGGCGGCGGCCTCCTCGACCTCGACCCTGCCGTCCCTGGCCAGCAGTTCCAGCAGGGCGTTCCAGCGCTCCGGCCGTTTCACGCCGTCTCCTCGCCCCCCGTCGTAGCGTCGCGGTTCACCCTACCCCGATGGCGGGCGCCCTGGACTTCACTGCAAGATCATGCGCATTATCAGGCTGTACGAAGCATCTTCGCGCATGTGCAGCCATCGGACTGGGGAGCCATATGAGCCACACCGAGACCGAGATCGCGAGCCAGCCCGACTGCTGGCGCCGCGCCGTCGAACTGGCCCGGGATCCGGACGGGCCGGTGCGCGAGGCGCTGCCCCGGCCCGGTGAGCGGGTCGCCGTCGTCGGCTGCGGCACCTCGTGGTTCATCGCCCAGGCGTACGCGGCGCTGCGGGAGGCCGGGGGCCAGGGCGAGACGGACGCGTTCCCGGCGTCGGAGATGCCGGCCGGGCGCGCCTACGACCGGGTGCTCGCGCTGTCGCGGTCGGGCACCACGACCGAGGTGCTGGATCTGCTCGGCCGGCTCCGGGGCGGGGTGCCGACCTCCGTCATCACCGCGGTCCCCGGCTCCCCGGTCACCGGCCTGGCGGACGCGGCGGTCGTGCTGGACTTCGCGGATGAGCGGTCGGTGGTGCAGACGCGCTGGGCGACCAGTGAACTGGCGTTGCTGCGCGCCCATGTGGGGCATGGCCTGGAAGGTCTGATCGAGGACGGCGCGGCGGCGCTCGCCGCGCCGCTGCCCGACGGGCTCGCGGAGGCGGGCCAGTTCACCTTCCTCGGGCGCGGCTGGACGTACGGCGTCGCGCAGGAGGCCGCGCTCAAGATGCGCGAGGCGGCGGGCGCGTGGACCGAGGCGTACCCGGTGATGGAGTACCGGCACGGGCCGATCAGCGTCACCGGCCCGCGCAGTGTGGTGTGGTGGCTCGGCGAGGGCCCGTCCGGGCTGGCGGAGGAGGAGGTCACCGGGCCCGGTGGCCGGCTCGTCGGATACGGCCGGGACCCGCTGGCCGAACTGGTGCTGGTGCAGCGGCTCGCGGTGGCGATCGCGGGGCGCTACGGCCTCGACCCCGACCAGCCCCGCAATCTCACCCGCTCGGTGATCCTCGGTTGAGCGGGCGGAGCGAGCGAAGGGAGGCGGGCCATGCCGCTGGTGACCACCGCTGAGATCGTCGGACCGGCACTGCGGGGCGGGCTCGGCGCGGGGGCGTTCAATGTGATCCAGATCGAGCACGCCCAGGCGATCGTGGCCGGGGCGGAGGCGGCCGGGGCACCGGTCATCCTGCAGATCAGCGAGAACGCGGTGCGGTATCACGGCGCCCTGGCCGCGATCGGCCGGGCCACCGTCGAGGTCGCCCACGCCGCGCGGGTCCCGGTCGCGGTGCATCTGGACCATGCCACCGAGCCCGGGCTGGTGCGGGAAGCGCTCGGGCTCGGCTTCGGGTCCGTGATGTTCGATGCCTCGGCGCGCGATTACGACGCCAATGTGGCCGCGACCGCGGCGGTGGCGGCCGACTGCCACGCCGCCGGGGTGTGGGTCGAGGCGGAGCTGGGCGAGGTGGGCGGCAAGGACGGGGTGCACTCCCCCGGCGCCCGGACCGATCCGGCCGAGGCCGCCGCCTATGTCGCGGCGACGGGCGTGGACGCGCTCGCGGTCGCGGTGGGCACCTCGCACGCCATGGTGGTGAAGGAGGCGGTGGTGGACCTGGAGCTGGTCGCGGCGCTGCGCGCGGCCGTGCCCGTGCCGCTGGTGCTGCACGGTTCCTCCGGGGTGCCCGAGGCCGATCTGACCCGCGCGGTCGCGGCGGGTCTGACGAAGGTGAACATCGCCACCCACCTCAACGTGGCCTACACCAGGGCTATCCGCGGCCATCTCGCCGACCACCCGGAGGTGGTCGACCCGCGCCGCTACGTCGCGGCGGGGCGCGAGGCGGTGGCCCGCGAGGTGACCCGGCTGCTGGCCCTGGTGCGCGCCGTACCGCGCTGAGACCGCGCACTCGCGCTGTTGACCTGACCGCGTGTTGACGCGACCGCGGTGTCGACGCGACCGCGCGTGTTGACATGACCGAATCAACTCGCCACGATGCGGAGGAGGTTAGGAAAGGTTCCTAACAGAGGGGTGTCCCCATGCGCACACGACTCGCGTTCGTACTGGCCGGCGCCGGGCTGCTGGCCGGCTCCCTCACGGCAGGCGCCCAGGCCACCACCCGGGGCCCCGCGCCTGCCCCCGCCCCCGGCTCCGCGTCGGTCAAAGAAGGCTCCGTCACGGCCGCGCAGTTACTCGCCAAGGTCAAGAACTGTTCGCAGATATCCAGCGGCAAGTACCGCACCGACGACGAGACATCGGCGACCGTGCCGGTGTGCGACGCCAATGGCGCGGTCTTCTGGAAGGCGGACATGGACGTCGACTGCGACGGCCAGGTGACCTCCAAGTGCAACGAGGACACCGACCCGTGGTTCCAGGACGACACGGCCTTCCACCAGTCGAACGGAAAGCCCCTGATCGCCGACAAGCTGCCCTATGTGGTGGTGCCCAGCAAGAGTTCCACGTGGGACTACTCCAAGTCCGGCATCAAGGGCGGCGGCGTGGTCGCCGTCATCTACAACAACAAGGTCGAGTACGCGGTGGTCGGCGACACCGGCCCGACCAAGATCATCGGCGAGGCGTCCTACGCCACGGCCAACGCGCTCGGCATCGACCCCAACCCCGAGACGGGCGGCGCCGAGTCGGGCGTGACGTACATCCTCTTCAAGAACTCCTCGGTGTCCCCCATCGAGAACCATGACAAGGCGGTCTCGGTCGGCGACGGCCTGGCCAAGCAGTTCGTCCAGAACAACTGACCTCCCGCCGCGCACCGGCCGCCGGGCCCAGGGGCCCGGCGGCCGCAGCGCGCGGCCGGCGACGGCGGCGCGATGACTTTTCCCCGTCCCGAGGGTCCCTTCTGATGAGCGCGCGAGCCATCGCGCGCCCCCGACAGGAGGTCGACGTTGACCGGTCCCCAGCCCGAGAGCCCGCCCGCGCTTCCCCCGGCCGTTCTGGTCCTCGACCGGCCGCCGGGGACCCGCGCCGAGGTGGAGCGGCTGTGCGAACGGCTGCGCGAGCTGGTGCGGCGCAGCGCCCCCGGCCCCGTCACGGTGGACGTGGGCGCGGCACACCGGCCGGATCTGGCCATGGTCGAGACCCTGGCCCGGCTGCGGCTGACCGCCCGCCGTCTGGGGCGGGAGATCCAACTGCGGCACACCGGCGGCGAGCTGGCCGAGGTGCTCACCCGGGCAGGGCTGGACGCCGCGTTACGGATCGAGCCGGGGAGGGAGGCCGAACAGCGGGAACAGCCGCTCGGTGTCCAGGAAGGAGTTGAGCCCGGTGATCCGCCCGGCTGATATCTCCAGGACCTGGAGCGCCCAGGGCTCATGGCCGCCGCCCGGCCCGCCCGGCCGGTACTGGCCGAAGGCGGGCGCCCCGTTCGCCACGGTGGGGACCAGCCGGGAGCCCCGGCAGCCGATGCCGTGCCCCAGCAGCCAGGCGCGGATGTCGTCATGGCCGCGCAGCCACAGGTCGTAGGGCGGCATGGACAGCGTGGCGTCCTCGTGCAGGAGCGAGGTGAGGGAGTCCAGGTCGTAGCGCTCGAAGGCGTCCACGTAGCGGGCGAGGAGGACGCGCTGCTCCTCGTCCAGCGGCTCGACCGGATCGGTGTCGCTGATCTCGCTCGCGGAGAGCGTGGCCCGGGCGCGCTGCAGCGCGCTGTTGACCGAGGCGACCGTGGTGTCCAGCAGCTCGGCGACCTCGGCGGCCTTCCAGGCCAGCACCTCCCGCAGGATGAGCACCGCGCGCTGGCGCGGCGCCAGGTGCTGGAGGGCGGCCACGAACGCCAGCCGCACCGCGTCCCGCTGGGCGGCGACCTCGGCGGGGTCCCCGCCGTCGGCCAGCACCTGCCCGTCGGGCACCGGCCCGATCCAGGTGACCTCGGGCTGGGTGGTGAGGGTGGCCGGGGTCGCCGAGGAGACGGCGGTCAGGTCCATCGGACGGGCCCGGCGCTTGCTCCCGTTCAGCATGTCCAGACAGACGTTGGTGGCGATGCGGTACAGCCACGAGCGCAGCGCCGACCGGCCCTCGAAGCGGTCCAGGCCCTTCCAGGCGCGGACCATCGTCTCCTGGACCGCGTCCTCCGCCTCGAACGCCGAGCCCAGCATCCGGTAACAGTAACCGGTGAGCTGGACCCGGTACGGCTCCAGCTGGAGCTCGGCACCGGCCGTGCCGTCCACTGTCGCGACATCACTCATCGACGCACCTCGACGTTTCTGCTTCTGCGGACTCCCATGGGAGGAAAGCTAGCGCGCGGCACCGACAAAACCCCTGATCTGCGAAGATCTCATGGAATCCAGTCAGGTCACCGGCCGGGCGCGGACCATCGAGGCGTGCACCTGGTGCCCACCGCTGGCGATCATCCGCACCTCGGCGCGGTCGCTGATCTCGGCCCGCACGATGCCGGTGTCGTCCGCGTAGACGGGGTGTCCGCCAGGACCGTTGGAGTCCGTGCGGTGCACCATCACGATGTCCTCGGCCTCCGGCTCCGGGGCAACCGGATCGGCGAAAATCAGCTCATATCTCTCGCGTCGCGGCATCAGGCACTCCTCCCACACGGACCCGCCCCCTCGCCCCAAACCGGGACAATCAACACTATCGAACAGACGCGTCACCGCAAGAGGGTCGCGGAATCCCGGGCAGCGGCAGGGCGGCGGACGGGCCGACGCCCTCAAGGCTCCTGGGCCACCGCGCCGCGGACCAGCGGGGTCATGACCGAGCCGATGACGGTGGCCGCGGCGATGGAGCCGAGGGTGATCCCCCAGGCGAGCGGGCCGAGCGGGGTGCAGTCGAAGAACTGGCTCACGCCCGGCGTCTGGATGATCCCGGCGAGGACCGCGGCCGAGCCGAGCCCGGCGATCAGCACATGCCGGTCCAGTCCCCCGGTGGCCAGGGTCTGCGCCAGCTGCGTACCGACCAGGGCGACGAGCGCCACCGTACTGGCCCGGCGCTTGCGGCCGGTGAGCCGCGCGCCCGTCCACGCCACGCCCGCACCGGCGGCCGTGATGATGCCGCGCAGCATCATCTCCCGGTTCAGCGCGGTGCCCAGGGAGCGGCTGGGGCCCTCCTTGAGCAGCCGCTCGCCGGCGTGGCCGGTGGGTTCGCGCACCGCGATGGCCAGCGCGGGCGCGAGGTCGGTCAGCAGGTTGACGAGCATGATCTGCCGGGCGGTCAGCGGGGTGCTGCCCGCGATGGCGGAGGCGAGCACGCTGAAGGTGACCTCGCCGAGGTTGCCGCCGATGAGGATGGCGAGCGCGGCCCGGACCGAGGCCCACATCGCCCGCCCCTCCATCAGGGCCGACACGATCGTCTCCAGGCGGTCGTCGCCGACGACGAGGTCCGCGGCGGCGGTCGCGGCCGGGGTGCCGCGCCGTCCCAGGGCGATCCCGATGTCGGCGAGCCGGATCGCGGGGGCGTCGTTGGCGCCGTCGCCGGTCATCGCCACCACCCGGCCGAGGCGCTGGTAGGCCTGCACGATGCGGACCTTGTGGTGGGGGCTGCAGCGGGCGATGACGTCCACGGTGGGGAGCAGTTCGTCCAGCTCGGCGTCGGCCATCTCGTCCAGGTCGGGCCCGGTGCACACCTTCAGCTCGGTGGCGTCGATGACGGTGGACGCGATGGACTCGGCGGTGGCCGGGTGATCGCCGGTGAGCATCACGGTGTGCACGCCCGCCTCGCGCAGCCGCGCGGTCGCGGGGGCCGCGCTGGTGCGCACCGGGTCGGCCAGCGCGATGAACCCGCGGAAGACCAGGTCCCGCACTGACTCGTCGGTGAGCTGTTCCCCGGCCCGCATGGGGCGTTCGGCCACGGCGAGGACCCGGCGCCCGGCGCCGGCCAGTTCCTCGGCGGCCGCGGTCAGTTCGGCGACGCCCCCGTCGTCCAGGGCGGTGGTCGCCGCCCCGTCGGGCGCCTGCCTGCGCACGCAGCGCTCCAGCACGCTCTCCGGGGCGCCCTTGACGCTCAGCAGGGTGCCGCGCACGGTGGCCCCGGCGGTGGCGTGATAGGCGCGGGAGGGCTCGAAGGGCAGCGCGTCGGTGCGCCGCCAGCGCGGTGCGCCCCGGCGTACCGCGACCCCGGCGCGGCGCGCCCCGGCCATGACCGCGCGGTCGGTCTGGTGGGCCATGGGCTCGGCCTGGCGGGCGGGCGGAGTGGCCCGCAGGGCGGCCGCGAGCACGTCCTTGCGCGGGGCGTCCAGCCGGTCGGCGGGCTGCGGGCCGCCGCCGTCGCCGACCGCGGCGAGCTGGAGGGTGCCCTCGGTGAGGGTGCCGGTCTTGTCGAAGCACAGCACGTCGGCGCGGCCGAGCGCCTCGATGGTGCGCGGATTGCGGACCAGGGCGCCGAGGTCGGCCAGCCGCCGGGCGGCGGCCAGCTGGGCCGCGTTGACGAGGAACGGCAGGCCCTCCGGTACGGAGGCGACGGCGAGGTTGACCGCCGAGGCCAGGTTCTCGGTCAGCGGGAGGCCGTGCAGCAGCCCGGCCCCGGACACGGCGGCGGCCGAGCCGAGCGCGATGGGGACGCTGGAGCGGGTGAGCGCGGTGAGCCGCGCCTCGACACCGGTCACGGGTGCGGCGCGGCGGGCGGTGGCCAGGCTCCTGCCCACCTCGGTGGACGGGCCGGTGGCCACGACGATGGCCTGCGCCCGCCCGGCGGAGACGGTGGTGCCCTCGTAGAGCATCGAGCTGCGCTGGGTGATCTGCGCGGCGACCACCGGCGCCGGGTTCTTGGGCACCGGCAGGGATTCGCCGGTCAGCGACGACTCGTCGACCTCCAGGCCGTCCGCCTCCAGCACCCGGCAGTCGGCCGGGACGACGTCCTCCGGGCCCAGCGCGATGATGTCCCCGAGGACCAGGTCCCCGGCGGTGACCAGGCGTTCGGTTCCGCCGCGGCGCACCCGGGCGCCGACCGCGGACTTGGCGAACAGCTCCGCGAGCGCCCGTTCGGTCCTGACCCGCTGGAAGCCGCCGACGAGCGCCGAGGTGGCGGTGATGGCCGCGACGAGCGCGGCGTCGGTGCGCGACCCGACGGCGGCGGCGAGCGCGGCCCCGGCGGCCAGGACCGGGGTGAGCGGGTTGGCCAGCTCCTCGATGAACGCCGCCGGGAGGCTGGTGCCGGTCGGTTCTCCGGTGCGGGTGGGCGCCTTGCCCGCCCGGGTGGCGGCCTGCTCCGGAGTCAGCCCCTGGCCGGGGTCGCAGGACAGGCGCTCCAGCACCCGGGGTACGGGCATCAGATGCCAGGGGGTGGTGGTCACCGGGGGCACCAGCGGGCGGGAGAGCAGCTGCCGGGCGCGCCAGTTGCCGAGGCCGAACGCGATGGCACCGGCGGTGGTGCCGGCCGCCGCGCCGCGCGCGGTGGCCTGGTCCCGGGGGGCCTTGAGGGCGGCGACCGCGCCGATGCCGCTGCCGCCGGCCGACAGCAGGGCGCTCTCGCGGTCCACCTGGGCGGCCACGCCGACCGCGTCCACGATGATCCCGGCGGAGTCCAGGTCGGCGCCGACGAGCAGATGGGCGCCCCAGGCGGGGGGCTCGCCCTCGTGGTGGATCCCGACGCCGCAGTCGGACGCGCCCAGGGCCCGGCGGTTCCCCGACAGCAGCATCACGACCGCGCCGTCGGCCTGGAGGGCGCGTACGGAGGCGACCAGGCGGCGGCCCGCCGGTGCCACCGCGTCGGCGAAGGTGAAGGCCGTCGGGGGTGGCCGGTCGGTGGCCAGGACGATGCGCGCGCCCGCCCGGCGGGCGGCCGCGGCCACCGCCTCGGCGCCCGGGACCGCCTGGGCGGCGAGCCCGGCGACCGCCTGGAGCCGCTGTCCCCGGGCGAGGCCCAGGGTCCGCTCACTGCCCTTGCGGCGCAGCCTGGCCGCGGTGTGCCGACCGGTGCGGCCGGTCAGCTCGAGCCGGTCCAGCGGCCCCAGCACCCATCCGTTGTCGCGCCGGACCTCCAGGGGCGCGTCCGGGTCGAAGAGGTCGAAGAGCCGCATCGCGACCTGCTCGGGGTCGGCGCCGCCGAGGAGTTCCAGGTCGATGGGTTCGTACCGGTCGCCGCGCAGCGCCGCCTCGTCGAGCACCACGGTGTCGACCTGGCCGAGCCGCCGCAGGGCGCTGCGGTCCATGGCCAGGACGCCGCGCAGGGCCAGGAACCGGCCGAGGCTGGTGGCGAATCCCTCGCGCCCGGCGCCGGGCGCCCTCGGTATGGACGAGAACGCGACGGCCAGCCCGCGGCGCGGTCCGGCGAACGGGGCGGTCAGCGCGCCGACCGCCGCCCCGGTGGCCATGGAGCGCTCCGCGAACCGCTCCATGCTGTCCCTGGGGGTGGGGCCGGGCCGCTCCACCACGATGGGCTCGGCGGCCACGTCCTGGGGCCCGTGCACCAGATGCGGCTCCATCGCCGCCCATGCCTCGCCCTCGGCCCTGGCCTCCCGCCACAGGCCCAGGCGCTGGGCGAGGTCGAGTGCGAGCCCGCCGCCGCTGGTGGCCACGCCCTGGGTCAGCGCGCTCAGCACGGGCAGGGCCGCCTCGGTGGGCTCGCCGCGGGTGACGGCCAGGGCCAGCCGGCGCAGCCGGGGGTGGTTCTGGATGGCGGATACCGACGCGCTCACCTCGGCCGGCAGCCGGAGCCAGGGGACCAGCCGCAGGGCGGTGGCGACGCTCAGGCCCAGCACGTCCGCGGCGACCACGGCGAGGGACTGGGCCTCCCGGGGCCCGCCCGAGGGGTGGCGTGGTTCGGGGGCCCATGCGTCGAACTCCTCGGCGGGGGCGACGGGGCCCTGGGTCTCGGCGCGCTCGATCAGGGCGACGAGTTCCAGTTCGCGCGGGGGCGGTTTCGTGACGGCGACGACGACCCGCTCGGAGGGCGCGTTCACCCGCGCCCACAGCACGCCCGGATGGTTTTCGAGGGCCTGTTCCACCCGGTTCGCCACCTGCTCCCCGCCGATCCCGTGCACACCGTGCACTTCGATGTAGTAGCGGCCCGGGTACGACCACACCCCACGGCTGGGCGGGTGGACCAGCCGCCCGACCGCGCCGGCGGCGTCCCGTACCCGTGCGGCCACTCCGTGGGTGAGGGGCTCCAGCATCGGGGGTTTCGTCAAGTGCAGCCCAGGCAGCGTCGTCATCGGTGAGACCTCCGGTGTGTCGGCGTCCGCGGCGCGGTTTCCGTGTGGAGCGGTCTGTCCGGTTGATTCCGATTACCCTGAAATAGGAAGAAGATTCCGGATGTCAATCATGTGTGGACGTGAGACCAGTGACCACTCCCACCAGCTCCCGCAAGCGCAGCACCTCCGCGACGGCACGGTCGTCGGCGCGCGGCGCCGGCAAGTCGGCCCGGAGCCAGGCCACATCGAAGGGCCGGGCCCCGTCGAAGACCGCGGCCGCCACCAAGTCCGCGCAGTCGGGGAAGACGAAGGCGGCGCAGAGCACGCAGAGGTCGAAAACGGCGAAGGCGGCGAAGTCCGCGAAGCCCACCCCCCAGAAGGGTGACCACCGGTTCACGGTGACGGTCCCCAGCCTCGGCCACGTGGCGCAGGCGACGCGGCTCGACCGCGCCGCGAGCGCGACCCATCTCGACCGCGTCGACGGTGAGCGCGTCGGCCGGGCGGCGAAGAGCGCGGCGAACGTGGCGCTGATGCCGATCGCGGCGGCCCGCCGGGTGCTGCCCGCCAAGGGCGGCCTCCCGCTGTACGCGGGGCTCGGGGTGCTGGGCGTCGCCGAGGTGATCGAATGGCCGGTGGCCGTGGGCGTCGGGGTCGGCTACGCGGTGCTGCGGCGCGGCGGGGTGATGGCGCCACCGTCCGAGACCCGCAAGGCCTGACCACGGCGGCCCCGCCCCGAACGCCCTGAACACCCCCGAACACCGGCAGCGGCCCCCGGCCGCCCGGGGGCTCGTTCCGGCGCGCCGCGCCGAGGACGTACCGCCCCCGGGCGGCGCCCTCGTGCCCACGTGCCGGGGCCACCTCAGGCCCGCCGGGTGACCTGAGCCGGCGGCCGGAATCGCCGGTGTCCGCGACACCCGCGACACGGTGATGTGGGACAGACTGGGGAATCACCGAGACTTCACGATGCGCGAGTGATGCCCGCTTTCCCCATTCAGCGGCGCCTTTGACCATTTCACCAAGGCACACGGGCAGGAAACGGGCAGAAGTTGACCACAAACGGGCAGCGGCAAGCAGTCGAAACGTTGGTATATACCATGAAGCGCATCTAACACCCGTCACTGGAACCGTCGCACGGTCCGCTTCCAGCGCCGGTCCGGAGGCTGGTGGCAGGGCCGTGACCTCAGCTTTTTCCGGTTTGCGCACGACCATGCCGTTGTTGAGACAACAGAAAGCGGTACTCTCCATGGCTCACCCCCACACCACTCAGGGCGCCCGCCGCCTGCCCGGGCAGGCATCATCGGGCTTAACCCATGACCGGAACCGGGCCCGCGCCGTGACCGGATGCCACGCCGCCGGTATGGCCACCCTCGCCCTCGACCTCCAAATCCTCGCCGGAGACGAGGACTTCTTCCGGCACTTCGGCGGAACGTCGGCGGAGCTGTGCGGGCGGAACCTGTTCGACCTGCTCGACCCCAGCGCACCCGCCGTCCTGCGGGAGCACTTCCTTCGGCTGCACGACGGGCGGCGCACCCGCTTCACGGAGCGCGTGGTCGGCCACCGCTCGGGAGGGCGGGTGTTCTCGGGCGAGCTGACCGGCACGGCCGTCCAGGGCCCGTCCGACACGCTGTCGGCGATCGTCGTGCTGGTCAAGCCGGATGACGAGAAGGCCGAGGAGGACACCGCGACCCAGAGCCGCAATCTGCTGTCGCCGCTGGAGGCACAGATACTGGAGGGCGTGGCCACCGGCGCCTCGACCGTACAGATGGCCGCCAAGCTCTACCTCAGCCGCCAGGGCGTCGAGTACCACGTGGGATCGATGCTGCGGAAGATGAAGGCGCCCAACCGGGCGGCCCTGGTCTCGCGCGCGTACGCGGCGGGCATGCTGACCGTCGGCACCTGGCCGGCCCGGGTCCGCCCGGACTTCGTCAAGTGACCCGGCCATGAAGTGATATCGCGTCAGATGACGTATCCGGTGGCCGGCGAGATAGGGGGTTCCGTCGGCCACCCCCTCGACAGCCCTGAGCGGCGGACCGGTCAGGAGCGTTCCGGCTGACACCGCGGGCACCAGGTGCTGGTCCGCCCGGCGATCTTTCCGCGGCGCAGCGGGCGGCCGCAGCGCGGGCAGTGCGGATCCGGGTCGTCGCGGTGACCGGTGAGCCAGGACGGCCGGGGCGGCACCTGCCCCGCCCGCACCGAGGTGCGCAGCACCCCGCGCAGCGCGGTGTGCAGCCGCCGCCGCTCATCGGGGCCCAGATCGCCCGTCCGGCTCTTCGGATGGACCCGCGCCCGCCACAGGATCTCGTCGCCCAGCAGATTGCCGAGCCCGGCGACGACGGACTGGTCGGTCAGCGTGGCCTTGACCCGTCCGCGCCGCCCTTCCAGCAGGGTGTCCAGCTCTCCCCGGCCCAGTGTGAGCGCGTCCGGGCCCTGCTCGCCGAGGATCCGGCCCACATCGGCCTCGGTGGCGGCGAGCCACAGACCCCGCAGCTTGCGCTGATCGTGGTAGCGGAGCTGATGGCCGTCGTCGAGCGTGAAGACGACCCGGCCGAACCGCTCGGGCGGATCGCCCTCGGAGCGGCACACCAGCCCCCCGGTCATGCCGAAGTGCAGGATGAGCGTGGGGTCCCCGACCGGACCCTCGACCGGACCCTCGACCGGCCCCCCGACCGGCCCCCCGACCGGACCTCCGAGCGGGGCGATCAGCCACTTGCCGTGACGCCGCGGGGCGGCGAACCGGCGGCCCTCCAGCTCGCGCTTCAGCCGCTGTGCGGTGACCCCGCGCAGCACCCCGGGATCGAACACCTCGACCCGCTCGATCCGGTGCCCCTGCGCGCAGGAGACCACGGTGCGGCGGAAGCCCTCGACGTCCGGTAGCTCGGGCATATCGCCAGATTACGCCGGGCGCCGGAGGACGGCCCGGAGGGAGGAAAGGTGAGGATATCCACATCTTTGCCCTGGTCGGATAAAGTACCTGGTTATGCGATTCATCCGCTCCGAGTCGAGGGCGAGCGATCGCAATCAGACGCTTTTCGCGATCGCGCGGTGCCTGCCGTTCGTGGTCATGGCGGCGGTCGTCACCATCGAGCTGACCCCCGCGCACGTGATCTACACCGGTCCGCTGCTCACCCCGGCCCCGGCGCTGGCCGCGGTGACCATGGGCCCGGCCGGCACCGGGGGCGTGGTGCTGCTGGCCGCGGGGATCAGCGCCCTCACCGCCACCCACAACCACGCCTGGGGCACCCAGCCGGTGTACGCGAATCTGCTGGCGCTGCTCGTGGTGTCCGTGGCGAGCGTGGCGAGCAGCGCCGTCCGGGAGCGCAGGGACCGGGAGCTGAGCCAGGTCCGCCGGATCGCCGAGGTGTCCCAGAACGTGGTGCTGCGGCCGCTGCCCGCCCGGATGGGCGGGGTGCGCACCGCCAGCGTGTACATGGCCGCCGAGCGCGGGGCGCAGATCGGCGGCGATCTGTACGAGGCGGTGGGCACCCGCTACGGAGTGCGGCTGATCGTGGGGGACGTGCGCGGCAAGGGGCTGGCCGCGGTGCGGTCCGCCGCGGCGATCCTGGGCGCCTTCCGGGAGGCCGTGCACTACGAACACGATCTGATCGAGGTGATGCGGCGGTGCGCGGCGGCGCTGGGCCGCGAATACGACCTGCTGGACCGGTCCCGGCTCCAGGACTGGGACGAACGGGCCGAGCAGTTCGTCACCGTGGTGCTCGCCCAGGTGGTGCCCGACACGGCCATGGTCCAGCTGATCAACCGGGGCCATCCCCCGCCGCTGCTGCTGCACGACCGCAAGGTGCGGACGCTGGGCCCGGTGCGCCCGCTGCCGCCGCTCGGCCTGGAGGAGTTCCTGACCCCGCCCCCGATCGGCGTCGAGACCTTCCCGTTCGCCGTCGGCGACCGGCTGCTGCTGCACACCGACGGAGTGCTGGAGGCGCGTAACCACTGCAACGAGTTCTTCCCGCTGCCGCGGGTCATGGAGACCGTGGAGGGCGCCACCCCGACCGAGTACCTGGATCGGCTGCGCCACGCGCTGGTCCACCACGCCGGGGGGCGGCTGGCCGATGACGCGGCGATGGTCCTCGTCGAGCGGGCGGCGGGCGCCGAGCCGGGGTGGCGCTCGGAGCCCTGACTCCTCCAGCGGCTCAGGGGACCGGGGCGCCGAACTCCTCCACGGCGGCCGCCACGATCGCCTCCAGCCGGGCGTGGTGGGCGCCGCGCCAGTAGACGCGCTCGCAGGCGGCGCAGCGGGCGAACACCTCGTACGTGCTCCGCGTGCCGTGCTCCAGCCGCCCGCGGACCGTGTCCTTGTCGGCGTCCTCCAGGGCGCCGTTGCACGCCGTGCAGCGGGTCCACGGGGCGAGGGAGGGGGTGAACCGGCCGAGGACGTCGCGCAGTTGTTCTTCGGGCCGGTCGCTGTAGACATACGCCCCGGCCCACAGCTCGCGCCGCCGCAGCAGCCCCCGGTCGCGCGAGAGCAGCACCCGGCGCTGGGCCGCTGAGCGGGCGGCGAGCGCGGGGTCGCCGATGTCCTCGCTCTCGTACGCCGCGTCCACGCCCAGCAGCCGCAGGCGGCGGGCGAGGGTGCCCAGGTGGACGTCGAGCAGGAAGCGCAGCGGGGCGCCCGGGACCCGCTGCGGCCGGGCGACCGGGTGCACCTCCACCGACTCCCCCGCCCCCGGCACGTGCGAGACCGCGGTCTCCCGGCCGTCGACGAGCAGCCGGCCGACCTCGGTGAGCGGAACCCCGAAGGACTCGACGACATGGCCGAGAGTGGAGGCGCCGTCGGTGGTGACGGCCGTGCGGTCCCGGCGCCGTTCGGGGGCGGCGAAAAGCCGCAGTTCAGGGGCGAGGCTGAGCTGGATCTCCGGTCCGTTCACACCGCCAGCATGCCAGGCGTGTCCCCCGCGGGCGACGCGTTTTCGCCCCCGTGCCGCCGTCCTTCCTCGAGGGTCAGGCGCCGCCGGAGCGCTCCAGGCGCCGTCGTGTGCGGCGCCAGGTCACCAGCCGCAGATACTCCTCGTGCAGCAGCCGGCCGACGAGCGCCCCGCCGAAGACCACGAAGCCGACGCCGACCAGCCAGGACTGCACGACCAGCACGGTGCCCACCGGGCCGTAGGACACCGCGCTGGAGGCGATCAGCGGCGAGAACACCAGCCGGGAGAAGACCCGCAGCCCCCACAGCCCGACGCCCGTGGCGAGGGCGCCCGGCAGCAGGGCGCCCCAGCTGATCCGCCCGCCGAGCAGCAGCCGCTGCGACCACCAGAAGAAGAGCACCGTGCCGACGACGGCGACGGCCAGCCGGACGGGTCCGGGGCCGAGGTGGGACGACAGCAGGAGGTAGCCGATGAGCACGATGAGCCAGACCAGATGGCGCCACACGGTGTGCCAGCGGCCCGGGGGCAGCTCCCAGACCTTCTCGTAGCCGGTCTGCACCGCCCCGCAGAAGGTCAGCCCGAAGAGGGCCAGCGTGGCCAGACCGAACGCGGTGGTGGTCTCCAGCGACCGCCTCGGCGGGGCGAACAGGTCCAGGACCTCGTCCCGTGAGGTGGCGGACACCCCGAGCCCTTCGGCCAGCCACTGGGCGAAGCCGTGCCGGTTCACCGGGTCGGCGGCGGCGACCACGATCAGCAGCGGCACCAGCGTGAGGAAGCCGAGCGCGGCGAACCCCAGCGCCCGGTGCATCAGCTCGAATTCGCTCCCCCTGCGCCACCCCCGCCCGGCCGGGGACCGGTGGAACGTGCGGTGCAGCCGCCGGAAACGCGAGCGGCGGTGGGAGGAGTCGGGGAACTGCTCGGACATACCACTCCCACTCCCCCACCACCAGATCATGCGATATGCCCCAATACGTAACGCATCGTCCAGCGTACTCAGTGCGGATGCCCGTGCAACCCACGGTGCCCGCGGCCCACTGGCCCGGCGGCGGTCCTGTGCCAGAATGTGAGAGGGAAGCTGCCGCGATGAACGGGCCCGGGAACCAGCAGACACCTGCCGGAGAGCTGTTCGCCGAGGGCGGTGCGCTCGGCAGGATGATGAGCGCGGTCGACTGGTCGGCGACACCCCTCGGCGCCATTGACGCCTGGCCTCCGCGGCTGGTCGAGGCGTTGCGCATCGTGTTGTTCAGCGAGCAGCCGATGGCCCTCTTCTGGGGCCCCGACTACACGATGCTGTACAACGAGGGCTACATGGCCATCATCGGCTCCAAGCATCCGGGGGCGCTGGGCCGGTTCGGCCGGGACGTCTTCCCCGAGAACTGGGAGCTGTCCGCCGCTCCGCTCTTCGAGAGCGTGCGGGAGAACCGCAAGCCCTCCCTGGTGACCGACCGGGCCTTCGTCATCCAGCGCCGCGGCTTCCTGGAGCAGTCCTACTTCGACATCTCCTTCCAGCCGCTGCTGCTGGAGGACGGCACGGTGGGCGGGGTGCTGTGCGTCGTCACCGAGACCACGGCGCGGGTGCTCAGCGAGCGGCGGCTGCGGCTGCTGGCGGGGCTCGGCGCGCGGACCGCCGGGCTGCGCACCCCGCAGAGCGTCGCCCGGACCGTCGCGGAGATGCTGGACATCCACCGGGACGACGTCCCCTTCACCGCCTTCTACCTCGTGACCGCGCCCGGCGGGCTCCGGCTCGCCGCGTCCGCCGCCGTCCCGGAGCGGGCCGTCGAGGCGATCCGGGAGCTGTCGCCGGACCGGAGCGGGGAGGCGACGGGCCTGGCGGCGCGGCTGGCGGCCATCGTGGGCGACGCGGCACCGGCCCGGCTGCCGGGCGCGCTGTTCTCGATGCCCGGGCAGGAGGCGCTGGCCCATCCGCTGGTCCGCTCGGGCACGGTGGAGGGCGTGCTGGTGATGGGCGTCAATCCGCGGCTGCCCGCCACCGCTCCCTACCAGGACTTCTTCGAGGTGCTGGCGGCCACCGTCGGGGCGGCTCTGTCGGCGGCCCTGACCCAGCAGGAGCAGCGGCGGCGGGCGGAGACGCTGGCCGAGCTGGACCAGGCCAAGACGGTGTTCTTCTCCAACATCAGCCATGAGTTCCGTACGCCGCTGACCCTGATCCTCGGCCCGGTCCAGCAGGCGCTGGCCGACGAGGACCGCCCCGCGCGGCGGTCCCAGCTGGAGCTGGCCGAGCGCAGCGCGCTGCGGCTGCTGAAGCTGGTCAACACCCTGCTGGACGTCTCCCGGGTGGAGGCCGGAGGGCTCAAGGGCGCGTTCGAACCGGTGGACCTGTCCCGGGTCACCGCCGAACTGGCGGCCATCTTCCGCACCTCCTTCGACCTGGCCGGGCTGACCCTGGAGGTGGACTGCCCGCCGCTGCCCGAGCCGGTGCACATCGACCGGGAGATGTGGGAGAAGATCGTCCTCAATCTGATCAGCAACGCGCTGAAGTTCACCTTCACCGGCGGGGCCACGGTCCGGACGGCCGCCGCCGGCCGCCACGCCCGGCTCACCGTGAGCGACACCGGCACCGGTATCCCGCCGGAGGAGCTGCCCCACCTCTTCGAGCGCTTCCACCGGGTGCGCGGGGCACTGTCCCGGTCGTACGAGGGCAGCGGCATCGGGCTGGCGCTGGTGAAGGACCTGGTCGAGCTGCACTCGGGCACCATCTCGGTGAACAGCGTCCCGGGCCGGGGCACCGAGTTCACGGTGGAGATACCGTTCGGCACCGCGCATCTGGAGGACGTCACGCGCGAGGCGCCGGCCGTACGGAGCACCACGGAGGAGGCCGAGCGCGCCGCCCCGTACGCCCAGGAGGCGCGCAACTGGCTCGACACCGCCCCGCCCGGGCCCCTGGAAGCGGAGACCCCGGAAGCGCGGGCCCCGGAAGCCGAACCGGAGCCCGCCCCGGCCGGGCGGGCCCGGCTGCTGGTCGCCGACGACAACGCCGACGTACGGTCCTATCTCGGTGATCTCCTCGGCCGCGACCACGACGTCCTCCTCGCCGCCGACGGCCGCGCCGCGCTGGACACCGCCCTGGAGCACTCCGTCGATCTGGTGCTGACCGATGTGATGATGCCGCGCCTGGACGGCTTCGGGCTGGTGCGGGCGCTGCGCGCCGACCCCCGGACCACCCGGCTGCCGATCATCATGCTGACCGCACGGGCCGGGGAGGAGTCCACGGTGCGGGGGCTGGGCGCGGGCGCCGACGACTACCTCGCCAAGCCCTTCTCGGCCCGGCAGCTCCTCGCCCGGGTCGGCGCCAACCTGGAGCTGTCCCGGCTGCGCGAGCGGGTGCTCAGCGACAGCCGCCGGCAGGCGGACATGCTCACCTCGCTGTCCCGGGCGAGCCTGCTGCTGTCCGACACCCTCGATCCGCCGCAGGTCCTGGACACCGCCCGGCGGCTGCTCATCCCGGCCCTGGCCGACGAGATACGCGTCCGCCTCGCCGACCCCCGCGCCGAGCGGCCCGTGTACGCCGCCGGGGAGCCCGTGGCGCCGGACGACCGCCTGGACCGGGCCCTCGCCGACACCCTGCTCGCGGGCGCCACCTCCGGGGCGCCCCCCACCGGCGGCACCCTGCTCTCCGTACCCCTGCTCGCGCACGGCCGGATGCTGGGCGCCCTGGCCATCGCCCGGCGCGAGGGCGCGTACACCATGGCCGACCGGCAGTATCTGCGGGGCGTGGCGGGCCGTCTGGCCCTCGCCTACGACAACGCGGCCCGCTTCCGCAACGAGCGCCATCTCGCGATGACCCTCCAGCGCGCCCTGCTGCCACAGACCCTCCCCCAGATGCCGGGACTGCGCACCGCCTCCTACTACGAGGCGAGCGCCAGCGGCGCCGAGATCGGCGGCGACTGGTACGACGTCATCGCGCTGCCCGACGGCGAGATGGGGCTGACCATCGGCGATGTGATGGGCCATGACGTGGACGCCGCCACCGTGATGGGCCGGTTGCGCTCCACCCTGCGCGGCTTCGCCCTGGACCGCGCCTCCCCCGGTGTACTGCTGGGCAAGCTGGACGCCTATCTGCGCTCCCTGGAGGTCGACCACTTCGCGACGTGCCTGTACGCGGTGTACGAGCCGCGCACCCGGCGGCTGCGGTACGCGGCCAGTGGCCATCTGCCGCCGCTGCTGGTGGCGGACGGGACGACGAGCTTCCTCGACGTCGCTCCGGGCGCCCCGCTGGGCCTCGCGCACGAGCCGCCGCCCGGCCACGAGACGCGGCTGCCGCCCGGCGCGGGACTGCTGCTGTTCACCGACGGGCTGGTGGAGAACAGCCGGCTGCCCCTCGACGACGGTCTGGCGGCGCTGCGGCGCGCCTGCGACGGGCTCGCCCCGCCCGTCCTCACCGATCCGCAGGCGATCATCGACCGGGCGCTGGGGCTGCTGGACATACCGGGCCGGGTGGACGACGACACGGCGCTGCTGGCCGCGTCAACGCCGTAACGGGTCTCCCGCCCGGTCCCCCGCCGCCACCGGTTCGCCGGTGTCGGCGTCGAGGACGCTCACCCGCACCGCGGGCTCCCGTACCGCGTCCCGGCTCGCCCCCGCGTCCAGCGCGAAGAGCACCACCAGCGGTCGCGCGGTGCCGCCGGGCGCGTGGAGCCCGGCGTACCGGAGGATGCGCCAGCCGCCCTCGTCCCAGTGGTCCAGCAGCGCCGACCGCACCAGGGGCGCGGTGGACTGCCAGGCCAGCGAGTGTTCCAGCAGCTCGACCGTCGCGGCCAGCGGCACCCGCGGCCCGTTCGGGGCCCCGGCCAGCGGGTGTCCGGTGAGGCGCAGGCGCAGCCTGCGCCACGGCATACGCCACCGGCGGTCGGCGCGGAGGGCCAGCAGCCCGGCCGCCGCCGCGAGGGCGCAGCACCCGGTGGCGGCCGGGTGCCGCGGGGCCGTGACCCACCAGGGGTGCCGGGCCAGCGCCACGGCGACACCGCCCGCCACCACCATGGCGGCCCGGGCGAAGGCCCTGGCCCCCACCGGTCCGTCGTCCCGCGCCGTGCAGCCGCACGAGGCCCCGGGCGCGGCCGCCCGGGCGTACCCGAGGTAGCCGAGGAAACCGGCGCCGAGCACGGCGGCCGCCCCGCCCGCGGCCACCGACGGCGGCAGCACCAGCAGCGCGGCGGACAGCAGGAGTTCGAGGGCGCCGAGGGCGCGCAGCGCGGGCGCCGCGCGGCGGCCGCCGCGCAGCAGCCGGGCCAGCGCGGTCCGGTGCGCCGTACGGGCCGTGCCGTGGCCGACGAGCTTGCCGGCCCCGGCCGTCGCCAGCACCCCGGCGAGCAGCGGCGCGGCGAGATCGAGGGCGGCGGCGCTCACCGGCGGCGCCCCGCGCCCGGCCCGACCGCCACGCTCACGATGTCCACGGAGTCGTCGGACGGCCGCCAGGCGCCCAGCACCTGGGCGTCCTGCCCGATCCGCAGCCCGGAGAGGTCGGCGGTGGGGGCGGCGCCGGAGTAGGAGGCGCTGGAGGTGTCCGGGAGGATGTTGCCGACGATCTCGTGCGATCCGTGCGCGAGGTGCAGCCGGGTCTTCTCGATGCCGCGGATGGTGGTGTGGAGGTTCACGATGTTCACCCACACCGCGTCGGCGGCGACCGTGCCGTCGGGCATCGGGACGCCGCGTGCGTAGAGCCCGTCGCCGGTCTCGATGGAGGCGGCGGTGGTGGGGCGTACCTTCCAGACGCTGGTGGCGCCGGTGAGCCGGACCCGGGCGTGGTCGCCGTAGGAGCCCGCCACCTCCAGCACACCGCCGTCGACGGAGGTGATCCGCCCCTCCACGAAGGCACTGGCGGGGACCGCCGGGTCCAGGGGGCGGCGCAGGGGCGCGGCGAAGACGGCGCCGGCGTCCACGGCGCCCAGCGCGGTCGCGCCGATGACGCCCGTTCCGACGACGGTCACGCCGCGCAGCGCTGCGGCGGTGAGGAAGCGGCGGCGGTCGAGGGGGTCGGAGATCCGGTGCGCGCTCATGGCCCCGCTCACTCGTAGAGGGAGACCGGCAGGGTGCCGGAGCTGAGGCTGCCGATGGCGGAGAAGGCGGCGGGGGTCAGGTCGATGACGCGGTTGCTGCGGCAGACGCCGTCGCAGCAGCTCGACTCGCCGCAGAAGCTCCGGGTGCGCGGACCGCAGTCGCTGACGGTGACGCAGACGGACGCGCCGGAGCACAGGTGGCGCACCGTGATGGCCGAGCCGCAGCCGCGCCGCGGCAGGTCCTCGCCGCACAGATCCGGCCGGGTGATGTCCCAGCACGCCTTCGACGCGTTGGGCCAGGCGGCCTGCAGGGCACTGGACTTGCACGTGCCGCAGGCGCCGCCGCCCGCGGCGGCACACGGGCCCCAGGCGTTGCCACAGCAGAACCAGGTGGCCTCGCCGTTCCCGAGACTGGTCGATCCGCACGCCATGCGGCCATCATGTGCGGGGCCGCGCGGGGCCGCCAGGCGGAGGCGTCCGATCGCCGCACCCGACGGCGCCCTCACAGCCTCTCGACGATGGTCACATTGGCCTGGCCGCCCCCTTCGCACATGGTCTGAAGGCCGTAACGCCCGCCCGTGCGCTCCAGTTCGTGCAGCAGGGTCGTCATCAGCTTGGCGCCCGTCGCGCCCAGCGGGTGGCCCAGCGCGATCGCGCCCCCGTTGACGTTGACCCGTTCCGGGTCGGCGCCGCTCTCCCGCAGCCAGGCCAGTACGACCGGTGCGAACGCCTCGTTGATCTCCACCAGGTCGATGTCGGCGATGGTCATGCCGGTCTTCTTCAGCGCGTACGCCGTGGCCGGGATGGGCGCGGACAGCATCCGGATCGGGTCCTCGCCGCGCACCGACAGATGGTGGACGCGGGCGCGCGGGGTCAAGCCGTGTTCGCGCAACGCCCGTTCGGAGGCGACCAGCAGCGCGGCGGCGCCGTCGGAGACCTGGGAGGAGAGCGCGGCGGTGAGCCGGCCGCCTTCCATGAGCGGGGCGAGCGCGGCCATCTTCTCCAGGCTGGTGTCCCGGCGCGGCCCCTCGTCCGCGTGGACGTCCCCGTACGGGACGACCTCACGGTCGAAGCGGCCCTCGTCGATGGCGCGGATCGCGCGCCGGTGGGAACGGAGCGCGAACTCCTCCATCTCCGGGCGGCCGATCCCCCACTTCTCGGCGATCATCTCGGCCCCGTGGAACTGGCTGACCGGCCGGTCGCCGTACCGCGCCCGCCAGCCCTCGGAGCCCGCGAAGGGCCCCTCGGTCAGTCCCAGCGGCTGGGCCGCCTGGCGGCTGGCGAAGGCGATCGGCACCTGCGACATGTTCTGCACGCCGCCCGCGACCACCAGGTCCTGGGTGCCGGAGAGCACCGCCTGCGCCGCGAAGTGCAGGGCCTGCTGGGAGGAGCCGCACTGCCGGTCGACGGTCACGCCCGGCACCTCCTCGGGCAGCCCGGCGGCCAGCCAGCAGGTGCGGGCGATGTCCCCGGACTGCGGGCCGACGGTGTCCAGACAGCCGAAGACCACGTCCTCGACGGCGGCCGGGTCCGCGCCCGAGCGCTCCATCAGCGCGCGCAGGACGTGCGCGCCGAGGTCGGCCGGGTGGACGGACGCCAGCCCGCCCTTGCGGCGGCCGACGGGGGTCCGTACCGCTTCGACGATGAATGCCTCGGCCATGGCTGCTCCTTCAGTCTCGTGGGGTGATGCCGTCCAGGACCATCGACACGTACTGGCGGGCGATCTCCTCGGGGCTGTGCTGTCCGCCGGGCCGGTACCAGGACGCGGCGACCCAGACGGTGTCGCGCAGGAAGCGGTAGGCCAGCCGGCTGTCGAGGTCGGCGCGGAACACCCCGTCGGCCACGCCCCGCTCCAGCGTGCCCAGCCAGGCCTGTTCGAACCTGCGCTGCGAGTCGGTGAGATAGCCGAAGCGGGGCAGGGCTGCGAGCTGCCGGGACTCCTTCTGGTAGATCGCGACGGCGGCCCGGTGCCGGTCGATCTCCCGGAAGGACTCGGTGACCAGCGCCTCGATGGTCTCCCTGGGGCCGAGCCCGGCCCGCAGCACGCCCTCGTACCCCGCCCACAGCTCGTCGAGGAAGGTGGAGAGGATCTCGTCGACCATCGACTCCTTGGAGTCGAAGTGGTAGTACAGGCTGCCCGCGAGCATCCCCGCCTCGTCCGCGATCCGGCGGACGGTGGTCGCGTTGTAGCCCTGGGCGGCGAACACCTCCGCCGCCGTCGAGAGCAGTTCGCGGCGCCGCTCGGGGGACGGGCTCACGGTGGTCTTCTTGCTGTTCCCGCTGATTTTCGGCACGTTCCCATTCTCGCCTCACCGCCGCCGGGCCCACGGGTGCCGGGCTCATGGGTGCCGGCTGCTGACGGAGACCGTCTCGCCCGTCATGTACGACGCGTAGCCGCTGGCCAGGAAGACGATGACGTTGGCGACCTCCCAGGGCTCGGCGTACCGGCCGAACGCCTCGCGCTCGGTCAGCTCGGCCAGCAGCTCGGGCGTGGTGACCTTCACCAGGTGCGGATGCATGGCCAGGCTCGGCGCCACGGCGTTGACCCGCACCCCGTACGCGGCGGCCTCGACGGCGGCGCAGCGGGTGAGCGCCATGACCCCGGCCTTGGCGGCGGCGTAGTGGGCCTGGCCGGCCTGGGCGCGCCAGCCGACGACGGAGGCGTTGTTGACGACGGTCCCGGATCCGCCTGCCGGGCGGGCCTTCATGCGGCGGAGGGCGGCGCGGGTGCAGCGGAAGGTGCCGCCCAGGGTGACGTCGATGACCTTGTGCCACTGCTCGTCGGTCATCTCGGTGAGTTCGGCGGTGCCGCCGAGGCCCGCGTTGTTGACCACGACATCCAGCCGTCCGTGGTGGTCCTCGGCGAGGTCGAACAGCGCCGCCACCGCGTCCTCGTCGGTGACATCGCAGGTCAGCCCGGCGACACGATCCGCTCCGAACTCCTCGGCGAGGGCGGCGGCCGTCTCCTCGAGGCGGCGTGCGTGGGCGTCGCCGATGACGATCCGGGCGCCTTCCTCCAGGAACCGGCGGGCCGTGGCGCCGCCGATCCCGGCGCCCGCCGCGGCCGTGATGACGGCCGTGCGGCCGGTGAGCAGGCCGTGGCCGGGGACGTACGACGGCTTGTTGTCCATCACGGCGCCACGGTAACCTACCAAACACTTGTTAGGGAAGGAGCCGGGGGCCCGATGGATCTCGACCTGACCGAGCGGCAGGAGGCGTTCCGGGCCGAGGCCCGGGGGTGGCTCGCGGCCCATGTGCCCGCCGCCGCGCTGCCGTCCCTGGAGACCGCCGAGGGGTTCGCCGCCCACCGCGCCTGGGAGCGGACCCTGGCGTCCGGCCGCTGGTCGGCGGTGACCTGGCCCGAGGAGTACGGCGGGCGCGGCGCGTCGGTGCTGGAGTGGCTGCTGTTCGAGGAGGAGTACTACGCGGCGGGCGCGCCCGGCCGGGTGAGCCAGAACGGCATCAGCCTGCTGGCCCCCACTCTCTTCGACCACGGCACCGCCGGGCAGCGGGCCCGGATCCTGCCGCCGATGGCGCGCGGCGAGGTGATCTGGGCGCAGGCGTGGTCCGAGCCGGAGGCGGGCTCCGACCTCGCCTCGCTGCGCTCCACCGCCCGGCGCGCGGACGGCGGCTGGCTGCTGACCGGCCAGAAGACGTGGTCCTCCCGGGCGGCCTTCGCCGACCGGGCCTTCGGACTGTTCCGCAGCCACCGCGAGCCCGGGGCCCCGCCCCACCGGGGGCTGACGTATCTGATGTTCCCGCTGGACGCGCCGGGGGTGACCGTCCGCCCCATCGGCCGCCTCGACGGCAAGCCCGCCTTCGCCGAACTCTTCCTGGACGAGGTGTTCGTGCCCGACGAGGACGTCATCGGCGAGCCGGGGCAGGGCTGGCGGGTCGCGATGAGCACCGCGGGCAACGAGCGCGGGCTGACCCTCCGCAGTCCCGGCCGTTTCACCGCCGCCGCCCGCCGTCTGGCCGCCCTGTGGCGGACACGCGCCGCCGCCGGGGAAGGGGAGGAGGCGGGCGGGGCGGCCGCGGCCCTGCGGGACCGGGTGGCCGACGCGGTGATCCGCGCCCGCGCGTATGAACTCTTCGCCTACGCGGGCGCCTCGCGGCTGGCCGCCGGGGAAGCGCTCGGGGCCGAGTCGAGCCTCAACAAGGTGTTCTGGTCGGAGCTGGACATCAGCCTCCACGAAACGGCCCTGGATCTGCTGGGGCCGTGCGGTGAGCTGGCGGAGGACGGCTGGGCGGAGGGCTATGTCTTCGCGCTGGCGGGGCCGATCTACGCCGGGACGAACGAGATCCAGCGGGACATCGTGGCGGAGCGGCTGCTCGGCCTGCCGAAGGGCAGGCGGTGAGCGGCCCGCTCGCGACCCCGCGTACGGCGGGAACACGACTCCCGGCCACACCCCGGCGGAAGACGAAGGGCGACCGCGCATGAGATTCCTGCTGGACCAGGCGCAGCGCGAGTTCGGCCGGACCCTCGGCCGGATGCTCGGCGCGGCGGACACCCCCGGCGCGGTGCGGGCGTGGGCGCGCGGGGAGCACGCGCCCGGGCGGGCGCTGTGGGGGCGGCTCGCCGAGGCCGGGGTGACCGCGCTCGCCGTGCCGGAGGCGTACCAGGGGGTGGGGCCGCTGCCGGTGGAGCTGGCCGTGGCCTGCGTCGAGCTGGGGCGGCACGCCGCGCCGGGGCCGTGGGCCGAGACGGCCGCGGCGGCGGTGCTGCTGACGGCGTCCCCCGTGGCCGGGGACTGGCTGCCCCGTATCGCCTCCGGGCAGGCGATGGTCACCGTGGCGATGGCCGACGCCGGTCCGTACGCCCTGGACGCGGACGCCGCCGACGCCGTCCTGGCCGTGCGCGGCGAGGAGTTGTGGCTGGCCCCGGGGCACGGTCCGGTGCGGACCTCCCTCGACCCCGCCCGGCGGCTCGCCCCGCCGCTGCCCGGGGGCGAGCGGCTGGCGCGGGGCCCGGCCGTCGCCGCGGCCGCCGCGCGCGCCGCGGACTGGGCCGCCTTCGCCACGGCCGCGCAGTCACTCGGCGCCGGGCTGGCGCTGCTGGACCGGACCGTCGCCTACGTCAAGCAGCGCACCCAGTTCGGCCGCGCGATCGGCTCGTTCCAGGCGGTGCAGCACCAGGTGGCGGATGTGCTCATCGGGCTGGAGTTCGCCCGGCCGCTGCTCCACGGGGCCGCCGTCGCGCTCGCGGCGGGCGGCCCGGGGGCCGGGGCCGAGGTCGCCGCCGCCAAGGTGGCGGCGGGCGACGCGGCGTACGCGGCGGCGCGCACCGCCCTCCAGCTGCACGGCGCGATCGGCTACACGGACGAGTACGACCTGTCGCTGTGGATCCGCAAGGCCCGCGCCCTGCGGGGCGCCTGGGGCTCCCCCTCGGCCTGCCGCGCCCGGGTGCTCGCGTCCTGAGGCCGCTCGCTTCCTTAACGGCCGCTCGCCTCCTGCCGCCGGAGGAGTGTCATCCGGTCCGCGTCCTGATCCATGCTGTACCGACGAACAGCAGGCGGCGAAGCGAACAGCGAGGTAGCGGCGATGCACCGGCCCCGGCCCACCCTGGAGAGCGTGGCCCGGCACGCGGGCGTCTCGCGCGCCACGGTCTCCCGCGTCGTCAACGGCTCGACCAGGGTCGCCGAGGACAGCCGGGCGGCGGTGCTGCGGGCCGTCGAGGAGCTGGGGTACGTACCCAACCAGGCGGCCCGCAGCCTGGTCACCCAGCGCACCGACTCGTTCGCGCTCGTCCTGCCCGAGGAGCCGGGCCGGGTGTTCTCGGACGACCAGTTCTTCCCCGGCGTGGTGCGCGGCGTCGGCCAGGAGCTGGAGGGCGCGGACAAGCAGCTGGTGCTGATGATGGCCCGCTCCCCCGCCAGCCGGGACCGCATCGAGCGCTTCGCCCTGGCGCGCCACGTCGACGGGGTCATGGTCGCCTCCGTGCACGGCGCCGATCCGCTGCCCGCCGCGCTGGCCCGCATGGGCATTCCGGTGGTCTGCAACGAGCGGCTGCTGGGCCCGGCGGCGCTGCCGTACGTGGGCGTCGACAACGCCGGGGGCGCGGCCCTGGCCGTGGCGCATCTGCTCCGCTCCGGCCGCACCCGCGTCGCCACGGTCGCGGGCCCGCAGGACATGGTGGCCGGTATCGACCGGCTGACCGGCTACCGGACGGCGCTGACCGAGGCGGGGCGGGAACCGCTGGTGGCGGCCGGGGACTTCACGCAGGAGTCGGGCGCGGTCGCGATGCGGGAGCTGCTGGGGCGGCGGCCGGAGCTGGACGCCGTCTTCGTGGCCTCCGACCTCATGGGCCTCGGGGTGCTGCGGGCCCTGCGGCAGGCCGGGCGGCGGGTGCCGGAGGACGTGGCGGTGGTGGGCTTCGACGATGTGCAGGCGGCGCGGTACGCGGACCCGCCGCTGACGACCGTGCGGCAGCCGATCGCGGAGATCGGGCGGCGGCTGGCGCGTCAGCTGCTGCGGCTGGCGGGCGGTGAGGCGATCGAACCGGCGGTGGTGCTGGACGTGGATTTGGTGCTGCGCGGCTCGGCGTAGCCACCTCGTCAAGGGGCGGTGTACTGGCGCAGCTCCCCGCGGAAGTCCCGCTCGAACGCGTCGTACCTGCCCCGCAGGTCGGCGCCCGGCCACCCCCGCGGCAGCAGCTCGTCCGGCAGTACCGGGTCCGTCAGCAGATGCCGCAGCACCGCCGCCGCCACCGTGAAGCGGTCGGCCGGGCTGCACGCCGCGTCCAGGGCGTCGGCGAGGCGGCGGGCCCGGCCGGCCCACTCCGGCAGGTCCCAGAGCCGGGCCGCGAGGGCGGCCGGGTCGTCCTCCGGGGTGGCGGTGAAGCAGCCGCACTGCTCGGCGACGACGGGCGGGCGGGGGCGTACGAGGTTGGCGGGGCGCAGCCAGGTGCCCTCACGGAGTTCGGCGAGCCGCAGCGCGGCCATCGCCTGGCGGAGCGCGGCGCGCTCGGGGGCGGGGCGGCGGTCGGGGGTGACGACGGCGATCTCCCAGGTGCCGTCCCAGCTCCGGGTGCGGGGCGCGCGGCTGTCGTCCTGGCGGGCCTGGCGGGCGAGCAGCCGGTCGGTGAGCCGGTAGGCGCCGCCGTGCTGTTCGAGGTCACCGGCGGCCACCATCCGGGTGAGGGCGACCCGCACCGTCCCCTCGGCCGTGCCGAACAGCGCGCCGACGCGGACGAGCGCGCGGGCGGGCAGCTCCGGCGGATGGTGGCCCAGCAGGGTGCTGAGCACGATCGAGCGCGCCGTCAGGGGGCGCAGCGTGAGCGTTCCGGTGTCGTCCATAACTGTGCGGAACCCTATCCATCACGCCGCCCACCTACCATTACAGTTTCCCATCACGCATACTGAAAGTGTAAGAGACCCCAGGTCCACGGCCCGGCATCCGCGGCGACCCCAGGAGACCCTTTCCATGAGCGCGACGCACGAAGTCCTCAACCAGGCTCCGCCCCTCGCCGAATTCAGCACGGCCGACGAGCCCGCCCTGCTGGAGGCCCTGCGCCGGGACGGCGCCGGATGGGCCGAGCCACGGGTGCGGGAGGTGGGCGCCCGGGCCGGTTCCGCCGAGGTCCAGGACTGGGCCCGGATGGCGGAGGAGCACCCTCCGGTGCTGCACACCCACGACCGCTACGGGCACCGGATCGACGAGGTCGAGTACCACCCCGCCTATCACCAGCTGATGACCGCCGCCGTGGAGAGCGGGCAGCACGCGGCGGCCTGGGCCGAGACCCGCCCCGGGCGGCACCTGGCGCGCGCGGCCACGTTCTACGCCTTCGCCCAGGCCGAGCCCGGCCACGGCTGCCCGATCTCCATGACGTACGCCGCGGTCCCGGCGCTGCGCGCCGAACCGGAGCTGGCCGCCGTGTACGAGCCGCTGCTGACCGCCCGCGTCTACGACTTCGGGCTGCGCGCGCCGCTCACCAAGCGCGGGCTGATCGCGGGCATGTCGATGACGGAGAAGCAGGGCGGCTCGGACGTGCGCGCCAACACCACCGAGGCCACCCCCGCGGCCGCGGACGACGGCACGTACCTGCTCACCGGCCACAAGTGGTTCACGTCCGCGCCGATGAGCGATGTGTTCCTGACGCTGGCGCGGACCCCCGAGGGGCCGACCTGCTTCCTGGTGCCCCGCGTCCTGCCGGACGGCACCCGCAACGCCCTGCACCTCCAGCGGCTCAAGAACAAGCTGGGCAACCGCTCCAACGCCTCTTCCGAGATCGAGTACGACCGCGCCGTGGCCTGGCGGATCGGCGAACCGGGGCGCGGGGTGCGGACCATCGTCGAGATGGTCAACGTGACCCGGCTGGACTGCGTGATCGGCTCGGCGGCGGGCATGCGCGCCGGGCTGCGGCAGGCGCTGCACCACTGCGAGCACCGCCGGGCCTTCGGTGCCGAGCTGATCGGCCAGCCCCTGATGCGCAACGTGCTGGCCGATCTGGCGGTCGAGTCGGAGGCGGCGACCACGCTCGCGATGCGGCTGGCCGCGGCCCTGGACCGCGCCGAGGCCGGGGACGGCGGCGAGGCGGCGCTGCGCCGGCTGGGGCTCGCGGTCAGCAAGTACTGGGTGTGCAAGCGCGGCGCCACCCACGCCGCCGAGGCCCTGGAGTGCCTGGGCGGCAACGGCTACGTGGAGGACTCCGGCATGCCGCGGCTGTACCGGGAGGCGCCGCTGCAGTCGATCTGGGAGGGCTCGGGGAACGTCGCCGCCCTGGACGTGCTGCGCGCCCTCGGCCGGGAGACGGGCGCGCTGGACGCCTTCCTCGCCGAGGTGGACACCGCCGCCGGGGCCGACGCACGGCTGGACGCGGCCGTGACCCGGCTGCGCGCGCTGCTGCCGCAGGTCGCCGATCCGCAGCGGGCGCAGCTGCTCGCGCGCCGCCTCGCCGAGCAGATGACCCTGGTCCTGCAGGGCAGCCTGCTGGTGCGGTACAGCCACCCGGCGGTCGCCGACGCGTTCTGCGCCTCCCGGCTCGACGGGGACTGGGGGCACGCCTTCGGCACCCTGCCGCCGGGGACGGACACCGGCCCGATCCTGGACCGGGCCCGGCCCAAGGACCTGCGGGCGTAAACCTCACTCCCGGAAATCTCCTTATTATTTCCCCTATTCGGGCGAATCATCGGGGGCATAGGGCTGACGGCGGTCCGTTCAGCCGAATATCTCCTCGTGAATCGATGGCATGGCGCATGGCGGGCGGGGGTCCTCACGACGGCCCTGCTGCTCGCCTCGACGGGGGCGACAGCCGTGGCCGACGGGGACGGTGACGGCCAGGGGGCCGCCACCACCGCCCCGCGGCCGACGATCGACGTCCGGGGCGGGGCGGCGGCGGGGGACGGGGGTGCGGACCATGGGCCGCGTGCGGGGGTGAGGCTGCGGGCGCGGGTCCAGATCGGCCCGGGCTTCTGCAGGTGCGTCAGGGCGTCGGTGGCGGCGCGGCGGGGCTGGCTCAGATTCCGCTACGGCTGGTGCCCGCCGCCCAAGCCCACCCCGACGCCTACGCCCACGCCGCCCAAGCCGACGCCCACGCCCACTCCGCCCAAACCGACGCCCACGCCGACGCCCACACCCACACCCACGCCCACACCCACACCCAGCCCCACGCCGACCCCTTCGCCGACGCCCACGCCCAGCGCGTCGCCTTCGGCCAGCCCGGCGCCGCGCCCCACGCCGCCGCGCGCCCCCGCGCCCGCCCGTCCGGCAGAGCCCGCGCCCGCGCCGTCCACGCGGCGCCCCGCGGCGCCGCTTCCGGTCGCTCCGCCGGCCCGGCCCCCGAAACCTCCGGCACCGCCCCCCGAGCCGGCTCCCGCGCCGAGCGGGACCCGCCGCGTCGAGGTGCGCGCGTACCACAAGCCCGCGCACCACCAACCCGACGGCGGGACCTCCTTGGTCACGTTCACCCTGCTGCTCACCGCGCCCGCGGTCCTCGCGGCCGCCGCGCTCCGCCCCCGCTCGCGCTCACGCTCCGGCTCGCGCGGCCGGCGCGGCTGACCCGCGCCCACCGCCGGCCGTCCCGGCCTTTTCGTACCGGAGGTTACCCATGCCCGAATGGCTGATCCTGACTCTTCTGACGGCCGGGACCTGCTCGCTCGTCGTCGTCCTCGCGATCCTCAACGCCCGCCGGCTCGGCGAGGACGACGACCCGAGCGAGACCCCCGATGTCCTCGACTACATGATCATGATGATCGGCGTGGTCTACGCGATCGTGCTGGGCCTGGCCATCGCCGGGGTCTGGGAGGCCCGCGGCGCCGCCCAGGACGGGGTGCGGACGGAGGCACAGGCGCTGCACGAGGTGACCGAGCGGGTGAGCGTCTACCCCCAGCCGGTGCGCGACCGCATCCGTGACGACGTCGACGCGTATGTGCGCCATGTGGTGTCCCGGGAGTGGAAGGTGATGGTCGACCGGGGCGAACTGACCGACCGGGGCGCCGACCTGCTCGCCAGGCTGCGGCACGACGTCACCATGGCCAAGCCGCACAGCGAACTCCAGGCGCAGGCCTACCAGCCGCTCGTGGACCAGGTGGCCGCCGTCGACGACGCGCGGGGCGCCCGCCAGCAGAACGCGGGGCCGACGATGCCCGAGGTGGTGTGGTTCGGGCTGCTGTTCGGCGCGGCGCTGGTGATCGGGCTGGTCTTCACCCTGCAGATCCGCCGCTCACCACGGGAACTGATGCTGGCGGTGATGTTCACCGCCCTCATCATCTTCCTGCTCTACCTGGTGTGGGACTTCGACGATCCCTTCGGGCGGTCGGTCGGCGACGCGACGACGCCCTTCACCGACCTGTTCCCCAGCGCCCGGGGAGGTCTGTGACCTCCCTCCCGGGTCAGGACACCGGCACCGGGAGCACCCGGCGCAGCGGGTCCTCGGGCAGCCGGCCGTGGGCCTTCCACTCGCGCGGGTAGCCGACCGAGACCTCCTGGAACTTCACCCCGTCCTCCACCGTGGTCCGCGGGATGTGCAGATGCCCGTAGACGACGGTCTCGGCGCGGAACCGGACGTGCCAGTCGGCGGTCAGCTCGGTGCCGCACCACAGGGCGAAGTCGGGGTAGCGCAGCACGCGGGTGGGCAGCCGGGTCATCGGCCAGTGGTTGATGAGCACCGTCTTCAGCGCGGGGTCGCAGGCCGCGAGCCGGGCCTCGGTCTCGGCGACCCGGGCGCGGCTCCAGGCGTCGCGGGTGGGGTAGGGGTCGGGGTGCAGGAAGTGTTCGTCGGTGCAGATCACACCCTCGTCGTGGGCGTGGGCGAGGGCGGCCTCCTTGGTGGTGATGCCGTCGAGGCGGAAGGTGTAGTCGTACAGCAGGAACAGCGGGGCGATGATGAGCGGCCCGCCGATGCCCTCCCACACCGGGTACGGGTCCTCGGGCGTGACGACGCCCTTGCTCCGGCACATCTCCACCAGCGCCCCGTAGCGCGCCACGCCCCGGGCCTGCACCGGGTCCTTGGGGTGGGTCCACAGCTCATGGTTGCCCGGCGACCAGATGACCTTGGCGAAGCGCTCGCTCAGCAGCCCCAGCGCCCATTCGATGTCGGCGAAGACCTCGCCGACGTCCCCGGCGACGATCAGCCAGTCGTCCTCGGAGCCGGGCCGCAGCCGCTCCACGATCGCCCGGTTCTCCTCGTAGGCCACGTGCAGGTCACTGATGGCGAGTAGTTCGCCCCGGTGCGTGCCGCCCATTGTTTCTCCTGTCGTACGGTCGGCGGTCAAGTTGCGGTCGCGGCGTGGTACCGCCGCGGGGACGGGCCGGATGACCACCCGTTTCCCCGAGGGGGTGTCTTGCCGATCATGCCGGGCTCCCGACGCCTGGCACGGCACCTCGCCGCCCCGCGCTCGTCGCACGCAGCGCCGCTGCGCTCTCCTCACGCGGGTTGCGAGCCACCGCACCAGACGCCGCTCGCTGACCCTGCCTGATCGACAAGACACCCCCTGGCGCTAGCCTCGCAGATGTGGTGGACAAACTTCCCGCGGCCTTCGAGCGCGGAACTGACGGACCGAAGGTTATCGTGGCCGGTGTCGACGGCTCCGACTCGTCCTGGCGTGCCGTCGCGTACGCCGCGGGGCTGGCCAGGCGCCAGAACGCGCTGCTCGCCCTGGTGTACATCCAGCCCGTGATGGCCGCCGGTGCGGCGCTGGGCGCCTCCGTGGCCGACACCACGGGAGAGGTGGCCGAGGAACTGCTGCGGGAGGTGCGCGAGGCGACCGAGCGGCTGCGCGGCGTCTTCGAGGTGCGCTGGGAGTTCCACACCTTCCGCGGCGATCCGTACAACGGCCTGGTGACGGCGGCGGACGAGCTGAAGGCCGACGCGGTGGTGGTCGGCGCGTCCGAGCAGGCGGGGCACCGCATCGTCGGCTCGGTGGCGGTCCGGCTGGTCAAGGCGGGGCGCTGGCCGGTCACGGTGGTGCCGTAGCCCGCCGGGCGCGCCGGCGGCGTCCGGCTCGCGGACGGGGGCGCGGTGAGGCACCGTGGGGAGAGGAACCATCGGACCGCCCCAGGACCGGGGAGACTGCCATGTCCCATACCTACCGGGTGACGGAGATCGTCGGCTCGTCCACCGAGAGCGTCGACGACGCGATCCGCAGCGGCATCAGCCGTGCCTCGAAGACGCTGCGCAATCTCGACTGGTTCGAGGTCGGCGCCGTCCGCGGGCATATCGAGGACGGCCGGATCGCGCACTACCAGGTAGGGCTGAAGGTCGGATTCCGGCTGGAGGAGACCGACTCCGGCTCCGGTGATCTGCCCGGCTGATTCAGCCACGGGGGACGACGGCGGACAGCACGGACGGCAGCGGATACCAGTCGGCGGTCGCGAGGCTGGCGTGCCGCGCGGCGAGGTCGTTCACCCGCGCCCGGGCCTGGGCCTCGGTGGGGTGGGTGCCGTCGATGGCGGGAGCGACGTTCTGCGCGTCCGTCATGATCAGGATGTAGTGGCGGGCGTCGTACCATGCGGTGTCGATGTTCCGGGTGACGTACGCGGAGGCGTCGCCGTCGAAGAACACGAACCACGGGCGGATCGCGGCGTCCTGGTACCGGGTGCGCGGGTCGCCGGCGGCGGCGGTGTGGACGGCGGGGAAGGCGGCCGCCTCGCGCAGCCTTCCGGCGGCGGCGAGATCGCGCAGATGGGTGGCGTACTCGCGGTCGGTCCACAGCGTGTCGAGCGGGTTGTTCTCCTCGACGGTGCCGGGGATCAGCTCGACGATGAACTTGCCCGCGAGCGCGGACCGGGACGGCCAGGCCCCGGCCCGTACCGCCTCGTCCAGGTCGGTGTGGCCGCCCACCACGTCAGCGGGGCGCAGCAGCGCGTCGCCGAGGGTGGCGCCGAGGAGCGCGTCGAGGTCGTCGGGGCCGCGGCCGCTCTTGTCGTAGAAACCGTCCTTCAGCTCCGTCTTGATGACGATGGGACGGTGACCGGGGTGGGCGTCGTGCCAGGCCTTCATGTCGGCGAGGCAGCCCGCCAGGCTCTGGTCGCGGGCCTTGGTGCGCAGTTCGGCGGGGGTGGCGGCGTTCTCGCAGTTGTTGTCGTTGCCGAGCGGGTTGCTGTGCGAGACCCGCCACCCGGCGCCGAACACATTGGTCCACACGTCGAGTTCGAGCAGGGAGGCGCCGGAGTCGAGCGCGTCGGCGAAGTACGGATACTTCGCCTTCTCGTACGCGTTGTGCACGCCCACCCCCGTGGTGGCGGCGTACGACGGCTCGGCGGCGGCGGCCGGGCTCGCGCCCGCCGACGCCGTCAGACACAGTGCGGCGGCCGCCGCGGCGACCGCCACCGTCCGCGTGTGCCGCGCCCCGCCGGACGCGGATCTCCCCGAGTTGCCCATCCGACCCCACCCCTGCCGCCGCCATCAGAACTGGGCAGCAGCGTACGGGAGGGACTCACGGGTGACGAGAGGGACTTCGTCACACGGAGGGGTTCTGGGGTCGGTCGGGGTGTGCTCGGCTCAGATCCGCCTCATCGGCCCATGTCGCCTCAGGCGGCCACGAGTTCGCGGGCCGCCGCGGTGATCGCCTCGGCGTCGATCCCGGCCTGATTCAGCTGCTCGGCCGGGGTGCCGGACATCGGCATGTTCCGTACGGCGAGCCGCACGATGCGCGGCGCCGGGCCGCCGTCGGCGAAGGCGCCCTGGACCGCGTCGCCCACACCGCCCTCGGGGTGGTGGTCCTCGACGGTGATCAGTCGGCCCGTCACCTCGGCCGCGGTGCGCAGCGCCTCGGCGTCGACCGGCTTGAGCGAGTACAGGTCGATGACGCGGGCGGAGATGCCGTCCTGGGCGAGCCGGTCCGCGGCGGCGATGGCCTCGTGCACGGTGACCCCGGCCGCGACGAGGGTGACGCGGTCGCTCTCGGTGGCGCGCAGGATCTTGGACCCGCCGATGGGGAAGCGCTCGGAGGACGGGTAGATGACGGGCGTTCCGCCGCGCGAGGTGCGCAGGTAGCGGATGCCCGACAGCTCGGCCATGGCCGCGGTCAGCTGGGCGGTCTGGTTGGCGTCGCACGGGTAGAGCACGGTGCTGCCGTGCACGGCCCTCATCGCCGCCAGGTCCTCCAGACCCATCTGCGAGGGCCCGTCCTGGCCGATGGCGACCCCGGCGTGCGAGCCGACCAGGTTGAGGTCGGCGCGGCTGACGGAGGCCATCCGGACGAAGTCGTAGGCGCGGGTGAGGAAGGCGGCGAAGGTGCAGGCGTACGGGGTCCAGCCGCGCGTCTGCATGCCCACCGCGGCGGCCACCATCTGCTGTTCGGCGATGTAGAACTCGAAGTAGCGCTCGGGGTGTTCCTTGTGGAAGTACTCCAGCCGGGTCGAGTCGCCCACCTCGCCGTCGAGGGCCACCACATCGCCGCGGGCGGTGCCGACGGCGGCCAGCGCCTCGCCGAACGCGTCGCGGGTGGGGACGGTGTCGCCGGTGTTGAAGCGCGGCAGGCTCAGCGGGCCTTCCGACGTGGGCCGGGTGGGCTTCTCCGCGGGCGGGCCGAGCACCGGCACCGCCATGTTCCGTACGCCGCCGAGTTCGGCGATGGCCTCCTCGGGGTCCTTCAGCGGCTTGCCGTGCATGCCCTCGTGGTTCTCCGCGGAGGCGACGCCGCGGCCCTTCTGGGTGCGGGCGATGATGGCGGTGGGGCGGCCGACGGTCGATGTCGCCTCGCCGTACGCGCGGTCGATCGCGGCGATGTCGTGCCCGTCGACCTCGATGGTGTGCCAGTCGAAGGCGCGGATGCGGCGCGCGTAGGCGTCGAGGTCCCACTGGTGGCGGGTGGGGCCGCGCTGGCCGAGCCGGTTGACGTCGATGATGGCGGTGAGGTTGTCCAGCCGTTCGTGGCCGGCGTGCTCGAACGCCTCCCAGACCGAGCCCTCGGCCATCTCGCTGTCCCCGCACAGCACCCAGACCCGGCTGGAGACGTGGTCGAGCCGCTTGCCGGCCAGCGCCATGCCGACGCCGAAGGGCAGCCCCTGGCCGAGCGATCCGGTGGCCACGTCCACCCAGGGCAGTTCCGGGGTGGGGTGGCCCTCCAGCCGGCTGCCGAGCTTGCGGAAGGTGAGCAGTTCCTCGTCCTTGAGCGCCCCGGCCGCCTTGTAGAGCGAGTACAGCAGCGGGGAGGCGTGCCCCTTGGAGAAGATCAGGTGGTCGTTGCCCGGGTGCTCCGGCTTTTCGAAGTCATAGCGCAGGTGGTTGCCCATGAGGACGGCCATCAGGTCCGCCGCCGACATCGACGAGGTGGGGTGGCCGGACCCGGCGGCGGCCGAGGACCGCACGGAGTCCACCCGCAGCTGCTGCCCGAGCTCGCTGAGCTGTTCGTGTCGCATTGTTCTCCTTCCAGGTTCGTCCCCGCGGTTCAGCCGCCGCCGCGGCCGTGCTGCGCGACCTCGGGCGACTCGGTGTCCAGCGGCACCGACCAGGACGGCACCAGGCCGAACTGCACCGCCTGCGGCGGCAGCGCCGCGTCCAGCAGCCAGTCGGCGGCCACCCGGATCCGGTTGCCGGGCATCGCCATCAGGTGGTAGCCGCGGGTGACCGCGTTGGCCGCGGGGCCGGCCAGCGGGATGTGCAACGGGTCCGCGGCCGCTTGTACCCCGCCGAGATCGACCGTGAACCCCAGGTCGTGGTGTTTGTACGGGCGCGGGGTGCCGCGTCCGAAGGAGGCGAGGATGTTGTGGGCGGCCACCTTGCCCTGGCGCTGCGCGTGCTGCGCGGTCATCGGCGTGAACTCGCCCGGCCGGGTCAGGTCCGGCACGGCGGCGGCGTCCCCGCAGGCCAGCACCTCCGGATGGCCGGGGACGGCCAGATACCGGTCGACCCGCAGCCGCCCGTGCTCGGTCGCCAGCCCGAGGTTCTCCACCAGCGGGTCGGGGCGTACGCCGACGCACCAGATCAGCGACCGGGTGTCGATGAACTCGCCGTCGTCGAGCAGCACCCCGTCGGAGGTGGCCTCCTTGACCGAGGTGCCCATCCGGACGTCGACCCCGCGCCGCCGCAGCACCCGGTCCGCGGTGCGGGACAGCCGTTCGTCGAGGCTGGGCAGCACCCGCTCGGCCACGTCGAGCAGCATCCAACGGGGCCGGGACTCGCCGCGCAGCGCGGCGTTCCGCCGGGCGAGGGAGTCGGTGAACAGGGTGCCGTGGGCGGCCACTTCGGTGCCGGTGTACCCGGCGCCCACCACCACGAAGGTCTTGCGCGCGGCCCGCTCGCGGGCGTTCCGGGTGTTGGCCGCCATCTCGAGCTGGCGGGTGACGTGGTCCCGCAGGAACAGGGCCTCCGGCATGCCGCGGAAGCCGTGGGCGTGCTCGGCCACGCCCGGGATCGGCAGCAGCTTGTTGACGCTGCCGACCGCCAGGACGAGCCGGTCGTAGCTCATCTCGCCGCGCTCGCCCTCGGGGTCGGTCCAGGCCACCCGGCGGCCGGTGAGGTCGACGGAGTCGACGTTGCCCAGCACCAGCCGGACGTGCGGCAGGGTGCCGGTGAGGGACACCGAAACCCGCCGGGGTTCCAGGACGCCGGCGGCCACCCCGGGGAGCAGCGGCAGGTACAGAAAATAGTCGTTGGGGTTGATCAGGACGATTTCCGCCGTGCGGCGCAGGGCGCGGGACAGCGTACGGGCGGCCTGGTAACCGGCGAAACCGGCCCCCACGATCACGATGCGTACTGGGCTCACACGGAACTCCCGGGCACGACGAGGGCAGAGCGCTCCAAGTGCCCGTGCGGGCCGCGGTCAAACCTGGGGTGGCGGCCGGCCTCCGCCCGGTGGGCAATCCCGCCGCCCGCGCCGGAGGCTGCCGCGGGGGCTATGACCGGACCGGTTCGTCCCAGTCGATGCGGTAGCCGGTCTGCCAGTCGTCGCCGGTGGTGCCCGCCCGGTCGAGCCTGCGGGGCATCGTGGCGTCCCGCAGGGCCCGCTTGACGGGCCCGGGGGCGTTGCGGCGGGCCAGGCCCGCGCTGTTCGCGGCCACCTTCTCGACCCGTTCGCGGCGCAGTCCCTCGTAAGCGGCGAGCGCCGACCGCGGGCCGGGCAGATCGCGCAGGCACTTGGCGAGCACCACACCGTCCTCGATGGCCAGCGAGGCGCCCTGGGCGGCGTTGGGCGCGCACGCGTGCGCCGCGTCGCCCACGATGACCATGCCCTCCTCGGACCAGACGGGGGTGGAGACCAGGTCGTACGCGGCGGTGGCGACGATGTTCTCGCCGGTCGCGCGGACGATGTCGGCGGCCGGGGTGGGGTCCTCGGCGAACAGTTCCGTCAGCCGCTCCCGCCACTGCCCGGGGGTGACGGCGGCCAGCTCCGCCTTGGACAACTCGGCCGCCGGGGCGTTGCTGAACCACCACACCTCGCCGTCGGGCGCGGTGGTGCAGCCGAAGAACGCCTGCTTGCCGAAGACCATCCGGTAGGTCTTCGGGGCGGGCGGGTCGGCGGCGTCGCGGGTGTAGCCGCACACCGTGTGCTGCCCGGTGTAGCGGGGCCGGGGCGCGCCCGCGTCGATGGTCCGGCGGATGAGGGAGTGGATTCCGTCGGCGCCGACGAGGACATCGCCCACGGCCCGGCCGCCGTCCGCGAAGGACCCCACGACGCGGCCGTCCGGGCCGGTCTGGGCGGCCAGCAGCCGCTTGCCGTGCTCGACGCGCACTCCGCGGCGCACCGCTTCCTCGCGCAGCACCCGGGCCAGGGTGGCGCGTCCGATCGTGACCGCCCCCAGCCCGCCGTCCTCCGCGCCGGCCATCGGCTTGTCGCCCAGCCGTTTGCCGGTGTTGCTGATGAATTCGACGCGGGTGGCCGGGAAGCCGTGCTCCAGGACCGGCCCGTGGGCGTCGATGGTGCGCAGCGCCTCCAGGCCGTTGTTCGCGACGAGGAGGAACGCACCGCCCGTGTCGGTGGCGTCGGGAGGGTACGCCTCGTAGACGACCGCGTCGATGCCCGCCTTGTGCAGGGCCATCGCGGTGACCGTGCCGGCGATGCCGCCACCGATGATCAGGGCCTTGGTCATGGTGCTCCGTGACAGAGGGTCGGGAAGAGGTGACAGCACCATAGGGCCCGCGCGCCTGTCCCGGGGCGGGTTCGCCGAGGCCGGTACGGCGGTGGGCGGAGGCGGCTACTTGAGCAGCCGGGACATCCGGCGGTCGGCGAGCGGTCTGCCGCCGGTCTGGCAGGTGGGGCAGTACTGGAGCGAGGAGTCCTTGAAGGACACCTCGCGGACGGTGTCGCCGCACACCGGGCAGGGCTCTCCGGCGCGGCCGTGCACCCGCATCCCGCTGCGCTTCTCCGCCTTGAGGTCCCCGGCAGCGAGCCCCCGGGAGCGTTCGACGGCGTCCCGCAGGGTGGCGCCCAGCACCTCGTACAGGGCGGTGATCTCCTCCTCGGAGAGGTCCGAGGCGAGCCGGTAGGGCGACATCCGGGCGGCGTGCAGGATCTCGTCGGAGTAGGCGTTCCCGATCCCGGCGATGACGCTCTGGTCGCGGAGCACGCCCTTGATCCGGTGGCGTACGCCGCGCAGCAGCCCGGCGAACACCTCCTGGGTGAAGGAGTCTTCGAGCGGGTCGGGGCCGAGGCGGGCGATGCCCGGCACCTCGGCGGGGTCGCGCACGCAGTACACGGCCAGCCCCTTGCGGGAGCCCGCCTCGGTGAGGTCGAAACCGGAGCGCTCCGGCCCGGAGAGCAGCAGCCGCAGCGCCAGCGGGCCCCGGCCGGGGCGCGGCGGGGTCTCGGGCAGCCCGTCCTTCCAGCGCAGCCAGCCCGCGCGGGCGAGATGGATGACCAGGTGGGGGCCGTCGGTGGCCACATCGAGGAACTTGCCGTGGCGGCCGGCCGCCGTGATGGTGCGGCCTTCGAGGGCGGTCAGCGGCGGGTCGTACGTCTTCAGCACGCTCACCGCGACGGGCAGGACGCGGGCGATCTCCCGGCCCACCGCGCGGTCGGCCAGGATCCCGGCGAGGGCCTCCACCTCGGGCAGCTCCGGCATGCCACCAGTGTGCCGCAGCACCGGCCGGGTCGCGCCCGGCCGCCCGCGACCCACCCTCGTACCACTCCGGGCTGCGGGGTGCGGTCTCCTCCCCTACTGTCTCTCTTGTCCCCTGGACCCCTTGGATCCCTGATGCCTCATTCGTCCCGCACGGAGAGTCCCCATGCCCGACACCGGACAGCGTGAGCGGTCCGTACCGCAGTACGAGCCGTACGAGGCTCATGAGGCGTACGAAGGGGGCAGCCCCGAGGCCGAGCGGCTGCTCTTCGAGAAGCTGGCGCGCGAGCTGATGGGCGTCCAGCGGGCGCACCAGCGTGCGTCGGGCGCCGCCCAGCTGCTGCGCACGTTCCACGCGAAGGCGGCGCTCGGCGTGGAGAACGCGCGGCTGCGCTTCCACGACAGCCTGCCGCCCGAGCTGTGCGTGGGATACGCCCGGCCGGGCGCCGCGTACCCGGCCGTGGTGCGGCTGTCCAACGAGAGCGGCACCGAGCGCCATGACGCCACTCCCGATCTGCGCGGGATGGCGGTGCGGGTCCAGGCCCGCCCCGGGGAGAGCCACGATCTGCTGGCCACCAGCTTCCCGGTGTCCCACGCCGCCGACGCCCGCGAGTTCGTGGCCTTCGCCAAGGCGACGGCGGGCGCGGACACCACCGTCGAGCGGGCGTTCGGGCTGTTCGTCAGGCTGCCGCTGGCCGTGGGGTGGGGGGCCGCCGACCGGATGCGCCGCAATGTGCACACCGCGACCCGCCACACGGTCGGCTCACTGGCCCGCGAGACCTTCTGGAGCCGGGGCGCGATCCTGTGGGGCGCGGCCGGGCCCGTGCGCTACCAGCTGCGCCCGGCCCCCGGCGGCACCCCCGCGCCGCTTCCCGACAGCTCCGACCCGGACTACCTGCGCCATGAGCTGACGATGCGGCTGGCCACCGGTGATGTGTGCTTCGAGCTGTGTGTGCAGCGCTACGCGGACGAGCGCCGCACCCCGGTCGAGGACGGCTCGGTGGAGTGGCGGGAGAGCGACGCCCCGGTCGTCCCGGTGGCGCTGCTGACCGTACCCCGCCAGGATCTCGACACCGCCGAGGCCCGGGCGGCGGCCCGCCGGGTCGAGCAGCTCGCGTTCAACCCGTGGCACACCACGGAGGAGTTCCGGCCGCTGGGCAACCTCAACCGGGCCCGTAAGACGGCGTACGAGACGGCCGCCGCGCACCGGCTCGGGCTGTGCGCCGGCGCCGCGCCGCCGCCGCGCGACACGGTCCTGGGGGTGCCGGTGCGGGCCGGGGCGCGCCTGGCCTTCGGCCTGGTCGACCGCTGTGTGCCGTGGCACCGGCTGCCGGTGCCGCCGGGGTTGCCCGGCCTGGCCGCGCTGCGCGGGACGCTGCGGCGGCTGCGTCTCGTCGACGCGGACGCCGATGCTCGTTAGCGTGCTGGACCGGTTCACCACCGCGATATCGTGTGGCCTTCACGCGGGCCGGACACGGGGGGCGGTTATGGACGGCGAGGCCGGGGCGGGCCGGGGGCGGCGCGTCACCATACGGGACGTGGCCGCCCGCGCCGGGGTTTCCAAGGGCGCGGTGTCCCTCGCCTTCAACGACCGGCCAGGAGTCTCCCCGGCCACCCGGGACCGTATCTTCGCGGCCGCCCGCGAACTGGGCTGGGCCCCCCATCTCTCCGCCCGCTCGCTGGCCGGCTCCCGGGTGGACACGGTCGGGCTGGCCATCGCCCGCCCGGCCCGGACGCTGGGGCTCGAACCCTGGTTCATGGAGTTCGTGTCGGGCATCGAGAGCGTGCTGGTCGAGCGGTCCTGCTCGCTGCTGCTGCGGCTGGTGCGGGACGTGGCGGAGGAGATCGAGGTCCAGGAGGCGTGGTGGCGCGGGCGGCAGGTGGGCGGCTCGATCCTGGTCGACCTGCGCGACGGCGACCCGCGCGTTCCCGCGCTGCGGCGGCTCGGGCTGCCCGCCGTCGCCGCCGGGCACCCGTCCCTGGCCGGCGGGCTCACCTCGGTGTGGACCGACGACGCCACCGCGGTGGGCGAGGCGGTGCGCTATCTGGCGGCCCTGGGCCACCGGCGGATCGCCCGGGTCGGCGGCGCGCCCGCGCTCGGCCACAGCACCGTGCGCACGGCGGCCTTCGATGCCACCTTGGGCGAGCTGGGGCTCGGGGCGGGGCGCACGGTGACCACCGACTTCTCCGGCGAGGAGGGGGCGCGGGCCACCCGCGCCCTGCTGGCCTCGGGCGACCGGCCGACGGCCATCATCTACGACAACGACATCATGGCGGTGGCCGGTCTCTCGGTAGCGGCCGAGATGGGTCTCACGGTCCCGGCCGATGTGTCGCTGCTGGCGTGGGACGACTCCCAGCTGTGCCGCCTGACGCATCCGACGCTGTCGGCCATGAGCCACGATGTGTCCGGCTTCGGGGCGGAGGTGGCGCGCCGGCTGTTCGACGTCCTGGACCGGGCCGAGCCCCGCGCCCATCAGGCCCCCACCCCGGCGCTCACCCCCCGTGCCAGCACGGCGCCGCCACCGGCGCGTCGGGCCTGAACCGGTTCAGGCGCCCCACCAGGCCCGCATGCCCTGCCGCGCTGCGGGCACTCGCCGGAGGTGGTACGGATAGCCGCAGGCCTCGGCGGCAACAGGCCCAGGGAGCAGCCCTCATGGAGTGGTTCACGTCGTCCGGCTACTGGCTGAGCCGGCTGGTCTTCCAGCGGGGACTGGCCGCCGTCTACCTGATCGCCTTCCTGACGGCGGTCACCCAGGCCCGGGCCCTGATCGGCGAACGCGGACTCACCCCGGCGCCCCGGTTCCTCGCGCGGGTGCCGTTCCGCCGCTCGCCCAGCCTGTTCCATCTGTACTATTCCGACCGCTTCTTCACCGCCCTGGCCTGGCTCGGCGCGGCGCTGGCCGCCGCCGTGCTGGCGGGCGCCGCCGACGCTGTGCCGCTGTGGGCCGCGATGGCGGCGTGGCTGGTGCTGTGGCTGCTGTATCTGTCCATCGTCAACGTGGGGCAGGTGTGGTACGGCTTCGGCTGGGAGTCGCTGCTGCTGGAGGCCGGGTTCCTGGCCGTGTTCCTGGGGAACGAGCGGACCGCGCCGCCGGTGCTGATGCTGTGGCTGCTGCGCTGGCTGCTGTTCCGGCTGGAGTTCGGCGCCGGGCTCATCAAGCTGCGCGGGGACCGCTGCTGGCGCGATCTGACGTGCCTGTACTACCACCACGAGACCCAGCCGATGCCGAACCCGCTGAGCTGGTACTTCCACCATCTGCCGAAGCGCCTGCACCGGGTCGAGACGGCGGCGAACCACGTGGCCCAGCTGGTCGTCCCGCTGGCGCTGTTCACCCCGCAGCCCGCCGCGAGCGTGGCCGCGGGCATCATCGTGGTCACCCAGCTGTGGCTGGTGGTCTCCGGCAACTTCTCCTGGCTGAACTGGGTGACCATCCTGCTGGCCCTCGCCGCGGTCGACGGGCGGGCGGCCGCAGGGGTGCTGCCGCTGCCGGCGCCGCCCCCGCTCCCCGCTCCCCCGGTCTGGTACGAGGTGCTGGTGGCGGCGGCCTTCGTCTTCGTCGCGGTGCTCAGCTACTGGCCCGCCCGCAATCTCCTCTCGGGCCGCCAGCTGATGAACTACTCCTTCAACCCGCTCCATCTGGTCAACACCTACGGCGCCTTCGGCAGCGTCAACCGCAGCCGGCAGGAGGTGGTGATCGAGGGCACCGACGAACCCGTGCTCACCCCGGACACCGTGTGGAAGGAGTACGAGTTCCGGGGCAAGCCGGGCGATGTGCGCAGGATGCCGCGTCAGTTCGCGCCGTACCACCTGCGGCTGGACTGGATGATGTGGTTCGCCGGGATCTCCTCGGCGTACGCGGGGTCCTGGTTCACCCCGCTCGTCGGCAAGCTGCTGGTGAACGACCGGGCCACGCTGAAGCTGCTGCGCGCCTCCCCCTTCCCGGACGCGCCGCCCACCCACATCCGGGCCCGGCTGTACCTCTACCGCTTCACCACCCGGCGGGAGCGGCGCGCCGGCGGCGGGTGGTGGCACCGCACCCTGATCGGCGAGTTCCTGCCGCCGGTCCGGCTGGAGGAGGCACGCCCGCCCGGCCGGTGACGGGGGATGGGTCCGACGGCGGGGCAACGGCGTTACGCGGCCGCGCCCTTCGCGTTCGGCGTATCGGAACCCGGCGGCGGGTTGCGCAGGACGGCGTAGCCGAGGCCGACGCCCACCGCGATCGGCCAGTCCAGCACGCCCGCGATGCCCATCGCGCCGAGGCCGGCGTACAGCGGGAGCCCGCCCTTGGCGGGCAGCACCCGGCGCGCGGCCCTGATCGGCATCGCGGCGGCGTTCGCCGTGGCCATCGCGGCGCGCGGGACGGTGAAGGTGATGGTGCGGTCGCCGTTCCTCGCGGGGTTCCGGCCCGTCTTCCGGGTCTCGGTCGTCTTGGATGTCGTGGCTGCGCTCACGCCTTCCTCCCTCTGACCGCCCCTTTTGTTACTTTTCCGGGGAATTAGGTAAACATACTGCCATTTGGGTTCTTCGGCGACCGAGGGAGCGCGGCCGGTGCTGCCATTCGCGATGCTGTCCGATCTCATCGCCCTGCCGGTTCGCGGCGTGAGCGCCCTGCGGCCGCGCCTCGCGGACGCCGCCGACGTCCTGCGGGACACCGGTGAGCGGCGCGCCCGCCGCCGGGTGTGGGCGCGGCCGGGCCGGGCGCATGTGGAGGTGCGCGGGCTCACCGGACACGGGGAGGCACACGACCGGCTGGCCGGGCGGCTGACGGCCGCGCTGCGCCGTCTGCACGGCGTCAACTGGGCCGAGGTGAACGCGGCGGTGGGCCAGGTGCTGGTCGACTACGACGAGGACCACCTCGACGCCGACGAGGTGCTCCAGCTGATCGAGCACATCGAGAAGGCACACGGGAGCGACACGGACGCCTTCCCCGGCGAGCGCCCGTTCCCGCCGTACGACACCGCCCCCGCCACGCTGGCCGCCACCGCCCTCGTCGCCGACTGCGTGGGCCTGCTGGCGGCGACGGTCCGGCGCGTGACGCTGCTGCCCGCGCTCACCCCCGCGCTGCGGCTCCCGGTGGTGCTGGCCGAGATCCAGCCGCGGCTGCGCGGACTGCTGGAGGCCCGGCTCGGCCACGCCCACACCACCCTGCTGCTCGGCGTGTCGGGCGCGGCGGTGCACGCGCTGACCAGGGGTGAGGCCCCGCTGGCCCTGGACGCGGTGCAACGCGTCCTGCAGCTCGCCGAGATCCGCGGACGGCAGGCCGTATGGCGGCGCCGCGAACCGGATCTGGTGCCCGGCTCCGACGGGCTGCCGCCGCGCTCGCATCCCCCCGCCGCCCGCCCGGCGCCGCTGCCCGCCGGGCCGGTCGAGACCTGCGTCGACCGCACCTCGCTGGCGTCCCTGATGGGGGCGGGCGGGCTGCTGGCCTGGAGTCGGGATCCGGCGCGGGCCGCGGAGGCGATCCTGGCCACCGTGCCGCGGGCCGCCGCCATGGGCCGGGAGGCCTTCGCCGCCCGGCTGGGCGACGCCCTGGCCCGCGAGGGCGTGGTGCCCATGGACGGCGCCGCGCTGCGGCTGCTGGACCGCATCTCGGCGGTCCTGATCGACTCGGGGGTGCTGTGCACCCGGCGCCCGCGGCTGCTGTCGGTGGTCACCGTCGGCGACCTGGACGAGGCCGGGGCGTGGAGCGCCGCGCAGTCCGTCCTGGACCGCCGCGCGCTGCCGGAACTCTCCGGCGAGGGGCCCTGGTCGCGCGGCTCCTGGCGGCTGGTGCGGCCCGACGACGTCCTCGCGGCCCATCCGTCGAGCCCGTCGGCGATGACCGTGGACCTGTGCGACCCGCACGGCCGGCGGCAGGCGCGGGTCCGCATCGGCTGCGAACTCGACCCGCTGGCCGACGCCGTGGTGGCCGCCGCCCGCGCCGGTGCGGGGCGTCTGCTGCTCACCGAACACGCCGGCGCGGCGGAGATCGCCCCGTGGGCTGACGAATTGCTCGCCCACGGCACGGCGCTGACCGACCGGGTGCGCCAATTGCAGAGCGACGGCCACGGGGTGCTGCTGATCAGCGCCGAGGAGGACGAGGCGCTGGGCGCGGCCGACCTCGGCATCGGCGTCGTACGGCGCGGCGAGGCGCGGGTGTGCTGGTCGGCGGATCTGCTCTGCGGCCCCGGGCTCGCCCAGGCGTGGCGCGTGCTGCGGGCCCTGGAGGACGCGCGCGGGGTCAGCCACCGGTCGGCCCGGCTGTCGATGGGCGGCTCCGCGCTCGGCGCGCTCATCGCCGCCGCGGGCACCCGTCCCACGGCGGTCGGGTTCGCCACCTCCCCGGTGTACAGCGCGGCCTTCCTGGCCGTGCTCGGGGGGATGCGCGCGGCGCGCCGGGTACACCGCCGCCCGCTTCCGGCGGAGCGGGTGCGCGGCAACTGGCACATGCTGGGGGCGCGGGAGACGCTGAGCGTGACCCGCGCCTTCCAGGAGCACCGGGCGGAGCCGCCGGCCTCCGGCGTGTCGCGGGGCGAGGAGGCCGAAGCCGCGACACGCCCGGTGTGGGCGGCCGGGACGCGCCCGGTGCGCGCGGCCGCGGGGCTGGTCGTACGGGCCGGGGCCGCGGTCGCCGCCGCCTCCCCCGTCGGCGCGCTGGCCCGGGACGCCGCGGCGCTGGCCGGGGCGGTCCGCGAGGAACTGCGCGATCCGCTCACCCCGGTGCTGGCCCTGGGCGCCGCGGCGTCCGCGGCCGTGGGGTCCGGGGTGGACTCCCTCCTGGTCGTCGGCGTCATGGCGGGCAACGCGGTGATCAGCGGCGCGCAGCGGCTGCGGGCCGACCGCTCGCTGCGGGGCCTGCTGCTGAGCGAGCAGCGGCACGCCCGGCTGGTCGACTGGGCGCCCGCGATGTCCCCGGCGGACGGGATGGCGGTGGACCGCGAGGCGTTCTTCGCCGGGCTGGCGGCGGCCCCGGCGCGGCGCGTGCCCGCCGAGGACCTGACGGTCGGCGACATCATCGCGCTGCGGCCCTCGGACGTCGTACCGGCCGACGCCCGGCTGCTGGTGAGCGACCGGCTGGAGCTGGACGAGGCGGGCCTGACCGGCGAGTCGGGGCCGGTCCCCAAGGATCCCGCCGCCACGCCCGGCGCCGATCTGGCGGACCGTTCCTGCATGCTCTACCAGGGCTGCACCGTGCTGGCCGGGACCGGCTACGCGGTGGTCGTGGCCGCCGGGCCGCAGACCGAGGCGGGGCGCGCCGCCGCACTGGCCGGGGACGCCGTGACTCCGCTCGGCATCGAGGGCCGGCTCGCCGCGCTGACCAGGGTCGCGCTGCCCGCCACCGGGCTCGGCGGCGCCGCCGTCACCCTGCTGGGGCTGCTGCACGGCACGCCGGTGCGCGAGGCGCTGGCCACCGGGGTGGCCGTCGCGGTGGCCGCCGTGCCCGAGGGGCTGCCGCTGGTGGCCACCGTGGCGCAGTCCGCCGCGGCGCGCCGCCTGTCGCACCGCGGGGTGCTGACCCGCTCGCCCCGGGTGCTGGAGGCGCTGGGCCGGGTGGACACGGTGTGCTTCGACAAGACCGGCACGCTGACCGAGGGGCGGCTGTCCGTGTCCCGGGTGGCGGCGTACGACCACGACCTGCCGATCGACGGCGCCCCGGGCCGCCGGCTGCTGCGCACCGCGGCCCGGGCCTGCCCCGGCCCCGACGGCGGCCGGGCGCTCGCCCACGCCACCGACCAGGCCGTGGTCGACGCGGCGGCCGCGCACTGCGACGGGGACGACGCCTGGCGGCCGGTGTCCGAGCTGCCGTTCGAGGCCAGCCGCGGCTTCTCGGCGTGTCTGGGCACCGACTCCGGGCGGCCGCGACTCGCCGTCAAGGGGGCGCCCGAGATCGTGCTCGCCCGGTGCACCTCCGCCCTGGCGCCGGTGGCGGCGGACGGCGCCGTACCGCTGACCCCCGAGCGGCTGCGTTCCACCGAGCGCCTGCTGTACTCGCTGGCCTCCGACGGGCTGCGGGTCCTGGCGGTGGCCGAGGCCCTGCCCGATACGGCCGACACGCCCGACACGCCGGGGGCGACCCTGGCCGAGCTGGCCCGGGGGCTGACCCTGCTCGGCTTCATCGCCATCGCCGACACCACCCGGGCGGGCGCCGCGGAGACCGTCAAGCGGCTGACCGACGCCGGGGTGAGCATCGCGATGATCACCGGCGATCATCCGACCACGGCCGCCGCCATCGCCCGTGAGCTGGGCATCCCCGACTCCGGCCCGGTGCTCACCGGCGCGGAGCTGGACACGCTGCCGGAGAAGGAGCGGGTCGAGCGGATCTCCCGGACCACCGTCTTCGCCCGGGTCTCCCCCGAGCACAAGGTCCGTATCGTCCAGGCGCTGCGGCAGGCCGGGCGGGTGGTGGCCATGACCGGGGACGGGGTCAACGACGCGGCCGCGATCCGCCTCGCGGACGTGGGCATCGGGCTCTCGGCCCACGGTTCGACCTCGGCCCGGGCCGCGGCGGACCTGGTCCTCACCGATCCTGACCCGACCCGGATCCTCGACGCGCTGCGGGAGGGCCGAGCGCTGTGGCGCAGCGTGCGGGACGCGGTGGCGATCCTGGTCGGCGGCAACGCGGGCGAGGTCGCCTTCACCGTGCTGGGCGCGGCGGCGGCGGGCCGGGCGCCGCTCGGCACCCGTCAGCTGCTGCTGGTCAACCTGCTCACCGACATGCTGCCCGCGCTCGCGGTGGCCCTGGCCCGGGCCCGGGAGGGCACGGACGGGGAGGATCCGCTGGCCGGCGGCCCCTCACCCGCCCTGCTCGGCTCCGACCTGGGCCGGATCCTGGCCGTGCGCGGCACCGCCACCGCGCTGGGCGCCGCGGCGGCGTGGACGTGCGGGCGGATGACGGGCCGGGGCCGGCGGGCGAGCACCATGGGGCTCGCCGCGCTGGTCGGCACCCAGCTGGGCCAGACGTTCATCACCGACTGGCACAGCCCGCTGGTGCTGGTCACCGGCGTGGCGTCGGCGGCCGTCCTGTTCGCCGTGGTCGAGACGCCGGTCGTCAGCCACTTCTTCGGCTGTACGCCGCTGGGGCCGGTGGCCTGGACGATGGTGGGCGTGTGCTCCGCCGGTGCGACCCTGGGCGCCGCCGCCGCGCCGCGGCTGCTGTTCCCCCGGCGGGTTCCCTGCGCGGTGTAGGGGGTGCCGGCCCCGTATCGGGTGTCTGTCGTCGTTCACCCGAGTTCACCCGATTTTTACCCTGCGTGCGTGCCCCGCTCGCCCACTCGGGCCAGGCTCCGGAAATGGAAGCGGATGCCTCACTTCCGGCACCCGCCTCCATCACGATTTGTTCCGTCCAGTGAGGTAGACCCCGTGGCCAACATCCTGACGACCGTCCTGGCCAAGCTGGCCCACATGACCCTGGAAGCGCTGCTCGCGCACCTCGCGAAGTCGCTTCTGACCGTCGTGTTCAAGCCGTCGACCGGTCCGGCCGCCGCCTGATACGACCGTTATCCGGCGACCGTTCGCGACGAACATCCCGCCGTGGGCGATTTCTTCGGTACGAAGCTCGCCACGAATTTCGTTGATCGGCCTCGGGCCGTCACAATCACCAAGTGACCTTCCCCGTCCTCCAGCGGACTCGGTCCTTCCGGGTACCGCCGGTGAGGGGTGGGCGCTTTCGGATGTGTGAAGGAGATGACCCCTGCGAGGAGGCACGTAGGTGGAAGAAAGGCTGGCCATGACGGTGGATGCGCGTGGTGACGTCGAGGAGTTCATCCTCGGGGAACGGTTCGCGTGCCTGGCGGGGCGTTCCGCCTGGCGCCGGGGAGGCATCACTCACCGCCACTATGACCTGCTGGGGGGCGAGGATTCCGCCCGGCTGCTGGCGCTCGATCTGGCGGAGTTCGTGAGTTCGGCGGACTGGAGCGCCCGGACGTTCACCAGTTTCATCGCGACCTTCGAGCAACCTCGCGGGGTCGATGAGCTGCGATTCGAAGAGCTTCTCTGGCAGCAGCTGCAACTGCTCCATGAGCAGGACGCGGATTTCCATCATTGGGCGGATGGTTATTCGTCCGATCCGCAGTCCCCGGAGTTCGCGTTCAGCGTGGCCGGCCATCCCTTCTTCGTGATCGGCCTGCATGAGACCCACCGCCGGTTCGGCCGCAGGCCGCCCTTCCCGATGCTGGCCTTCAACTCCCATGAGCAGTTCGACCGGATCAAGGGCGCCGGGATGTGGGACCGGCTCGCGGAGAAGATCCGCAAGCAGGACATCCAGCTGCAGGGGGACATCAATCCCAACCTGTACGAGTACGAGGAGCTGTCCGAGGCCCGCCGCTACTCGGGCCGTCCCAAGCCGGCCGATTGGCAGTGCCCCTTCGCCGCCCGGGAGGCCGCCCGGCAGGCCGAGCTGGAGCGCGTGGCGGAGCGGGAGCTGACCGTCTCGGCGGCGGCCGTCACGGGCACCATCGGCTGAGGTTCCGCGCACGGCGGTGACGCCGCTGGGCCCGGGGGCGGAAACCGCCCCCGGGCCCAGTCACGCGGCGGCCCCGCCGGCGGTCGTGCTCAGTGGTCGTGCGCCTCCGCCCGGTGGACCGGGCCGTGGGCGGTCAGGCAGTGCTCGACGAGCGGTTCGTCCGCGCGGCGGTGCTCCTCCCCGTCCGCCCCGGGCCGGGGCGTCACGGTGTCGAGGTGGTCCACCTGGAGCGTGGTGTGGGTGATGCCGTACTCCTCGCGCAGCACCTCCTCCAGCGCCTCCCGCACCGCGTGGCAGTCGCCCGCCGCCGCGACCAGGACATGGGCGGACAGCGAGACCTCGCCCGAGGTGATCTGCCAGACGTGCAGGTCGTGCACCTCGGCCACCTCGGCGTGGGAGGCCAGCAGGCTTCCGATCTCGTCGGGCTCGACCCCGGCGGGAGCCGCCTCCAGCAGGACGCGCCCGGAGGCCCGCAGCAGTTCCACCCCCGCCTTGATCATGAGAGCGACCACGACGAGTCCGGCGATCGCGTCGGCCCGGGCGAAGCCGGTGGTCACCACCACCAGCCCGGCGATCGCGGTGGCGATGAAGGCGTAGAGGTCGTTCAGCACATGCTGGAAGGCGCCTTCGATGTTCAGCGAGGCGCGGTTCGCCTTCGACATGCACCACGCCGCCGCGATGTTCACCACGATCCCGGCGAGCGCCACGGCCAGCACCAGCCCGCCGGTCACCTCGGGCGGGTCGATCAGCCGCTCCACCGACTCATAGCCGAGGTAGGCGCCGAGCAGCAGCAGGGAAAGCCCATTGGCCTGCGCGGAAAGGATTTCCGACCGCTTGAGCCCATACGTATAGCCACCCCGGGCGGGCCGTGCCGAAAGCCGGATCGCGATGAGCGCGAGGACGATCGAGGCGGCGTCGGTGAGCATGTGCGCCGCGTCGGAAAGCAGCGCCACCGACCGCGCGATCACTCCGATCACGACCTCCACCAGCATGAATCCGGTGATCAGCGCGAGAGCGATGGACAGCCACCGGCGGTCGGCGTTCTCCGCCACACCGTGCGTGTGCCCGCCATGCCCCTCGCCGTGTCCGTGCGTATGGGCTCCCACCCGCTCCTCCTCGGATCGCTCATGGACAGCGGCAATTGAACAGCACTTCGGAGAATTCTCCAAAGGCTGCAATGGACACGGTTATCAGGTGGCATTGCTTTATGGATTCGGCAACGCTTTTCATTGTCGCGCCGGGAAAATACGCGGCGCACCGGATCGCGGAGCGGACGTCACCCGGGCAGGCGATCACGGGTCCGCTGATGTGTACGAGGCCACGCCGGTGCGGGTGAGGTCGGCGCGCAGGAGGTGACCCCGCGGGGTGCGGCGCGTTGGCCGAACATGACGACGACGATGCGACGCCGTTCTCTCTCGCAGCCGAGCAGAGTGCCGGACCGGAGCACCGAAGGCGGCGGAACGGTTCACCAGACGCTGCACCAGTCGAGCTGCGTACCGATCTACGCGGCGCTGGTGGAGCGCTGGTCGTCCGCGGGGCGGGCGGTGCCCGGGGCGTACGACCGCGAGTGGACCGAACTGGTCAACTGCCCGCCCTGGCCGGACCGGATCCGGGCGGCGGCCCGGCCGTCCTCCGGCTGAGCCGCCGCCCGTCCCGCTTCCTTCGAGGGACCTCAGTCGTCCCCGCCCTCCAGGCCGCCCTCCGTCTCCAGGAACAGCTCCCGGACCCGCTCCAGCACCTCCGGGTCCGGCTGCTCCCACAAGCCCCGGCTCTCGGCCTCCAGCAGCCGCTCGGCCATGCCGTGCAGCGCCCAGGGGTTGGCCTCCTCCAGGAACGCGCGGTTCTCCGGGTCGAGCAGATAGGTCTGGGCGAGCTTGTCGTACATCCAGTCGGCGACCACTCCGGTGGTGGCGTCGTAGCCGAAGAGGTAGTCGACGGTGGCGGCGAGTTCGAAGGCGCCCTTGTAGCCGTGTCGGCGCATCGCCTCGATCCAGCGCGGGTTGACCACCCGGGCCCGGAAGACCCGCGAGGTCTCCTCGTGCAGGGTGCGGGTGCGCACCGTCTCGGGGCGGGTGGAGTCGCCGATGTACGCGGCCGGGGCGGTGCCCTTCAGGGCGCGCACGGTGGCGACCATGCCGCCGTGGTACTGGAAGTAGTCGTCCGAGTCGGCGATGTCGTGCTCGCGCGTGTCGGTGTTCTTCGCCGCGACCGCGATCCTGCGGTACGCGCTCTCCATCTCCTCGCGGGCCGGGCGGCCCTCGAGACCGCGGCCGTAGGCGTAGCCGCCCCACACCGTGTAGACCTCGGCGAGGTCGGCGTCGGTGCGCCAGTCGCGGCTGTCGATGAGCTGGAGCAGTCCCGCGCCGTACGTCCCCGGCCGGGAGCCGAAGATGCGGGTGGTGGCGCGGCGCTCGTCGCCGTGCTCGGCGAGGTCGGCGCGGGTGTGGGCGCGTACGTAGTTGATGTCGTCGGCCTCGTCGAGGGAGGCGGCGAGCCGTACGGCGTCGTCCAGCAGCCCGACCACGTGCGGGAAGGCGTCGCGGAAGAAACCGCTGATGCGCAGGGTGACATCGACGCGCGGGCGGCCCAGCTGGCCGGCGGGCACGGGTTCGAGCCCGGTCACGCGCCGCGAGGCGTCGTCCCACACCGGGCGGATGCCCATCAGCGCCAGCGCCTCGGCCACGTCGTCGCCGGAGGTGCGCATGGCGCTCGTGCCCCACAGCGACAGGCCGACCGACCGCGGGTACTGACCGTCGTTGTCGGCGCGGTAGCGCTCCAGCAGCGAGTCGGCGAGCGCCTGGCCGGTCTCCCAGGCCAGGCGGCTGGGCACGGCCTTGGGGTCGACGGAGTAGAAGTTGCGGCCGGTCGGCAGGACGTTGACCAGTCCGCGCAGCGGCGATCCGGACGGCCCCGCGGGCACGAAGCCGCCGTTCAGGGCGTGGACGGCGTGGTCGATCTCGTCGGTCGTGGCGGCGAGCCGCGGCACGACCTCGCGGGCGGCGAACTCCAGGATCGGGGTGACCGCGGCCCGCTGGGCCTCGGGCAGGTCCAAGGCGGCCTTCTCGGCGGCCTCGGGGGCCCAGTCCGCGTCCTCCATCGCCTGGACGAGGGCGCGGGCGCGCTCCTCGGCCTCGTCGGCGCCCGAGCGGGTGGCGGCCGACTCGTCCAGGCCCAGCGCCTCGCGCAGCCCGGGGAGTGCCGACGTACCGCCCCAGATCTGGCGGGCGCGCAGGATGGCCAGGACGAGGTTGACGCGCTCGGGGCCGGTGGGCGCGCCGCCGAGGACATGCAGACCGTCGCGGATCTGGGCGTCCTTGACCTCGCACAGCCAGCCGTCGACGTGCAGCAGGAAGTCGTCGAAGCCCTCGTCGTCGGGCCGCTCCTCGAGCCCCAGGTCGTGGTCGAGCCGGGCGGCCTGGATCAGGGTCCAGATCTGGGCGCGGATGGCGGGGAGCTTGGCCGGGTCCATCGCGGAGATGGCGGCGTACTCGTCCAGCAGCTGTTCCAGCCGGGCGATGTCGCCGTAGGAGTCGGCGCGGGCCATCGGCGGTACGAGGTGGTCGACCAGGGTGGCGTGGACCCGGCGCTTGGCCTGGGTGCCCTCGCCGGGGTCGTTGACCAGGAAGGGGTAGATCAGCGGCAGGTCGCCGAGCGCGGCGTCGGGGCCGCAGGCGGCGGACAGGCCCGCGTTCTTGCCCGGCAGCCACTCCAGGTTGCCGTGCTTGCCCAGGTGCACCATGGCGTCGGCGCCGAAGCCGCCGTCGGCCCGCGGGGTCGCCATCCAGCGGTAGGCGGCCAGGTAGTGGTGCGAGGGCGGCAGATCGGGGTCGTGGTAGATGGCGATGGGGTTCTCGCCGAAGCCGCGCGGCGGCTGGATGACGACCAGGAGGTTGCCGTGGCGCAGCGCGGCGAGGACGATCTCGCCCTCGGGGTCGCGGCTGGTGTCCACGAACATCTCGCCGGGCGGCGGGCCCCAGTGCTCCTCGACCGCGTCGCGCAGCTCCCGCGGCAGGGTGGCGTACCAGCGTCGGTAGTCGGCGGCGGGGACGCGGACCGGGTTCTTGGCCAGCTGTTCCTCGGTGAGCCAGTCCTGGTCGTGGCCGCCGGCCTCGATGAGGGCGTAGATGAGTTCGTCGCCGACGCCGGAGGCGAGGCCCGGGAGCGCCCCGTCGCCCTCTTCGGGGCCGAGGTCGTAGCCTTCGGCGCGCAGCCGGCGCAGCAGGGCGACGGCGCTGGCGGGGGTGTCGAGGCCGACCGCGTTGCCGATGCGGGAGTGCTTGGTGGGGTAGGCGGACAGCACGAGCGCGAGGCGCTTGTCGGCCGCCGGTATGTGGCGGAGCCGGGCGTGCCGTACGGCGATTCCGGCGACGCGCGCGGCGCGCTCGGGGTCGGCGGCGTAGACCGGCAGGCCGTCCTCGTCGACCTCCTTGAAGGAGAACGGCACGGTGATCAGCCGCCCGTCGAACTCCGGGACGGCGACCTGGGTCGCGGCGTCCAGCGGCGACAGGCCCTCGTCGTTCTCCTCCCACGCGCTGCGCGGCGAGGTCAGGCACAGCGCCTGGAGCACGGGGACGTCGAGCGCGGCGAGCGCGCCCGCGTCCCACGCCTCGTCGTCGCCGCCCGCCGACGCCTCGGCGGGGCGGGTGCCGCCCGCGGCGAGCACGGTGGTGACGACGGCGTCGGCCGCGCCGAGCGCCTCGACCAGTTCGGGCTCGGGGGCGCGGAGGGAGGCGACGAACAGCGGCAGCGGCCGTCCTCCGGCGTCCTCGACGGCCCGGCACAGCGCCTCCACGAAGGCGGTGTTGCCGCTCATGTGGTGGGCCCGGTAGTAGAGCACGGCGATCACCGGGCCGGTGACGTCCTCGCGCGCGGTGCGCTCCAGCGGCCCCCAGGTGGGGGCGGTGGCGGGCGGTTCGAAGCCGTGGCCGGTGAGCAGCACGGTGTCGGACAGGAAGCGGGCCAGCTGGTCCAGGTTGGCGGGGCCGCCGTGCGCGAGGTAGGCGTGGGCCTCGGCGGCGATCCCCACCGGGACCGTGGACGCCTCCATGAGCTGGGCGTCGGGGGCCTGTTCACCGGTGAGGACGACGACGGGGAGGTCGCCCGCGAGCAGGGTCTCGAGGCCGTCCTCCCAGGCGCGGATGCCACCGAGCAGCCGCACGACGACGAGTTCGACGCCGTCGAGGAGGCCGGGCAGGTCGTCGAGCGGGAGCCGCGCCGGGTTGGCGAGGCGGTACGGCACCGGGCCCGTGGCCGCGCGGGCACTGAGCAGGTCGGTGTCGGACGTCGACAGCAGCAGGATCATGGCTCGGTGCCTTCCTCGGGGTCCGCGCCCCGGGCGGGTTGGAAGACGGCGGGAGTTCCTGGCTCGCACGGCAGGCTGCCGTGTTCACAGTGGCGGGACCGCACCGGATTCGCACCGGTTTCCTCCCCCAGACGCCGTCTTGTGCGTCTTTGACGCCGTCTGATGCGTCCAGCGGGCCAGACGGCCCGCCGCAGAGCATAGTAGGCGTTGCTGACCTGGCACGGGACGGTGAGGGCCGACCGGACGTCGGTATGCTCGCCGCCATGTCCCTCCCCCCGGCAACCGTCCCACCTGCGAACGAAGCGCCCGGTGAAGCGCCCTCGCGGCGGGCGCGCGGACGCGATGACGCCTGCCCCGGCGCGCTGCGGCTGCACCCGGCGGACGACGGCTCCCTGGCCCGCGTCCGGATACCCGGCGGCCTGCTGACGGCAGGTCAGGCGCTGGCGCTGGCCCGGGCGAGCGAGGAGCTGGGCGACGGCCGTCTGGACCTCACCTCGCGGGGCAATCTCCAGCTCCGCGGCCTGGAGGCGGCGTGCGGCGGCGAGCTGGCGGCCGGGCTGCGGGAAGCCGGGCTGCTTCCCTCGGACCGGTACGACCGGGTGCGCAACATCGCAGCGTCCCCGCTGAGCGGCCTCGACGGCGCCGGATACGGCGATGTCACCGTGTGGGCGCGGGAGTTGGACGCCGCGCTGTGCGCCGGGGCGTGGGAGGAGTTGTCCGGCTTGTCGGGCCGTTTCCTGTTCGCGATGGACGACGGCCGGGGCGATGTGGCCGCATTGGGCGCGGATGTGACATTGATCGCAGCGCCGGACGGCGGGGCGGTGCTGCGGGTGGGCTCCGGTGCGCCGGGGGCCGGTCTCGAGGTGCGGGGGCGGGACGCGCCGCGCGCCGCCGCGCTGGCCGCCGTGGAGTTCCTGGCCAGGGCCCGGGTGAGCGGCACCCAGGCGTGGCGGGCGCGCGAACTGCCCGCGCGACACGCGGTGACCGCCGACGGCCTGGCGGCGCGGCTCGCGGACGAGGGCGTCGAAGCCGTACGTACCGGACACGGCGGGCCGGTTGACGCGCCCGGCGCGCCGCCCGCGCCGGGCGTGGTGTCCGGGCCGGACGGGCGCCACGCCGTGTCCGTCCTGGTGCCCCTGGGCCGGGTCGGCGCGGCGCCGTGGCGGCTGCTCGCCGGGCTCGCCTCCCGGGGCGGCTCGGGCGAGCTGCGTGTGACACCCTGGCGCGGCGTGGTGCTCCCGGGGTTCACCGCGGACGGCGCGGCGGCCGCGTCGCGGGAGGTGGCCGACGCGGGGCTGGTGACCGATCCGGGCTCCCCGTGGGCCGGGGTCGGCGCGTGCACGGGACGGCCGGGCTGCGCCAAGTCCCTGGCCGATGTGCGCGCCCACGCGACGCGCGCGGTGGCGGACGCTCCCCGCTCCCCCGGCGCGCCGCCGCCGGTGCCGGTGTACTTCTCCGGCTGCGAGCGGCGCTGCGGCCACCCCGGCGGCCGCTGGGTGGACGCGCTGGCCACCTCCGGCACGGATTACCGGCTCACCGTACGCGACACGCGGGAGCCCGACGGCGCGGCCGGTGCCACCGGTGGCGGCGCGATGGACGTAACGGCAGAGCGATTGGCCGACGCCGTGGCGACGGCCCGCGGAACAGCATGATCAACGACATGATCGAGGACACAGTGTTCGACTACGAGAAGGACGGGGCGGCCATCTACCGCGCCTCCTTTGCCACCATCCGCGCCGAGGCGGACCTGGACGGCCTCCCCGCCGACGTCAGCCGGGTCGTGGTGCGGATGATCCACGCGTGCGGAATGGTCGACCTGGTCAAGGACCTCGCGTACACGCCCGAGGTGGTCGCCCGGGCCCGGGAGGCGCTGCGCGCCGGGGCGCCCGTGCTCTGCGACGCCCAGATGGTCGCCAGCGGCGTCACCCGCAGGCGGCTGCCCGCCGGCAACGACGTGGTGTGCACGCTGTCCGACCCCGCCGTACCGGAGTTGGCGCGGCGCATGGGGACGACGCGCAGCGCCGCCGCGCTGGAGCTGTGGCGGGACCGGCTGGAGGGTTCGGTCGTGGCGGTCGGCAACGCGCCCACCGCGCTGTTCCATCTGCTGGAAATGCTCGAACAGGGCGCGCCGCGCCCGGCCGCCGTCATCGGCGTGCCGGTCGGGTTCATCGGCGCCGCCGAGTCCAAGGAGGCGCTGGCCGGACATCCGTCGGCGCCCCACCATCTGGTGGTGCGCGGCCGACGCGGCGGCAGCGCCATCGCCGCGGCCGCGATCAACGCGATAGCGAGCGAGGAAGAGTGAGCGAGCAGCAGCGACAGGCGACGCCGGCGGCGAAGGGACGGCTGTACGGCGTGGGCCTCGGCCCCGGTGACCCTTCCCTGATGACGGTGCGGGCGGTGGAGGTCATCGCCGGGGCCGATGTCGTGGCGTACCACAGCGCCCGGCACGGCCGCAGCATCGCCCGCTCCATCGCCGAGCGGCATCTGCGGCCCGACCACATCGAGGAGCGGCTGGTCTACCCGGTCACCACGGAGGGCACCGACCATCCGGGCGGCTACCGGGGCGCGATGGAGGAGTTCTACGCGGAGGCGGCGGCGCGGCTCGCCGCGCACCTGGACGCGGGGCGCACGGTCGCGGTGCTGGCCGAGGGCGATCCGCTCTTCTACGGCTCGTACATGCACATGCACAAGCGGCTCGCCGACCGCTACCCCACCGAGGTGATCCCCGGCGTGACCTCGGTGAGCGCGGCGGCCGCCCGGCTCGGCGCGCCGCTGGTGGAGGGCGAGGAGGTGCTGACGGTCCTCCCGGGCACGCTGCCCGAGGAGGAGCTGACGGCGCGCCTGGCGACGGCCGACGCGGCCGCGGTCATGAAGCTCGGCCGCACCTTCCCGGCCGTGCGGCGCGCCCTGGAGCGTTCGGGGCGGCTCGCCGACGCGCGGTACGTGGAACGCGCCACGATGAGCGCGGAGCGCACCGGGCCGCTGGAGGAGGTCGACCCCTCGTCGGTGCCGTACTTCTCGGTGGCGGTGCTGCCGAGCCGTATCGGCGCCCCGGCCGCACCGGCCGCCGCCGCGTCCGGGCGCCCGGGCGAGGTCGTGGTGGTGGGCCTGGGCCCCGCCGGTCCGCTGTGGCTCACCCCCGAGGCCCGCGGTGAACTGGCCGCCGCCGAGGACCTGGTCGGCTACACCACCTACCTGGACCGGGTCCCCGTACGGCCCGGTCAGCGGCGGCACCCCTCCGACAACAAGGTCGAGGCCGAGCGCGCCGAATTCGCCCTCGACCTGGCCCGGCGCGGCCGGCGTGTCGCCGTCGTCTCCTCGGGCGACCCCGGGGTGTTCGCCATGGCCACCGCCGTTCTGGAGGCCGCGTCCGAGGAGCCGTACCGCGATGTCCCGGTGCGGGTGCTGCCCGGCATGACCGCGGCCCACGCCGCCGCCGCCCGCGCCGGTGCCCCGCTCGGCCACGACTACGCCGTCGTCTCGCTGTCGGACCGGCTCAAGCCCTGGGAGGTCATCGCCGGGCGCCTGCACGCCGCGGCCGCCGCCGACCTGGTCCTCGCCCTGTACAACCCCGGCTCCCGCAGCCGGATCTGGCAGGTCGGCAAGGCCCGCGAACTCCTCCTGGAACACCGCGCGCCGGACACCCCGGTCGTCCTGGGCCGCGACATCGGCGGCCCCGGGGAGAGCGTCCGCATCGTCCGCCTGGCCGACCTCGACCCGGCCGAGGTGGACATGCGCACGATCCTGCTGATCGGGTCCTCCCAGACCCGCACCGCCCGCCGCGGCGACGGCACCGAGATCGTCTGGACCCCCCGCCGCTACCCGGAGGTGTGACGCCCCGGCGCCGTACGGAGCCAGGCGACGGCCTCGGCGGGGGTCCGCACCACCGGGACGTCCCGCGGGGCCGGGGGGCGCTGGACGACGACCACGGGGATTCCGGCGTCGCGGGCCGCGGTCAGCTTGGGGGCCGTGGCGCCCGCGCCGCTGTCCTTGGTGACCAGGACGTCGATGCGGTGGCGGCGCAGCAGCTCGGCCTCTCCCGCGAGGGTGAACGGACCACGGTCCAGGATCACCTCCATGCGGGGCGGGAACGGTGGCTGCGGGGCGTCGACCGAGCGGACCAGGAACGAGGGCGCGGTGAGGTGGGCGAAGGCGGCCAGCCCCATGCGGCCGGTGGTGAGGAAGACCCGCTCCCCCAGGTCCGGCAGCAGCCGCGCGGCCTCCTCCAGCGAGGCCGCCGGGTGCCAGCGGTCGCCCGGGCCCGCCACCCAGCCGGGGCGGCGCAGGGCCAGCAGGGGAACATGGACGGCGGCGGCCGCACGGGCCGCGTTGTGACTGATCGTGTCGGCGAAAGGATGGGTGGCGTCGATGAGCGCGTCCACCTGGTGCTCGCGCAGCCAGCGGGCCATGCCCTCGGGGCCCCCGAACCCGCCGATCCGCACCTGCCCGGCGGGCAGCCGCGGTTCGGCGACCCGGCCCGCGAGGGAGCTGGTGACGCGCAGGGCGGGAGCACCGTCCAGCTCCGCGGCGAGTCGGCGGGCCTCGGTGGTGCCGCCCAGGATGAGCACATGGCGCGCCGGTGTGCTGTTCATCGGATGCCTTTCGTCGTCCGTGCGCCCGTCATCGTATGCGCGGCCGGTGGCCCATGGCTGAGGCGGAGGCCGGGGTGAGCGGGGGCCGCGGGGCACAGCTGGAGCGGACCGGGCTGCGGCACGGGTGGACCACCGGGGCGTGCGCGACCGCCGCGGCGACGGCCGCGTACACCGCGCTGCTGACCGGCGACTTCCCCGATCCGGTGACGATCGCGCTGCCCAAGGGGCAGCGGCCCGCGTTCGCGCTGGCGGCCGAGGAACGGGGGGCGGACCGGGCCATGGCGGCGGTCGTGAAGGACGCCGGGGACGATCCCGACGTCACGCACGGCGCGCTGATACGGGCGACCGTACGGGCCCTGCCGCCGGGCGGCGGCGTGGTGTTCCGGGCCGGGCCGGGCGTCGGCACCGTCACCCGGCCCGGGCTGCCGCTCGCGGTGGGCGAACCGGCCGTCAACCCCGTGCCGCGCCAGATGATGACCGAGCACATCGCCTCCGTCGCCGCCCGCCACGGCGGCGGCGGGGACGTCGAGATCGAGATCTCGGTGGACCACGGCGAGGAGATCGCCCGCAGCACGTGGAACCCCCGGCTGGGCATCCTCGGCGGGCTGTCCATCCTGGGCACGACCGGCATCGTGGTGCCGTACTCCTGCTCGGCGTGGATCGACAGCATCCGGCGCGGCGTGGACGTCGCCCGGGCGGCGGGGCGGCGCCATGTGGCGGGGTGCACGGGGTCGACGTCCGAGAAGGTGGCGGTGGCCACGCACGGGCTGCCGGAGGACGCCCTGCTGGACATGGGCGACTTCGCGGGCGCCGTGCTCAAGTACCTGCGCCGCCACCCGGTGGAGCGGCTGACGATCGCGGGCGGGTTCGCCAAGCTCTCCAAGCTCGCGGCGGGCCACCTGGACCTGCACTCCTCCCGCTCCCAGGTCGACAAGGGCTTCCTCGCGGAGCTGGCCCGCCGCGGCGGCGCGGACGAGGACCTGGCGGCGGCGGTCGCGGCGGCCAACACCGGCCTGGAGACGGTGCAGCTGTGCGCGGCCCGGGGCGTCCCCCTCGGCGACCTGGTCGCGGCGGCGGCACGGGAGGTCGCCCTCGGGGTGCTGCGCGGGGCCCCGGTCGCGGTCGACGTGATCTGCGTCGACCGCGCGGGCACCGTGGTGGGCCACGCCGCCCCCCGCGGCCCACGGGACGCCTGACGCACCGCCGGGTGCGGTGTATACCGCCACGCGGCAGCGCTCCCCCGCCCCGCGCGGGCCGGGGCGTGCCCGGGCGGGATGCGCACGCCGCCCTGCGGCAGCACCCCCCGCGCCCCCGCGCCCCCGCGCGGTGCGGCACCCACGGGGTGCACAGGGCACGCGGCACCCCGGCCATGCGGCCACCGACACGAGCCGTGGGGCCCGCGCAGGCATGAAGCGCGGCCCCTACCTGGCACGAGGCGCGGTCCCGTCGCGCGACGCGGTATTCCGCCAGGCGCGGTGCCCCTTCCGGCGCGAAGGCGGTCACCCCGCCGTGCCGCCCTCCCGGCAGCGGGCGCGGCCCGGCGCAGGAGGAATGCGGCGGGCGGCGGCCGCGGGCGCTCAGGGGGCGGGGGTGTCCTGTGGGGGCCGGGGGCGGGCCGGGGAGTAGAGGTGGCTGTCGCGGAACTGTTCGGCGGCCAGGGTGCGGCCCACCATGATGACGGCCGTACGCACCACTCCGGCCGCCTTCACCTGGTCCGCGATGTCCGCCAGGGTGCCGCGCAGCACCAGTTCTCCGGGGCGGCTGGCCAGGGCGACCACGGCGGCCGGGCAGTCGGGGCCGTAGTGCGGGAGGAGTTCGCCGACCACGCGGTCCACGTAGCGGGCGGCGAGGTGCAGGACGAGCAGGGCGCGGCTGCGGCCGAGGGTGGCCAGGTCCTCGCCGTCGGGCATGGGGGTGGCCTGCTGGGCGACGCGGGTGAGGATGACGGTCTGGCCGACGGTCGGCACGGTCAGCTCCCGGCCCAGCGCGGCGGCCGCGGCGGCGAAGGCCGGGACGCCGGGGACGACCTCGTACGGGATCCCGGCCGCGTCGAGGCGCCGCATCTGCTCGGCGACGGCGCTGAAGACCGACGGATCGCCGGAGTGGAGGCGTGCCACGTCGTGGCCCGCCTCGTGGGCGGCGGCGAACTGGGCGGTGATCTGGTCGAGATCGAGCCCGGCGGTGTCGACGAGCCGGGCGTCCGGCGGGCATTCGGCCAGCAGTTCGCGGGGGACGAGGCTGCCCGCGTACAGGCACACCCGGCAGCGGGCGAGGGTGCGCGCGCCGCGCAGGGTGATGAGATCGGCGGCGCCGGGACCCGCGCCGATGAAGTACACCGTCATCGTGTCTCTCCTGGGACTGGGGCTTTGGTGGTGGACCACTGGGTGACCGGCATCGCCTGGCGCCAGCCGGTGAAGCCGCCCACGGGGGCGACGTGGGAGACGGCGAGGCGGGTGAGGTCGCCGCCGTGGCGGGTGTACCAGGTGGTGAGCAGGGCTTCGGATTCGAGGGTCACGGTGTTGACCACGAGGCGGCCGCCCGGGGGGAGGGCGGTCCAGCAGGCCTCCAGGAGGCCGGGGGTGGTGGCGCCGCCGCCGACGAAGACGGCGTCGGGGGCGGGCAGGCCGGTGAGGGCGGCCGGGGCGGCGCCGGTGACGACGCGCAGGCCGGGGACGCCGAGGGTGGTGGCGTTGCGGATGATGCGCTCGGCGCGTACCGGATCGCGTTCGACGGACACCGCACGGCAGGCGGGGTGGGCGCGCATCCACTCCACGGCGATGGAACCGGAGCCGCCGCCGACGTCCCACAGCAGTTCGCCCGGGGCGGGGGCGAGGGCGGCGAGGGTGGCGGCGCGGATGTGGCGTTTGGTCAGCTGGCCGTCGTGTTCGTACGCGGCGTCCGGCAGCCCGGGGACGGCGGACAGACGCGGGGCGTCCGGCGCCGGGGCGCAGTCGAGGGCGATGACGTTGAGGGGGTCGCCGGGCGGGTGGGGCCATGCCTCGGCGGTGCCCTCGACGGCGCGCTCCCGCGCGCCGCCCAGCTGTTCCAGGACCCGCATCCGGGTCGGGCCGAAGCCGCGGTCCCGCAGCAGCCCGGCGACCTCGGCCGGGGTCCGGGCACCGGCGCTGAGGACGAGCAGCCGGCGGCCGGAGTACAGGGCGCGGGAGAGGGCGGCGAGGGGGCGGCCGACGAGGCTGATCACCTCGGTGGTCTCCTGTGCCCAGCCCAGCCGCGCGCAGGCGTAGGAGACGGACGACGGATGCGGCAGCACCTGCAGCGCGCCGGGGCCCAGCAGTTCGGTGAGGGTGCGTCCGATGCCGAAGAACATGGGGTCGCCGCTCGCCAGCACGCACACCTCGCGCCCGGTGTGCGCGGCGAGCAGCCCGGGGACGGCGGGGCGCAGCGGGGACGGCCAGGGGACGCGTTCGGCGGCGCAGTCCGGTGGCAGCAGGTCGAGTTGGCGCGGTCCGCCGATGACGACCTCCGCGGCGCGCAGCGCCTCACGGCCGGCCGGGGCGAGCCCGTCCCATCCGTCGGCGCCGATGCCGATGACGGTCAGGGGGGTGGGTGGTGGGCTCACTGGGGTTCCTCGTGGTTCGGTGGCGGCCGGGGCCGGAGAGTGTCTTGCCCCCAGGCCCCGGCCCGCACTCTACTGACCTGCTACGACGTCTCCGCGTCCGGCTCCGCCTCGGCGAGCGCCAGCAGCTCCTCCACCGTCATGCCGGCCGGTATCGGCTCGGGCGCGGGGGTCCGCAGCGGCGGCTGCCAGCCGTCCTCGGGGGCCCAGCGCCGGATGACACGGGCGGGCGCCCCGGCGACCACGGCGTGGTCGGGCACCTCGCCCCGTACGACGGCGCCGGCCGCGACGACGACGTTGCGGCCCAACCGCGCCCCGGGCAGGATCACCGCGCCCGCGCCCAGCCAGCTCCCGGAGCCGATCTCGACGGGGGCGGAGCGCGGCCACTGGCGGCCGATGGGCTGGTGGGGGTCGTCGTAGGAGTGGTTGTCGCTGGTCACGTAGATGTACGGGCCGCAGAACACGTCGTCGCCGAAGACCACGTCGCGGGAGGCGATGACGTGGCTGCCGCGGCCCAGGACCACGCCGTTGCCGAGCCGCAGGATGGGGCCGGGGCCGAGGTCGAGGCCGGGCATCATGCCGACGGTGAGCGTGACCTGCTCGCCGATGACGCAGTGGTCGCCGAGTTCGATCCACGGTTCGCCGAAGACGGTGCCCTGGGGGAACGCCAGCCGGGTGCCGACGCCGATGCGGCCGAAGCGGTACGGGCCGGGCCGCTCGGCGGTCACCGCGCCCGCGCGCTGCACGGCGCGCCATCCGCGGTGCACCAGCCGGGACGTGGCGCGGCGGCGCCACGCCCGCCAGGATGAGAACACGTTCTCGTTCTTCGGCATGTACACACCGTATCCGGCCGCCGCGGGGCCGACGGCCTCGGATGCGCCCTTACTCCGGCGGCCGCCGCAGGACGCAGTCGCCGCACAGGCCGCCGCCCGGCACCCGGTAGTACAGGCAGCAGCTGCGGCGCCGGAAGGCGGGCGGGGCGGTGGTCAGTTGGCCGGTGCCGCGCAGCGGCGGGTACGCGAACTGGGCGCGGGCCACGGCCACCGCCCGCTCCCCCGCCTCGTCCAGGCCCCGCGCCCGGCACCAGTCGTGCAGCACCCGCAGCGAACCCACCAGCGCCGAGGCGGCGTTGCCCCACAGCAGCCGGTCCGGGACCCGGTAGGCGCGGCTGACGGCGTGGTGCAGCGGCGTCAGGTGCGCGTACGCGGAATCGGCGAGCTGCCCGGCGAGCCCGCCGGGTTCGCCCTTCACCGGTGGTGTGCCGGGCCACCACAGGTCGTCGGGGGCGGTGCGCGCCGGGTTCCACCACAGCCGGTCGGGGCGGAGGTCGTACACCGCGCCGGAGAGGGCCGCGGGGCCGAGTGCGAGGGACCAGACGCGGGCGGCGAGCCCCTGGAAGGCGAGGGAGGCCGCGACCCTCGGCTCGTCGGTGCCCAGGCTCGCGGCGACCGCCTCCACCCGGCCGCGCAGCGGGGGCGCGGCGGCGCCCCCGCCGGTCAGCCGGCAGGCCGCGCCGATCCGCTCGTACCCCTCCGCAGCCGGGTCACCGGAGCCGGTGCGCAGCGCGAAGAACGGCCCCACCTCGGCGGCCCGTCCCACAGTCACCACTCAGCCGTCGGCCGGAGTACCGAACGCCTCCAGCAGCCGGTCCGCCGCCAGCGTCGCCGTCAGCGTGCCGTCGCGGACCTCCTGTTCGAGGCCGGGCGCGAGCCGGCGCACCTCGGGGTGGGCGTGCAGCCGGGCGAGCAGCTGGTCGCGGACCATGGACCAGGTCCAGCCGACCTGCTGGTCGCGGCGCTTGGCCTCCAGCGCGCCGGTGGTCTCCAGCACCCGGCGGTGCTGCTCCAGCCGCTCCCACACCACGTCGAGCCCGGTGTTCTCGCGCGCCGAGCAGGTGAGCACCGGCGGGTTCCACGGAGCGTCCGGGGGCTGCAACAGCCGCAGGGCGCCCGAGAGTTCCCGGGCGGCGGACTTGGCGTCCCGGGCGTGCGGACCGTCCGCCTTGTTGATGGTGACGACGTCGGCCAGCTCCAGGACGCCCTTCTTGATGCCCTGCAGCTGGTCTCCGGTGCGGGCCAGGGAGAGCAGCAGGAAGGTGTCGACCATGTCCGCGACGGCCGTCTCGGACTGGCCCACGCCGACGGTCTCCACCAGCAGCACGTCGTAGCCCGCGGCCTCCATCACCACCATGGACTCCCGGGTGGCGCGGGCGACTCCGCCGAGCGTCCCGGCGCTCGGCGAGGGCCGTACGAAGGCGTTGGGGTCGACGGCCAGCCGCTCCATCCGGGTCTTGTCGCCCAGGATGGAGCCGCCGGTACGGCTGGAGGACGGGTCGACGGCGAGCACCGCCACCTTGTGGCCGAGCCCGGTGAGCATGGTGCCCAGGGCGTCGATGAAGGTCGACTTGCCCACCCCGGGCACCCCGCTGATGCCGACCCGCCGCGCCCGGCCGGTGTGCGGCAGCAGCTCGATCAGCAGCCGCTGGGCGAGGTCGCGGTGGTCGGCCCGGGTGGACTCGACGAGAGTGATGGCGCGCGCGATGTACGCGCGCTTCCCGTCGAGCACGCCCTTGGCGTACTCCTCGATGTCGATCGTGCGCGGCATGGCCTACAGCTCGTGGCCGAGGTCGGCGGCCAGCTTCCGCACCAGGTCGTGGGCGGCGTCCGGGATGACCGTGCCGGGCAGGAAGACGGCGGCGGCACCGGCCTCGTGCAGGGTCTGGACGTCCTGCGGCGGGATGACGCCCCCGACGACGACGGTGATGTCCTCACGGCCCGCCTCGGCCAGCTGCTCGCGCAGCGCGGGCACCAGCGTGAGGTGTCCGGCGGCCAGCGACGAGACGCCGACGATGTGCACATCGGCCTCCACCGCCTGCCGGGCGACCTCCTCCGGCGTCTGGAACAGCGGGCCGACGTCGACGTCGAAGCCCAGGTCGGCGAAGGCGGTCGCGATCACCTTCTGGCCGCGGTCGTGCCCGTCCTGGCCCATCTTGGCGATCAGGATGCGGGGGCGGCGGCCCTCGGCGCTCTCGAACTTCTCCACCAGCGCGCGGGTGCGGTCCACGCCGGACGACGGTCCGGCCTCGTCTCGGTACACACCGGAGATCGTACGGATCTGGCCGGAGTGGCGGCCATAGACCTTCTCCAGCGCGTCGGAGATCTCCCCGACGGTGGCCTTGGCGCGGGCGGCGTCCACGGCGAGCGCCAGCAGATTGCCCTCCATGCCGCCGCCGGGGCCGGATTCGGCGGCGGCGGTGAGCGCGCGCAGCGCGTCCTGGCAGGCGGTCTCGTCGCGCTCGGCGCGCAGCCGCCGCAGCTTCTCGAGCTGCTGGGCGCGCACCGCGGAGTTGTCGACCGCCCGGACCTCGATCCGCTCGTCGCTGCCACCTTCTGGCCGGTACTTGTTGACGCCGATCACCGGCTGGCGGCCGGAGTCGATCCGCGCCTGGGTGCGGGCCGCGGCCTCCTCGACGCGCATCTTCGGAATGCCCGCGTCGATGGCCTTGGCCATGCCGCCGGCCGCCTCGACCTCCTCGATGTGCTGCCAGGCCCGCCGCGCGAGGTCGTGGGTCAGCCTCTCGACGTAGGCGCTGCCGCCCCACGGGTCGATCACCCGCGTGGTGCCCGACTCCTGCTGGATCAGCAGCTGGGTGTTGCGCGCGATCCGGGCGGAGAAGTCGGTGGGCAGGGCGAGGGCCTCGTCGAGGGCGTTGGTGTGCAGCGACTGGGTGTGGCCCTGGGTGGCGGCCATGGCCTCGACACACGTTCGGGTCACGTTGTTGAAGACGTCCTGCGCGGTCAGCGACCAGCCGGAGGTCTGCGAATGGGTGCGCAGGCTGAGCGACTTGGGGTTCTTCGGGTCGAACTGCTTGACCAGCTTGGCCCACAGCAGCCGCGCCGCCCGCAGCTTGGCGATCTCCATGAAGAAGTTCATGCCGATCGCCCAGAAGAACGACAGCCGCGGCGCGAACGCGTCCACGTCCATCCCGGCGTCGAGCCCGGCCCGCAGGTACTCCACTCCGTCGGCGAGGGTGTACGCCAGCTCCAGGTCGGCCGTGGCCCCGGCCTCCTGGATGTGGTAGCCGGAGATGGAGATGGAGTTGTAGCGCGGCATCCGCTGCGAGGTGAAGGCGAAGATGTCGGAGATGATCCGCATCGACGGCTGCGGCGGATAGATGTAGGTGTTGCGGACCATGAACTCCTTGAGGATGTCGTTCTGAATGGTCCCGGCCAGCTTCTCAGGCGGTACGCCCTGCTCCTCGGCGGCCACGATGTAGAGCGCGAGGACGGGCAGCACCGCGCCGTTCATCGTCATCGACACCGACATCCGGTCCAGCGGGATGCCGTCGAAGAGCTGCCGCATGTCGTAGATCGAGTCGATGGCCACGCCCGCCATGCCGACGTCCCCGGTGACCCGGGGGTGGTCGCTGTCGTAGCCGCGGTGGGTGGGCAGGTCGAAGGCGACCGACAGGCCCTTCTGCCCGGCCGCGAGGTTGCGGCGGTAGAACGCGTTGGACTCCTCGGCGGTGGAGAAGCCCGCGTACTGCCGGATCGTCCAGGGCTGGTTGACGTACATCGTCGGGTACGGGCCGCGCAGATACGGCGCCACGCCGGGGTAGGTGTCCAGGAAGTCCAGCCCGTCCAGGTCCTCGGCGGTGTACAGCGGCTTGACGCCGATGCCCTCCGGGGTGTCCCACACCAGGTCCTCGACGCCCTTGCCGACGCTGTCCCGCACGGCGGCGGCCCAGGCGGCGGAACCGGCACCACTGCCGGGCGCCGGTCCGTCGAACTCGACGGCCGAGAAATCCGGGATCCTGCCCGCTTCCACCGGCTTGCCGCCCATCACCGCACCCCCATGATGTCCAGAGCCGAGGACAGCACCTCGACCGCGTCGCAGCCGGCGAAGACGAAACCGTCCACCCCGGCCCGCTCGTACTCGTCTCGCAGTGTCCCGGGCCGCCCGGCCAGCAGGACCCGGGCCGCCCCGGCGGCCTTCAGCCGCGCCGCCACGGCCGCCGCCTGCTCCGCGTAGACCTTGTCGCCGGAAACCAGGCAGGCCACCGTGGCGCCGCTCGCGGCGAACGCCGCGGCCACCGACTCCGCGTCGACCGTCGCCGGTTCCTGCACGGTCTCGATGCCTCCCGCCTGGAAGAGGTTGGTGGCGAAGGAGGCGCGGGCGGTGTGCACGGCCGCGGGTCCCAGCGCGGCGAGGAACACCCTCGGCCGGGCGCCCCGGTCGGCCGTGTGCGCGTCGGAGCGGGCGCGCAGCGCCTCGTACGCCTCGTCGCGGCGCACCCGCGGCAGCCCGCCGCCGGGCCGCTCGGGAGCGGCGGCGCGCGTCACCGGCGGCTCGGCCAGGTGCGGGAACTCGCTCACGCCGGTGATCGGCTCCTTGCGGCGGGCGAGGTCGCGCGAGCGGCGCTCCCAGGTGGCGGCCAGCCGGTCGCGCACCAGCCCGGAGGCGAGGGCGGCGGCCAGTCCCCCGGCCCGCTCGATCTCCTGGAACCAGGCCCACGCGGCGCGGCAGATGTCCTCGGTCAGCGACTCGACGTACCAGGAGCCGCCGGCCGGGTCGATCACCCGGGCCAGCCCCGACTCCTCCAGCAGGATCGTGGAGGTGTTGCGGGCGATACGGCGGGCGAAGTCGTCCGGCAGGCCGATCGCGCTGTCGAACGGCAGCACCGTGACCGCGTCGGCGCCGCCGACCCCGGCGGCCAGGCTCGCCACGGTGGTGCGGAGCATGTTCACCCACGGGTCGCGCCGGGTCATCATCACCGGCGAGGTGACGGCGTGCTGGCGCTGGGCGCACTGCGGTGCGCCCGCCGCCGCCCCGCACGCCTCGGCCACCCGCGCCCACAGCCGCCTGGCGGCGCGCAGCTTGGCGATGGTGGTGAACTGGTCGGCGGTGGCCGCGTAGCGGAACTCCAGCTCGGCGCAGGCCGCCTCGACCGTCATCCCGGCCCCGGTCAGCGCGCGCAGATACGCCACTCCGGCGGCCAGCGAACAGCCCAGCTCCTGGGCCACCCCGCCACCGGCCTCGTGGTACGGCAGCGCGTCCACGGTGAGGGCCCGGACGCCGCGGTGGTCGCGGTAGCAGGCGACCGCCAGATCGGCGGCGGCCGCGAGGTGGGCGGGCAGGTCCGCGTCCCGGCCGGTGCGGGCCACCAGGCCCAGCGGGTCGGCGCCCAGGTTGCCGAGCGCCGCGTGCGGCGGCACCTGACGGTCGGCGTACAGCCGCAGCAGGGCGCGCGCCGCGGCCTCGAAGTCCGCGCCCGCGTCCAGGACGACGGGCGCGAGGTCGAGGTAGACGCCCGCCAGGGCCTCGGGCAGCGCGTCGACGGCCACCCCTCCCTCGCCGACGGTCAGCCACACCGACCCGGCGCCGTTCTCCAGGTCCGCGAGCACGGCCCGGTTGGTGGAGCCCGCGTCCGGGTGGGCGTGCAGGGGGCGTACGTCCCAGCCGGAGACGGCGGATCCCGCGGGGCGCGCGCCGCGAAGGTACGGGGCGAAGCCCGGATAGCCGGAGTGGCCGGGGTCCTGGGGGGCGTCCTGGGCGGTGTAGAGGGGGCGGACGGTGATCCCGTCCTCGATCTCGGTCGCGAGGGCCGCTTCGGCCTGTACGCCCGTGGCGTCCGACGCGCCGGTTTTGCGCAGCACGCCTTCCACGAGGCGATGCCATTCGTCTCGCGTCACATCCGGGAATTCATCGGCTAGGGGAAGCCCGTCGGGCAGGACCGTCATGAAAGTGAGGCTAATGGCCTCGGCTAAAGGCGCAGCAGAGGGTAGGGCTGTGAGCTTACTCTCGGCCCAGGATGCCCGCTTCCGACCGATTACTCGCCGGTAAGTCCAGTGTTTATGGGGACCGTAGGGGTTGCCGCGGCACCGGGCGAGGGTGCGGTCGCGGGGGCCGGTGTCCGGGGGCTCGCGGTGTGCTCGCGGCGCGCTCACGACCGCGGGAGAAGTGCTCTCACACAGAGGCCCGCCCGGTGCGACGGGGGATGCACACCGGGCGGGCTCGATGACCTTTTTACCGCATCCGGCGGGGGTTATGCATCAAAAATCTGTTCGCTTCTTCGTCCACCAGGCCACGGGGGGCGAGATCAGGCCACGTGCGCGGATCGAAGGCTCCACCGCAGCTCCTCCCTGGGCACGTCGAGGCACAGCCCCGGAAAACGGAACAACAGCGTGGCCAGAGCGATGTCGGTCTCCACCCGGGCCAGCGGTGCGCCGAGGCAGTAGTGGATGCCGTGGCCGAGGGCAAGGTGCCCGGATCGGCCAATATGCGGATTGAGTGCGTCCGGGTCCTGGAAGTCCTCCCGGGGGAAGCGGCGGATGGCGAGCGGGGCCGGGGCCTCGCAGCGGGCCGGCTCGTCGAAGGCGGCCGGGAAGCGGGCGGGGTCCGCGCGCAGTTCCCCGAGCAGACCGGGGTGGCCGGACAGCAGATCGTCGCCGGGTTCGGCGCGCTTCTTCGCGATGAGGCCGGTGCAGAAGCGCAGCATGGCGCCGACCGCCCCCTTCGCGGCCTCCGGCCGCGGCCGGGGTCCGGGGTGATCGGCGCGTCGCTCCAGGCGCGGACGTCGCGGCGGTCGCCCTCCGGGACGCCGAGCAGATCGCAGACGACGATGACGGGCAGTTGTCCGGCGTACGTGGCGAACAGATCCGCACGGCCCTCCGCCTCGATGGCGTCGAGCAGTTCACCGGCGACACGGCGGACCGGCGCGCGCAGCTTCTCGACCCGGCCGGGGGTGAACGCCTTGGCCACGAGGCGGCGCACCCGGGTGTGGTCCGGCGGGTCCATGGTGAGCAGGTTCGCGTCCAGGGCTGGCGGCAGGCAGAAACCGCTGAATTTGCCCGGCGCGGCGGTGTTGGCGGTGTCAGCGGTGTTCTGCATGGCTCCCGACCTCGGAGAGTGCCGTCGGTCCAGTTCAGTGGCCGGGAGGCGGCGCCGGGGCTGAATCTCCCCGACGCCGCCTGCGCCACGGGCGGCCCCGACCCCCGTCCAGGGCCACCTCGTTCTTGGTCCCCCCCCGTTCACCGCCGCGGGCCGTGCCTTTCTGCTTGAATCAGCAAACCGCGTCCGAGCGCCGCTGCTTCCCCTTCGGCAGCAAGTTGCCAATCGCCGCACCGCGCCGCTTGAGCCTTGACACGCGCGATCTCGGGGGGCCGCGCAGCGGCGGTCAGCAGGGGCGACGGTGGGGTGGTTCAGGCCCCGGCCGCTGCCGCGTGGAGCCGGTGCGATCGCGGTAACGGGCCGTCAGTCCGGACTCGCCCGCGCGGAATCCCTGCCGCCGGATGTCCGGCCCGGCAGGACGCGGGGGGCCGTCGCCGGCATCGGGCAGGATCAGCGGCGGCGCGGCGGTCGGCGCCGCCGTCGCGCGCCGCGCGTCATCGCGGCGTCTCCCCCAACTCGCCGGGAGCGGACCTGCCGCACGCCCCGGCGGCGCGCCCCGCCTGCCCGGCCCGCTCGCCGGGCACGTCGTACACCAGCGGCCCGCCCCCGAACCCGTCGGGGTGTGCCGGGTGGACGTACGGGGTCATGGGCGGACGGCTCTGATGGGCCGTCACCGGGCGGGCATTTCGGGCGGATCCGTGCTCGCCGCCCACAGACCGGCCGACGGGTCGGCGAAGGAGCAGCGGGGCTGCCGGCCGGGCGGCCGGGCGGCGGCCCCGATGTCCGCTTGCTGCCAGCGGACAACGGCCGAACCGGAGCAGTCGCCGGTCACGAACAGCGTCGTACGGACCGGCGGCCGTCCCCGTCGTTCGGCATGGCAGCGACGGTGGTGCCGCTCAGTCCACGCTCTGGAGAATGTGCGGCTCGGCCAGATCGTCCTCGTAACCGGCGAGACGAATCGGCGCGGAGCGAGCCCACACCTCCAGACTGCCCACTTCCGGCGGCTCCGCCCGCCTCCCGCCGTTCTCCGTGTGTGACTCGTCGCTCATCGTCTGCTCGGGGGCCACCGCACACTCCCTCGTGGTCGGCTGAACCGGATCTGTCGTCAGGTTAACGAGCACTTGAAGGCTCCGCCCGTCGATTCCCAAGGACTGGACAAACACCGAGGACCCCGGCCGAATGCTCCGCGCCGAGTGGCCACCGGCCGCCATCCGTGGTGAGCTGGGACGGGAGGGGGTGGGGCTTGTGCCAGCCGAACGGGCGAGGAGCCCACGGGGCGCCCGGCCCGCGGTTCTCATGCTCGCGGCGCTCCTCGTGCTCGCCACGCTGGGTGGTTGCCGCGGCGGGGCGGGCCCGGACGGAAGCGCGGAGCGCGGCCGGTCCCCCTTCACCGGGCAGTCCGCGAGGCCCGCGCCCGTCCTCGCCGTGAAGATCGACAACACCGGCCGGGCCCGCCCCCAGACCGGCCTCGGCGCGGCCGACCTCGTCTATGTCGAGCAGGTGGAGGGCGGGTTGAGCCGGCTGCTCGCGGTCTTCTCCGGCCGGCTGCCCGCCACCGTGGGGCCGGTGCGCAGCGCCCGCGAGAGCGATCTGGAACTGCTGCGCCAGTTCGGGCGCCCGGCGCTCGCGTACTCGGGCGTCCAGTCCCGGCTGCGGTCCGCCGTGGACGCCGCGCCGCTGTACCCGCTGCCGCCCGGTACGGCGCCGCGCGCCTACTTCCGCGGTACGGAGCACCCCGCGCCGCACAACCTGTACGTGCGTCCCAAAGCCGCGCTGCGGGCGGCTCCGCACGCCTCGGACGCCTCGGACATCGGCTTCCGCTTCGGTGCCGCTCCGCCGGGCGGGGAACCAAGGAAGCGGCAGACGGTGCGCTATCCGTCCGCCGGCTTCACCTTCACCTGGTCCGCCACCGGCAAGCGGTGGCTGGTGGCGATGGACGGCACCCCGGCCCGCACCACCGACGGCGGGCGGCTGGGCGCCGCCACGGTCGTGGTGCAGCACACGACGCTCCGCTCCTCGCGCTTCCACGATGTGCTCGGCAGCGTCACGCCCTTCACCGAGACGGTCGGGGCGGGCACCGCGCTGGTGCTGCGCGACGGCAAGGCGTATGAGACGCGCTGGTCACGGCCGGGAGCGGGGGGCGGCACCACCTTCACGACCACGGACGGCGACCGGATGACGTTCGCTCCGGGCCCGGTGTGGGTGGTCCTCGCGGCGCGGTGAGCCGTCTCACTGGGTAGACAGTCGCGGCGTGCACAGCGCCCGGGGCGAGGAGATCCGAGGTATTGCCGCTCCAGCGGGCCGGTGGCGGCATTTCGACGCGCCATCTCCCGCCTCTCATCCGATGTTTCTGGTGCGCGAGGGGTTCCGGTTCCTCCGGAAGGGCTGCATCATGCCGAGGGGTTCAGCCCGAGGAACTTCAGGCATGTACGTGACCATGCCTGCGACGAGGGCTCCCCCGGTCCCCGAACGCCGGACGGCTGGATCTCGAAACCCTGGAGTGTCATGTCACCCGCACCCACCAGAAGGACCGTCGTCGGTGGCGCCCTGGCCACCGGAACCCTCGGGCTCACCGCGCCGGTCACCGTCGCCCACGCGGCCCCCGCCACGGCCCCGGACACCGCCCGGCAGACCTCCCCCGACCCCTGGACCACCGTCCTGGACGACGCCGACATGGTCTGGCAGAAGATGCCCCGGACCTGGTACGAGGGCCCGTACCTCGGCAACGCCCGGCTGGGCTCCGGCATCTACGCCGATCCGGACACCCCGGGGGCCGTCCGCTTCAACGTCCAGCACACCGAAGTGCAGGACCACCGGCCCGAGTTCGGCTCGCTCTTCGGGCTCGCCCGGCTTCCGATCGGCCACTTCACCCTGGAGCCGGTCGGCACGATCACGGCCGTCGACTGGCGGCTGCGCCTGCGCGACGCGGAGCTGACCGGCACGATCACCACCGACCGGGGCACGCTGACCCTGCGCGCGCTGGTGCACAACTCCCGCTCGGTCATGGCGATCGAGGTCACCCCCACCCGTGGCGAGACGGAGTTCCGCTGGGTGTTCCACCCGGCCGAGGCCATCAGCCCGCGCGTCGCGTTCAAGCCGCTTCCCGACGGCTACACCGGCAATCCCCCGGCCACCGTGGAGGATCACCACGGCGTCCGGGCCGCCGTACAGCCGCTGCTCGCGGGCGGGCAGCATGTGACGGCCTGGCGGGAGCGCACCCGCTCCCGGCGCCGCACCCTCTACGTCACGGTCGCGCACTCCCACCCGCGCACCACCGCCCGTGACCGCGCGCTGAAGACCGTCCGGGCCGCCTCGGCGCTGCCGTACGACGTGCTGGCGGCCACCCACCGCACCTGGTGGCACGCGTATTACCGCAAGAGCTTCCTCTCGCTCCCCGACGCCCGCCTCCAGCGCTTCTACTGGATCCAGCTGTACAAGGTGGCCTCGGCGGCCCGCGCCGACGCGCCCGTGATGGCCACCAGCGGACCATGGCTGGAGTCCACACCGTGGCCCGCCACCTGGTGGAACCTCAACGTGCAGCTGGAGTACTGGCTGATCCACGGCTCCAACCACCTGGAGCTGGACGCCGTGACCCGCGCCCTCGGCGAGTTCCGCGACAACCTCTCCAACCAGCTCGACACCCCCTACCGCAAGGACTCGGCGGGCATCCCGCGCACCACCGACATCCACCTGGTCAACGGCGGCGCCGTGGCGAACGGCGGCTTCGCCGTCGGCATCCCCGGCCAGGATCCGCCCACCCCCGAGGTCGGCAACCTCACCTGGGCGCTGCACAACGTGTGGCTCACCTACCGCCACACCATGGACATCACGATCCTCCGGGACGTGGTCTTCCCCCTGCTGCGCAAGGCCGTCGCGTACTACCTGCACTTCCTCACTCCCGGCAGCGACGGCAAGCTGCATCTGCCCGCCACCTTCTCGCCCGAGTACGGGGTGAACGCCCCGGACTGCAACTACGACCTGATGCTGCTGCGCTGGGGCTGCGCCACGCTGCTGGACTCGGCGAAGATCCTCGGCGTCGACGATCCGTCGGCCCCGCGCTGGCGGGAGGTGCTGACGAAGCTCACCCCGTATCCGGTCGACGAGAACGGCTTCATGATCGGCGCGGGGGTTCCGTTCGCCAAGTCCCACCGCCACTACTCCCACATGCTCGCCGTCTATCCGCTGTACGAGGTGACCTGGGAGGACCCCGGCCGGCGGGAGCTGATCGAGAAGTCCCTCAACCACTGGGTCGGCTTCGAGGGCGCGCTGCAGGGCTACACCTTCACCGGCGCCGCCTCGATGTCCGCGCAGATGGGGCGCGGCGAGGACGCGCTGAAGTACCTGGGCGAGCTGATGACCCGCTTCATCCAGCCGAACACCATGTACAAGGAGTCGGGTCCGGTCATCGAGACCCCGCTGTCGGCCGCGCAGTCGCTGCACGACATGGTGTGCCAGAGCTGGGGCGGGGTGATCCGGGTGTTCCCCGCGCTGCCCGCCGCCTGGCGCGATCTCATGGTGCACGACTTCCGCACCCAGGGCGCGTTCCTGCTGAGCGCGGCGCGCGAGGGCGGGGTGACCCGCTGGGTGCGGCTGCGCAGCGAGGCGGGCGCGCCCTGTGTCGTACGGCATTCCCTGCCCGACAGCATCGAGGTGCACGACGAGCGCGGGCGGCGGCTGTCGTACGAGCGTGTCGGCGCGGGGACGATCCGGATCGCGCTGGACAAGGGGCGCGAAGCGGTGATCACGGCACGCGGCGATCACCCGGACATGACGGTCGCGCCGGTCGAGCCGAACGGGGCGGCGCCGCGCTGGGGACTCCCCGCCTCCTGACGCCTCGTCACCCGGTGCGGGGGCCCCTTCTCCGCACCACGGGGAAACGAAGGGGGATGGGTCACAGCGCGCGCCGGTCAGGCGTGCCCCGGCCATTCCGGGTTACACCATGAGGCATGGGACCGATCAGTGACATCGACCGGCAGCTGTTCGCGCGGGTCGCGGCCAGCCGGCTGCGGGGCGCTCATCCCCTCCTGCCCCGGCTGAGCCGGGCCGCCGACCACGGCAAGCTGTGGTTCGGCACGGCCGCCGTGCTCGCGGCGGTGGGCGGGCGCACCGCGCGGCGGTCGGCGCTGCGGGGCATCGGCTCGCTCGCGGCCGCCTCGATGGCGTCGAACCTGGTGGTGAAGTGGACCGTGGAGCGCCGCCGCCCGGTGATGGACGCCGTGCCGCTGGTCCGACGGCTGCGCCGGCAGCCCTGGACCAGCTCCTTCCCCTCCGGGCACTCCGCCTCGGCGGCCGCCTTCGCGACCGGGGTCGCCATCGAGTCGTCCCGGTACGGCACCCTGGTCGCGCCGCTCGCCGCCGCGGTCGCCGCCTCCCGGGTCTATGTGGGCGTCCACTACCCGAGCGATGTGGTGGCCGGGGTCGCCCTGGGGGTCGGGGCCGCCGCGCTGACCTGCCGCTGGTGGCCGCCGCGGCCGGAGACCCCGGCGCAGGCCCGGCCGCGGGTCTCGGCGCCCGCCCTGCCCAAGGGCGAGGGGCTGGTGGTGCTCGTCAACCACAGCGCGGGCAACGCGACGGCCGCGGGCGGGTTCACCGACGCCGAGCAGCTGGAGGTGCTGCTGCCCGCGGCCGAGATCCTGGAGTGCGGGCCCGACGACGACTTCATGACGCTGCTCGGACAGGCCGCCCGCCGGGCCGCCGAGCGGGCCGGGGCGCTGGGGATCTGCGGCGGGGACGGCAGCGTCAACGCGGCGGCCGCGATCGCCGCCGAGAGCGGGCTGCCGCTCGCCGTCTTCCCCGGCGGCACCCTCGACCACTTCGCGCTGGACATCGGCGTACCGAACTTCGAGGACACCGCGCACGCGGTGACCGAGGGCGACGCGGTCGCCGTGGACCTCGCCCGGGCCACCCCGCTCGCCGGGGGCGAGGGGACCAGCCACTTCGTCAACACCTTCAGCCTCGGCTTCTACCCCGAGCTGGTGCGGATCCGGGAAAGCCTGCAGGGCCGGCTGGGCAAGTGGCCGGCGGCCGCCGTCGCGCTCGGCCGGGTGCTGCGCACGGCCACCCCCATGGAGATCGAGGTCAACGGGCACCAGCGGCGGCTGTGGGTGCTGTTCATCGGCAACGGCGGCTACTCCCCCGAGGGGTTCGCGCCCGCGTACCGCCAGCAGCTCGACGACGGGCTGCTGGACGTCCGGGCCATCGACGGGGACCAGCCGCTGGCCCGCACCCGGCTGCTGTTCTCGGCGCTGACCGGCACCCTCGGGCGCTCGCGCGTCTATACGACCCGCCGGATGCGGCAGCTGCGGCTGTCCGGGCTGCACGCCCTGGACACCCGCGCCTACGACGGTGAGATCGCGGCGGAGCCCGCGGAGGCGCTGCTGATCGACAAGCGGCCCGGGGCGCTCACCGTCTACCGGCCCGCCCAGCCGCAGAACGAACTGCTGCAGCGGGCCCGCACGGCCGCCGCCAAGGCGAAGTGGTGGCGTGCCGTACTACGCAAGTAGTACGGGCAAGTCTGTGCTCAAGGACGACGACGCAGCGGGGTCCGACCCTCAAGGATGAGGGCATGGACGGAAGTGGATCGGCCCAGGGGGCCTCGACGTGACCTCGCTCGCGCTGTCGGTGCTGCTGGCACTGGCCTCGTCGGTGTGCTACGCCGCCGGGGCCATCCTCCAGGAGCATGTCGCGGCGACCACGCCGCTGGGCGCCACCGGGCCGCTGCGGCGCGGGCGCTGGTGGGCCGCGGTGGCCCTGAACGGGGCCGGTGCGGTCCTCCACGTGCTCGCGCTGGCCTACGGCCCGCTGAGCGTGGTGCAGCCGCTGGGCGCGCTCACCATCGTCTTCGCGCTGCCGATGGCGGCGGTGTTCGTACGGCGCCCGGTCGGCGCGGCGGGCTGGCGGGGCGCGCTGCTGGCCACCGCGGGGCTGGCCGGGCTGCTGTCACTGACCGGTACCTCGCGGGCCCAGGCGCTGTCGGGCGGGGAGCGGGTCACGGTGACCGTGGTCACGCTCTCCTTCGTCGCGGCGCTGGTGCTGGTCGCGCGCTGGCTGCCGCCGGGCGGACTGCGCGGGGGGCTGCTGGCCACCGCCGCGGGGACCGCCTTCGGCATCTCCTCGGTGTTCGTCAAGAACGTCGCCGTGGAGGGGAGCTGGGGTTCCTGGGCCCATGTCCTGCCCAGCCTCGTCATGATCGGGCTGCTGGCCGGGGGCGGGGTGCTGCTGTCCCAGGCGTCGTACCACGGGGCCGGGCTGGCGGCGCCGCTCGCGACGGCCACGGTGGTCAACCCCGTGGTGGCGACGGTCGTGGGCATCACCGCGCTGGGCGAGCACTTCCGGCACGGCACGCCGGGCACGCTGCTGGCGGTGCTCGCGGCGCTGGTGGCCACCACGGGGCTGGTGATGCTGACGGTGCACAGCGCGGAGACCGGGGCGGACGCCGTGCGGCGGCCGGAGGACGACGGCCCCGACGATCAGCCGCCCGCGCCCCGGGCCCCCGAGGCCCCGCCCCGGCTGACCCGCCGGATCCCCCGGCCCCGGCACCCGGTCCGCAGGCGCACCCCCGACCGCGGCGGGGCGGTGCTCCAGGCGCACCGATAGCGCCTCAGCGGGTGCGGTTCCGGCCGACGTAGACGTTCCGGGCCCGGTAGTACGTGTCGCCGCCGGGTCCTGAGGAGCCTGATGAGCCCTCCATCTGGAGGTTGATGATGAGCCACAGCGGCTTGCCGACGAAACCGGCGCCGCGGTGGACGGCCTTCCAGGTGCCGTCGAGGTAGTAGTGGATGTCCACGTCGGTGGCGTTCACCTTGGTGATCCAGGCGCGGTAGGTGTGCCAGTTGCCGGGGCCTGAGACGCCGACGATCGTGCTGGAGACGTCGGAGGAGCCGCGGAAGGTGTTGAACCAGTTGTCGGAGTTGCCCTTGAACTCCAGGATGTCGCTCTCCGGCGGCCAGCTGTTGACGCCGGTCAGCCAGAAGGCGGGCCAGGTCCCGGCCGCGCTCGGCGCCTGGAACTCGCCCTTGACCTCGTAGTCGGGGAACTGGTCGGTCACCACGATCTGGTTCTTCGCGTGCACCGCGCCCGAGTGGTAGCGGATCGGCAGGTGCGGGGACGAGCCGCTGGTGCCCTCGTCCCAAGTGATGCGGGTGGCCTTCAGGGTGAGCACCCCGGAGGCGAGGGTGATGTGGTTGTGGTCGGTGGGGCTGCCGTACATCCGGGCGCTGCCGTTGTGGTCGGAGCCCCACGGGTAGAGGTAGTTCCACTCCGCCTCGAAGGCGCCGTAGCTCCCGAAGGAGCCGTTGATCACGTCTTCCCAGGTCGCCGCCGGTGCGGCGGCCGCCGGGCGGGGCCACCCGGCCAGGGCCGCGGCACCGCCGAGGGCGGCGGCCCCGCTGAGGAATCTCCTGCGTCCGTACGACTCGCCCGGTGCTGACACGCCACGCATGGCCGCCTCCCGAAGTCCGAAACTTCGAACACAAGCAAACAGGAGCCACCACAATCCCGCGGCCCCCAGAAGACGTCAACGGTTCGGGACGGAGCCCGGCGGGGAAAGGTCCGGCGCGGGACGGTGTGTTAACCGGACGTTAGCTCTCGGTCCGGAGGCTGTACGCCGCCCCCTGTCCGCACCGACGCTGCGTTGCGCGGCGACCGCCCCACCGGCGGCCGGCCCGCTCCCGCACGTATCAGGAGGCCCAGTGAGCGACACCGGCTCAGCACAACAACCCCGTACCCCCTGGCGAGCCGTGCTCGGCGGCTCGATCGGCAACCTCGTCGAATGGTTCGACTGGTTCGTCTACGCCAGCTTCGCCACCTACTTCGCCGGTGCCTTCTTCCCCAAGGGCAATGACACCGCGCAGCTCCTCAACACCGCGGGCATCTTCGCCGTCGGATTCTTCATGCGCCCGATCGGCGGCTGGCTGCTGGGCCGGTACGCCGACCGGCGCGGGCGCAAGGCCGCCCTCACCCTCACCGTGACGCTGATGTCGGCCAGCGCCCTGCTCATCGCCATCGCGCCGACGTACGACCAGGTGGGCTACTTCGGCGCGTTCGTGCTGCTGGTGGCCCGGCTCCTCCAGGGCCTCTCGGTCGGCGGCGAGTACGCGGCCAGCGCCACCTACCTCACCGAGGCGTCCCGGCCCGGCCGCCGCGGCTTCGTCTCCAGCTTCCAGTACGTCTCCATGACCATGGGCCAGCTCATCGGCCTCGGACTGCAGATCGTGCTCCAGCACACCATGTCCGACGACGCGCTGCACTCCTACGGCTGGCGCATCCCGTTCATCGTGGGTGCCGTGGCCGCCGCGGTGGTCTTCTGGCTGCGGCGCAACCTGCTGGAGACCGAGGCGTACACCGAGGAGGAGGGCGCTGGGGACGGGTCGGCCGAGCGCGGGAGTCTTCGTCAGCTGCTGCTCCACCGCAAGGAGGCGGCGCTGGTCATCGCGCTGACCATGGGCGGCACGGTCGCGTACTACACGTACACCACCTATCTCACCAAATACCTGTCGAACACTGCCGGGTTGAGCAAGAACGACGCGTCGCTGGTCAGCTTCTGCGCGCTGTTCCTGTTCATGCTGCTCCAGCCGGTCGCCGGATCGCTGTCGGACCGGATCGGCCGCCGGCCGCTGCTGATCACCTTCGGCATCGGCTCGATGCTCGGCACCGTGCCCATCATGACCGCGCTCTCGCACACCGACACCTTCCTCGGCGCGCTGCTGCTCTCGCTCGCGGCGCTGGTCATCATCACCGGCTACACCTCCATCAACGCGGTGGTGAAGGCCGAGCTGTTCCCCACCCATGTCCGGGCGCTCGGCGTGGCGCTGCCGTACGCGGTGGCCAACGCGCTGTTCGGCGGCACGGCGGAGTACGTCGCGCTGTGGTTCAAGAACGCCGGCGCGGAGTCCGGCTTCTACTGGTACGTCTCCGGCTGCGCCGCCGTCTCGCTCGTCGTCTACCTCACCATGCGCGAGACCCGGGACACCGCCCTCACCCGCGAAGCGGCCGAGAAGACGGCCGCCGAGGACTTGCGGAAGAGCGCTGTCTGAGCCATCGGCCCAGCGCATACGCTGTGGCCCATGCACGTTCTCCTGGTCGAAGACGACGACCGGCTGGCCGCCGCGCTGACCGCGGCGCTGGACCGGCTGGGGCACCAGGTCGTCCGCGCCGGGCGCGCCGACGACGCGCTCCGGCTCAAGGACGGCGCCGACTTCGTCCTGCTCGACCTGGGGCTGCCCGACATGGACGGGCTGGAGGCGCTGCGCAGGCTGCGCCGCGCCTCCGCCGTCCCGGTCATCGTGGTCACCGCCCGGTCCGCCGAGCGGGACGTGGTCCGGTCCTTGCGCGGCGGCGCCGACGACTACCTGGTCAAACCGTTCCGCACGGCCGAGCTGGTCGCGCGCATGGAGGCCGTCGTCCGGCGCGGAACCCGGCCGCTCACGGCGGCGGGCCCGGTGGTCGCGGTCGGCGGCGTGACCATCGACCTGGCCACCCGGCAGCTGGAGGTGGACGGCCGTCCCGTGGCCCTCACCCGCCGGGAGTTCGACGTGCTGGCGCTGCTCGCCCGCGAACCCGGTGTCGTCCGCAGCCGCGAGGAGATCCTGGACGCGGTCTGGGGCGACCTGCTGCTGTCGGCGTCCCGCTCCCTCGACGTCCACATCGCCGGAATCCGTTCCAAGACCGGCCGTCCGGAGCTGGTGGAGACGCTGCGCGGCACCGGATACCGGCTGGGTACCGGCGGATGCACCTGAGGATCCTGACGGTCTACACCGTGCTCATCGCGTGCCTGGTGGCCGCGCTCGCGGTGCCCTTCGCCCGCGCGTACTCCTCGCACCGCACCGGGCAGCTGCTGCTGGAGCGGCGCGCGGACGCCACCCGCCTGGCCGAACTCGCCGACCAGGCCATCCGGGACGGGTACACCACCGGGCTCGTCCAGGAGGTCTCCCGCTACCACCAGCTGTACGGCACGGCGGTGGAGATCCGCGGCCGGGACGGCGAGCGGGTCGCGGGCGGCGGGGCCTGGGAGCGCGGGCCCGCCGAGCGGGCGCTGTCCGGCCGTACCACCGGGAACCTGCCCCTGGTCACCCCGTTCGGCCCGGACGCGGTGGTGATCGCCGAGCCGGTCGGCCGGGACGCCCAGGTCTCCGGCGTGGTGCTCATGCGGGTGGCCACGGCCACCGCCCGGCGCGAGGTGGCCCTGGTGTGGGCGGCGGTCGCGGGTGGCTCGCTGATCGCGGTGGCCTGCGCCCTGATCGCCGCGCGCCGCCTCGCGCGGTGGATCCTGCGCCCGGTGACCGAACTGGACGTCACCACCCGGGCCATCGCCGAGGGCCGGATGGACGCCCGGGTGCGCAACGGCGGCCACGGGCCCGCCGAACTGCGGCTGCTGGAGCGGCGGTTCAACGCCATGGCGGACGCGGTCTCCGCCGCCCTGGAGCGGCAGCGCGCCTTCGTCGCGGACGCCTCGCACGAACTGCGCACCCCGCTGACCGTGCTGTCGCTGCGGCTGGAGAACCTGGAGCCGCACCTGCGGGAATCCGGGAGCGGCGACTACGCCGAAGCGCTCGCCGAGGTCGACCGGCTGGCCGAACTGCTGGAGGACCTGCTGGAGCTGGCCCGGGTGGAGGCCGGGACGGCCGCCCCCGAGCCGATCCCGCCCACGGCGCTCGCCGCGCGGCTCGGCACCTGGCGCGAGGTGCACGCGGCGCGCGGGCTGACCCTGGTGGTGGACGTCGAAGCGGCGGGCCCCGACGCCCCGCCGCTGCCCGCCCCGGCCGCCCGGATCGCGGACATCGCGCTGGACAACTCGGCCAAGTTCGTGCCGTCCGGCGGCACGGTCACCGTCTCCCTCGACGCCGCCGGAGCGCTGCGGATCACCGACGACGGCCCCGGGCTCACCCCCGACCAGCTGGCGGCGGCCCCGGGACGCTTCTGGCGCGCACCGGACCACGGGAACGTGCCCGGCAGCGGTCTGGGCCTCGCCATCGCCGCCGAACTGGCCCGCTCCTGCGGCGCCGAGCTGACCCTCCGCTCCGCCGAGCCCCACGGCCTGGTGGTGGAGCTGCGGCTGCCCGGTCAGCCGTAGGCGGCGCGGTAGTACGCGGCGGCGCCCGGGTGGAGGGGGACCGTGCCGGTGCCGATGGCGTAGCGCTCGTCCAGGCGGCTGCCCGGCGCGTCCGGCACCGCCAGCCGGTCGCGGCGCTCGAAGAGCACCCCGGTGAGCGCGCGGGCCGTGCCGTCGGCGAGCGCGGAGCGGCATACGAGATAGCTGGGCGTGCCCACGGTGGGGGTCGGCTTCCGCGTGCCGTACACCCCGGCCGGGATCGAGACCTCCTCGTAGACCGGTCCGTGCGCGCCGCGCAGCGCGCGGGCGAACCCGCCGAGCGGGATCAGGCGGAGCCGGTGGCGGCGGGCGAGCCGGGCGATGGCCCAGGTGGGGGCGCCGCCGGACCAGAAGAAGGCGTCCACGGACCCCCGGGTGAGCGCGTCGGCGGATTCGCCGAGCCCGAGGCGTACGGCGCGGATGTCGCGCACCCCGGCCGTCGCGAGCACCCGTCCGGCGGTCGTCGAGGTGCCGGACGCGGCGGCGCCGAGGGAGACCGTGCGCCCGGCCAGCTGGGCGGGGTGCTCGATCGTGGAGTCGGCGGGCACGACCAGGTGCAGATAGTTGAGGTACAGCCGGGCGAGGGCGGCGATCGGCACCGGCCGCCGGAAGGTGCCGCGCCCCGCGGCGGCGTCCGCCGCGCTGTCGGCGAGAGTGAGCGCGGTGTCGGCCCGGCCGTCGCCGAGCATGCGCAGGTTCTCCACGCTCGCGGCGGTGGTGAGCACCGTCACGGTGAGCCCGTGGTGGGCCCGGTGCGCCTCGGTGGCCAGTCTGCTGCCGAAGGTGGCGTAGGGCCCGCCCCGGGGGCCGGTGGCCAGCCGCACCCGGGCGGAGGGCCCGGGGTCCGAACAGCCGGCGAGCCCGCCCGCGGCGAGCGCCAGCAGCAGGCGGCGTGGGACGGTGTGCACGCGGCGATGCTAACCGCCGCGGTGGGGTGCGCAGGAGCGCCGGACGTCGCCGTCAGCGGGCCATCGCGCTGAGCTGGGCCCACACCACGCGGCCGCCGGCCGCCCCCGGCCGGTCGCCCCACGCCTCGGTCAGGGCCCGGACGAGGGCCAGGCCACGGCCGCTCTCGTCCTCCACGCCCGCTTCGCGGGGCATGGGGCCGAGCGGGCCGCCGCCCTGGTCGGCGACCTCGACGTACAGCGAGCGCCGCTCCTGGGCGCGCAGCACGCACAGGATCTGCTCGCTCGCGGTGTGCACGAGGGCGTTGGTGAACAGCTCGGACATCACCAGCTCCGCCGCGCCGCACACGTCCTCGTCGAAGCCCCAGCCGGGCACCAGACTCCGGACGAGCCGACGCGCGGCGCCGACCGAGGCGCCCCGGGCGGGCAGCTGCAAGGTCTCCTGGCGGAGGGCCGTGTCAATACCGGCGGAGCTCATGTGAGGGGCCATCGTCGAGCGTTGACGCAATGCCACGGCCATGTGCCTTCCGTCCGTCTACCTGTGGGGGCGTGAATGCCGTACGTGAATGCCGCAAGTGCGCGACAGGGCAGCCACGTTGGGACCGGTCACGACGCCACTATCGTTCCTGCGAGCATCAGTTGGCAAGACGCGTTCTGCAAAATGCAGAATGACCGACGCAGTCTGTGTCGCCCATGGCGAGCATGGCACACTGAGTCGCACAACACACCGTCCGAGGAGGAACGACGTGGGTGAAGCGCGGTCTGCCCCGACCGTCGGGCAGATGGTCCTCGGCATGCGGCTGCGGCACCTCCGTGAGCGGGCCGGGGTCAGCTATGACGCGGCCGCCAAGGCGCTGCACGTCAACCAGACCACCGTGCGCCGGATGGAGAAGGCCGAAGTCGGCCTGAAGCTCCCGTACGTCGAGAAGCTTCTCCAGACCTACGGCGTCGGACAGGACGAGGTGGAGTCCTTCCTCGGGCTCGTGGAGGAGGCCAACCAGCCCGGCTGGTGGCACCGGTTCCGCGATGTGCTGCCGGACTGGTTCAGCCTCTATGTGAGCCTGGAGGGCGCCGCCAGCCGGATCCGCGCGTACGAACCGCACTTCGTGCCCGGCCTGCTGCAGACGGAGGACTACGCCCGGGCACTGCTGCGCATCGGCTTTCCGCAGGGCACCGACCAGGAGATCGACCGCCGGGTCGCCCTGCGGATGGAGCGTCAGGAGCTGCTGTCCAGACCCGACGGGCCGCATCTGTGGGCCGTCATGGACGAGACGGTGTTCCGTCTGCACATCGGCGGGCCGCAGATCATGCGCGCCCAGATCGACCACCTCATCGAGACCGTCCAGATGCCGAACGTGACCCTGCAGGTGGTCCCGTTCGCCTCCGGGCCGCATCCGGGCATGGGCGGTCCCTTCCAGCTGTTCCGGTTCCAGATCCCGGAGCTGCCGGACATCGTCTACGCCGAGGGCCTGACCGGCGCCGGCTATCTCGACCAGCGCACCGATGTGGCCGCCTATCTGGAGGCACTCGACCGGATGGGCACCCAAGCCACACCGGCGCGCCGCACGGAGAGCTTTCTCCGTGGGATTCGCAAGGAGCTGTGACTGTGGATCAGGTAGAAGACGTCTACAACGGCATGCCGGCCACCCGCCTGGCGACGGAAGGCTGGCGAAAGCCCTGGAGCGGCCCCAACGGCGGTGCGTGCGTGGAGGCCCTGAGGCTGCACGACGGGCGGATCGCCCTGCGGCAGTCGACGGACCCCGACGGCCCCGCCCTGATCTACACCCACCATGAAATGGAGAGGTTCATCCAGGGCGCCAAGGCCGGCGCCGCGGATTTCCTCCTCTCCCGACCCGACAACCCCAACCTGACCACCTCGGCGGGTACCGCACCGGAACGGAGGGCGGCGTGACCGACTACGGACTCGCCCCGGACCAGCAGATCGACACCACCAAGCCGCACCCGGCTCGGATGTACGACTTCTATCTCAACGGCAAGGACCACTACGAGGTCGACGCGGAGGCCGCCGGAAAGGTCCTGTCGGTCTACCCGACCGTCAAGCTCAACGCCACGGTCAACCGCGGCTTCATCCACCGGGCGACGCGCTGGCTGGCCGCCGAGGCGGGCATCCGGCAGTTCCTGGACGTCGGCACCGGCATCCCCACCGAGCCGAACCTGCACCAGGTCGCGCAGAGCGTGGCCCCGGACGCCCGGGTCGTCTACACCGACAACGACCCCATCGTCCTCGCCTACGCCCAGGCCCTGCTGCGCGGCACCCCCGAGGGGCGCACCGCGTACGTCCAGGCCGATGTGCGCGAGCCGCGGCGGATCATGTCGGCGACCGAGCTGAACGAGACGCTCGATCTGAGCGAGCCGGTCGCGCTGTCGGTGAACGCGCTCTTCCACTTCATTCCGGAGGAGGAGAAGCCGTACGAGATCGTGGCGGAGCTGATGGACGCGCTCGCCCCGGGCAGCTATCTGATGCTGACGCACTCCACGGCCGACTTCCACGCGGAGACCTGGCAGAAGGTGATCGCCGTGTACAAGGAGAGCGGCATATCCTTCACGACCCGCAGCAAGAGCGAGGTCGAGGCGTTCTTCGACGGTCTGGAGCTGGTCGAGCCGGGCGTCTCGGAGCCGCACGACTGGAAGCCGGGCCCCGGCGACCGCCCGGACGAGATCCGCAGCGCGGACATCAACATGTGGGCCGGAGTGGCCCGCAAGCCGTAGCGGACACCCCCTACGGCTCCTCCGGGCCGTCGACGGTGAAGCCGAGCACCGCGCCGCCGCCGGGGCGGGGGCGGGCGAAGACCGTGCCACCGTGCGCGAGGGCGACCTCGTGCACGATGGCGAGCCCCAGCCCGGAGCCGGGCAGGCTGCGCGCGCCGGGGGCGCGGTAGAAGCGGTCGAAGATCCGCGTCCGGTCCTCCTCGGCGATGCCGGGGCCCCGGTCGCGTACTTCGACGCGGTGCCCGGTCACCACGACCTCGACGGGCCCGGTGCCCTCCCGGTCGAACTTGGCGGCGTTCTCCACCAGGTTGGAGACCGCGCGCAGCAGGGCGCCGGGGTGGCCCTCGACGAGGGTGTCGCCCTCCGCCCGTACCGTGATCTCACGGCCGGTGCGGCGGCGGGCGAGGGTCGCGGCCTTGGTGGCGACCTCGTCGAGGGACACCTCGGTGCGCGGTTCGTCGTCCCGCTGGCCGGCCGCGAGGTCCACCAGCTCGTTGACGAGGTCGGTCAGCTCCCGGGTCTCCCCCGCCAGATCGGCCAGCAGCTCCTCGCGCGCGGCGGGCGGCAGCTGCTCGAAGCGGCTCAGCAGCGAGATGTTGGTGCGCAGCGAGGTGAGCGGGGTGCGCAGTTCGTGGCCGGCGTCCTGGACGAGGCGCCGCTGGTCGTCCTTGGAGCGGGCGAGCCGGCCGAGCATGCCGTCGAAGGCCCGTCCCAGCCGGCCCACCTCGTCGTCCCCGGCGACCGGGACCGCCACCTCCATCCGCCCGGTGGCCGCCACGCTTTCGGCGACCCGGGTGAGCCGTACCAGCCGCCGGGTGATGCGTCCGGCGAGCCACCAGCCGGCCAGCCCGGCGGCCATGATGATCGCGACGACGAACAGCGCGGTGCGCTTCTGCAGCTCCTGCAGCAGGTCCTCGGTGTCGCTGATCTGCTGGGCCACCTGGACCGCGCCGCGGCCGTCGCCGAGCGCGACGGTGGCCATCCGGTACTGGTCCTCGCCGATGGAGATGTTGCGCTGCCGCATGGTGCCCGGGGCGGTGTCCGCGGCGGTCTCCCGGTCCTCCTCGCCGACCGGCAGCGGGGGCTTGCCCTCGTCGTAGACGCTGCCCCGGCCGCCGAGCACCTGGACGTCCATGCGGCTGATCCGGCGCAGGTCGTCGCGCAGCCCGTAGGGCACCGGGACCTCGGAGGGATACTGCCGCAGGACCACCTTCTGGCCCCGGACCTGGGTGCGCAGATCGCGGACGACGTCGGTGAACGCGGACTTCTGGTCGACCCGCACCAGCCCGGCCGCGGCGTCGTAGCTGAGGAAGCCCACCAGGAGGGTCACCACGGACGCGAGCGCCGCGAAGGAGAGCGCGAAGGTGGTGTGCAGGCTGGGCCGCGGCCCGCGGCGGGGGCGGAAGCGCACGTTCACTCCTCCCGCAGGGTGTAGCCGACGCCGCGCACCGTGTGGATGAGCGGGGCGCGCCCGGTCTGGTCGACCTTGCGGCGCAGATACCCGATGTACACGGCCAGGTTCTTCGATCCGGGGCCGAAGTCATAGCCCCAGATGCGAGAGTAGATCGTGGCATGGTCGAGGACGATGCCCGCGTTACGGGCCAGCAACTCCAGGAGGTCGAATTCGGTGCGGGTCAGCTCCAGCTCCGTACCGCTCCGCCACACCCGGCGCGCCGAGGGGTCGAGCCGGAGGTCGGCGACCGCGAGGGTGGCGTCGTAGGCGGCGTCCTCCGCCGCGGGCTCCGGTATGGGGGCGACGCGGCGCAGCAGCGCGCGCAGCCGGGCGAAGACCTCCTCGACCTCGAACGGCTTGGCCACGTAGTCGTCGGCGCCCGCGTCCAGCCCCTCGATCCGGTCGGCGGTCTCCACCCGCGCGGTGAGCATGAGGATGGGGGTGCGGTCGCCCTCGGCGCGCAGCACCCGGCACACCTGGACGCCGTCCACGCCCGGCATCATCACGTCCAGCACGATCACGTCCGGGTGCTCTCGGTGGATGGCCGCCAGGGCCTCGACGCCGTCGGACACCGCGGTGACCCGGTATCCCTCCAGTATCAGGGCGCGCTCCAGCGCATGGCGGATGGCGCGGTCGTCCTCGGCGAGCAGCACGGTGTTGGTCACAGGACGAGTCTGCCAAGACCGCCCGGGAGCGATCGCCCTCGCCCCCGCGGAGCTGCGGTTCTTACCCGGCTCTCACCTTATCCACGCGACCGGCTTACCGAGCCGGGACAGGGTACCCAGTACGTCCCGGGGGGATCGCGCCCCGGTGTTGCCACCGGCCGGAGAGACACCGCATGAAGATCGCATTCCTGCTGCACAACGCCTATGGGATCGGCGGAACGATACGCACCACGCTGAATCTCGCCGCGGCGCTCGCGGAGCGCCACGAGGTGGAGATCGCGTCGATGATGCGCCACCGCGCGACGCCGCGCTTCACGCTCGATCCGCGGGTGCGGCTGGTGCCGCTGGTCGACACGCGTCCCGGCGGCCTGGACGCGCAAGATCCGCTGTTCGCCGAGCCCACTCGGGACTTTCCCGTCCACGAGAAGCGGAACCACCAGTACAACCGGCTGATGGACCTGCGGGTCGCCCGGTATCTGGAGGGCTGCGACGCCGACGTGATCATCGGCACCCGGCCGGGCATCAATGTGTACCTGGCCCGTTTCGGCCCGCGCAAGGCGCTGCGCATCGCGCAGGAGCACCTGCGGTACGAGGCGCACAGCAAGAAGCTGCGGGCCGAGCTGACGCCGTTCTACCGCACGCTGGACGCCGTGGTCACCACGACGGAGGCGGACGCGGCGGTGTACCGGGCGAAGATGCCGCTGCCGGGGGCGCGGACCCTGGCGATCCCCAACAGCGTCCCCGAACCGGCGGCCGAGCCCTCCGAGGGCACCGCGCCGGTGATCGCGGCGGCCGGCCGGCTGGTCCGCGGCAAGCGCTTCGACCTGCTGATCGACGCCTTCGCCGAGGTCTCGCCCAAGCATCCGGACTGGCGGTTGCGGATCTACGGCGGGGGTGCCCAGAAGGAGCAGCTGCAGGAGCGCATCGAGGAGCTGGGGCTGGCCGGGAGCGCCGAGCTGATGGGGCCGTACTCGCCGATCGAGGAGGAGTTCGCGAAGGCGTCGATCGTCGCGGTCGCCTCGGACGCCGAGTCGTTCGGGATGACGATCGTGGAGGCCATGCGCTGCGGGGTGCCGGTGGTGAGCACGGACTGCCCGCTCGGCCCCGCCGAGATCATCGAGGACGGGGTCACCGGGCGGCTCGTACCCGTGGGCGACAAGCAGGCGCTGGCGCAGGCGCTGCGGGACCTGATCGACGACGGGCCGGGCCGCCGCGCGATGGCCGCGGCGGCGCTGGAGAGCGCGCGGAGGTACGACCCGGAGCCGATCGCCGAGCGCTACGAGCGGCTCTTCGAGGAGCTGACGTCCAGCCGGTTCGCGCGCTCCTGGGAGCGCGCGAAGATCCGGCTGCGGGCCCGCTACCGCCGTACGGTCCGCCGCTGGAAGCGTGCCTTCCGCCGCCGTCTGCCCGCGGCGGGCGGGACGGGCGCGAAGGCCTGACGGGCCGCCCGGGCCTGCCGGGCGGCTTTCGCCTACCAGGTGGTCGGCGCGTAGTCCTTCAGGAAGCAGCCGAACAGGTCCTCGCCCTGCTCGCCGCGGACGATGGGGTCGTAGACCCGGGCCGCGCCGTCCACCAGGTCGAGGGGGGCGTGGAAGCCGTCGGCGGCGAGCCGCATCTTGTCCGGGTGCGGCCGCTCGTCGGTGATCCACCCGGTGTCGACGCTGGTCATGAGGATGGCGTCGGTCTCGAACATCTCACGGGCGCTGGTGCGGGTGAGCATGTTGAGCGAGGCCTTGGCCATGTTGGTGTGCGGATGGCCCGCGCCCTTGTAGCCGCGGCCGAACTTGCCCTCCATCGCGGACACGTTGACCACGTACTTGCGCCGGGCGGACGCGGCGGCCATCGCCGGGCGCAGCCGGCTGACCAGGATGAAGGGCGCCGTCTCGTTGCACAGCTGCACCTCCAGCATCTCCACCGGGTCCACCTCGTGGACCCGCTGGATCCAGGTGTTGGTGGCGTCCAGGTCCGGGACGAGCCCGCCCGCGTCGATCGCGGTGCCCGCCTCGATCCGGGCGGGCGAGGCGGAGCCGCTGGTGAGAGCGAGGGCGGTGAGGTCCTGGGCGGTCAGCGCGCCGTCCCGCTCCGTACGCGGTCCGGGCAGCGCCGTCTGGGAGCCGCTGCCGAAGGCGCCGAGGACGACGGACTCGGGCAGCTCCCCGGCGGGCAGCGGCGCCGACTCGCCCGCTATCAGCTCCGCGTACGCCTGCGGGGTGCGGCGCACGGTCTGCGCCGCGTTGTTGATCAGGATGTCCAGCGGCCCGGCGGCGGACATCTCGTCGGCCAGCGCGATGACCTGGGCGGGGTCGCGCAGATCGATACCGACGATCTTCAGCCGGTGCAGCCACTCGGCGCTGTCCGGCATCGCCGTGAAGCGGCGGATCGCGTCGTTCGGGAAGCGGGTGGTGACGGTGGTGTGGGCGCCGTCGCGCAGCAGCCGCAGTGCGATGTACATGCCGATCTTGGCGCGGCCGCCGGTGAGCAGCGCCCGGCGGCCGGTGAGGTCGGTGCGGGCGTCGCGGCGGGCCCGGTTCTCGGCGGCGCAGTCGCGGCAGAGCTGGTGGTAGAACGCGTCGACCTCGACGTAGCGGGTCTTGCACACGTAGCAGGAGCGGGGGCGCGCCAGGATGCCCGCGATCTCGGTGGTGACGGAGCTGCTGAGGGCCCGGCCCAGCGTCTCGTCGTCGATGCGGTCGGCGGCGCCGGTGGCGGTGGCCTCGGTCACCGTCTTGTCGTTGGCGGTCTTGGCGGCCCGCCGCTCCTGGCGCCTGCGCTGCTTGACCGTGCGGTAGATACCGGCGGTGGCCCGGCGCACCGCGATGGCGTCGGGGTGGTCGACGGGCAGCCGGTCCAGTTCTTCCAGGACGCTCAGGCAGGTCGCCAGGCGCCCGGGGTCGATACCGGGCTCCGCATGGGTCCCGGGCTCCCCCGGCTCCGTGGGCACGGCGCCGGTCTGCCCGGCCTCCGTCCGCTCGGCCCGGCCGTCGTCAGTCACCGTCATCGCCGCTGCCGCTTCCTCGTTCTGTTTTCCCTGGGTAACGGCCGAACTGTACGGAAGCGGGGACGGCCCTGCCAAACCCGCGCGGTCTCACCCCCTCTTGTACCCGCGGTAGGTATAGCCCCGGAGCGGGGGTTCCGCGGCCGCGGCGGGGCCGGTCAGCGAGCGGATCAGGCCATGATCGGGCGAGCGGGCGCAGGCCGGGTCGGTGCGGGCCGCGTCCCCGGTGAGCGCGTATGCCTGGCAGCGGCAGCCGCCGAAGTCCTCGGCGCGGTGGGAGCAGCTACGGCACGGTTCGGCCATCCACTCCTCGCCGCGGTAGCGGTTGAAGGCGGCGGAGTGGTCCCAGATCCACGCAAGCGCGTGGTCGCGGACGTTCGGCGGGTCCAGGCCGGGCAGGGCGGCCGCCGCGGGGCAGGGCAGGACGGTGCCGTCGGGCGCGACGGTGAGCGAGACCGCGCCCCAGCCGCCCATGCAGGGCTTGGCGACGCCCTCGAAGTAGTCCGGGAGGACCCACACCAGCTCGGTGCGGCCGCCGAGCTGTTCGCGCCGGCGCGCGACGGTCTCCCGGGCCCGGGCGAGCTGGTCGCGGGTGGGCAGCAGGGCGGCGCGGTTGCGCAGGGCCCAGCCGTAGAACTGGGTGTTGGCCAGTTCGATACGGTCGGCTCCCCAGGCCACGGCCAGGTCGATCAGGGCGTCCAGCGCGTCGAGGTTGTCGCGGTGCAGGACGATGTTGACGCCCAGCGGCAGGCCCGTCTCCCGTACCAGCGCCGCGGCCCGCTCCTTGGCGGCGAACGAGCGGTGTCCGGCGATCCGGTCGGAGGCTTCGGGGTCGGCGTGCTGGACGGAGAGCTGGACGCTGTGCAGCCCGGACCCGGTCAGCGCCGCGAGCCGGGCCTCGTCCAGTCCCACGCCACTGGTGACGAGCTGGGTGTAGAGCCCGGCGGACACGGCGGCGGCGACGATCGCCTCCAGGTCCCGGCGCAGCAGCGGCTCGCCGCCGGACAGATGGGTGTGGACGACGCCCAGCTCGGCCGCCTGGCGCAGCACCCGCTCCCACTCCTCGCCGGTCAACTCGCGGGAGCGGCGCACCAGCTGGAGCGGGTTGGAGCAGTACGGGCAGTGCAGCGGGCAGCCGTGGGTCAGCTCGGCGAGCAGCGCCCAGGGGCGGGGGTGGGCGCTCCCCCGGGGGTGGGCGGTCACCGTATCCAGCCCTCCTCGTGCATCCGGTCCAGGAACGCGGGGACCTCGGTGGCCACGGGGGCGCCGGGGAAGCGCTCGGAGAGTTCGGCCACGATGGTGTCGAGGTCGCGGTCGCCGTCGCACAGCCGCAGCACGGTCCCGGCGGTGCCGCGCAGGACCACGACGCGCTCGGGCAGCACCAGCAGGTCCACCTCGCGCACCCGGTCGTGGCGCAGGCGCACCGCGGGGGCCAGGGCGGGCCGCCAGGCGGCCGGGGCCGTCATGTCCCCTCCCCCGGGGTGTCGCCCGAAGTGTCCCCCGCGGTGTCCCGGGACGTGTCCTTGGTGTCGGCGTGCTCCACCGCGTCCAGCAGGGACCACAGCACCTCGCATTTGAAGGTCAGCGCCGCGACCGCCCGCTCCTCGTCCTCGGGGGTGCGGGCCCAGGTGAGGACGAGGTCGAGGGCTTCGGCGCTGTCCCGGCCGCCCTGGCCGACCCGGTCGCGGAAGTAGCGCAAGCCCTCGCGATCGATCCACCGGTAGTGGCGTTCGAACGCCTCGATGCGGGTGCGCATGATGGTGGGGGCGGACAGTTCGGTCAGCGAGGCGGCGACGGCCTCCAGCGGGGTGCCCAGACGGCAGAAGTTGACGTAGCCGTCGACCGCGAGCCGTACCCCGGGCAGCACGTCGGCGCCGGTCAGCAGCCGTTCCCGGCCAAGACCCGCGGCCTCGCCGAGCCGCAGCCACCGCTCGATGCCGCCCTCGCCGTCGGCCGCGCCGTCGTGGTCCCGGATGCGGCGCAGCCACATCCGGCGCAGCCTCGGGCTGTCCAGCTTGGCGGTGATGAGCGCGTCCTTGACGGGGATGTGGCGCTGGTAGTGGAAGCGGTTGAGGATCCAGCGGCGCAGTTCGGCGGGGGTGAGTTCACCCGCGTGCATGCGGAGGTTGAAGGGGTGCCGGTCGTGGTAGCGCTCCCCGGCGACGGCACGCAGCCGTGCCTCGAGGCTCCGGGTCATAGCTCGATCACCATCCCGTCGGCGGCCACCTCGATGCCCCGTCCGGCGAGCACCGCGTGCTGGGGCGCGGCCGGGTCGTTGAGGGGGTTGGTGTTGTTGAGGTGCGTGTACAGGGTGCGGGCGTCCAGTGCGGCGAGCCGTCGTGCCGTGCCGCCGGGTCCGTCGATCGGCAGATGGCCCATGGCGGTGGCGGTGCGGGAGCCGAAGCCGCTGCGCCGGGGCTCCTCGTCGTCCCAGAAGGTGCCGTCGACGATGACGCAGTCGGCCTCCTCGGCGGCCCGCTGGAAGGTGTCGGGCCAGGCGGCGAGGGCGGGGGCGTAGAGGAGGGAGCGGCCGGTGGCGCGGTCCGTCAAGCGCAGGGCGACGACCCAGGCGTCGTCGTCGGCTCCGCCCAGCCCGGTGGCGTAGCGCGGGCGTTTGGCGGAGACGGGGACGGCGCCGAGGGTGAAGTCGGCGTCCGCGGCGGCCGGGCGGGGGCCTTCCACCGGCAGCTCGTGCCAGTCGAGGCGGGTGTAGGGGGTGAGCACATCGCCGAGGTGGAGTCCGGTCAGCAGGGCCCGGCGCACCGGGGCGGTGGTGTGCAGTTCGACGCCGTCGGCCTCGCGCAGCCGGGCGATGCCGAGGGTGTGGTCGAGTTCGGCGTCGGTGAGGATCACCCCGGCCAGTGGGGTGTGGCGCGGTTCGGGCCCGGGGCGGAGTTCGGGGCAGTCCTCGATCTGCTCGCCGAGGTCGGGGGTGGCGTTGACGAGGTACCAGCGGCCTTCGGCGGCCCGTACGGCGAGCGAGGCGTGGCGGCGGCGGCGCTCCGGGTGGGCGCGTGCCCCGGAGCATCCGGGGCACGCGCAGTTCCACTGGGGTACGCCGCCGCCCGCCGCGGTGCCGAGCACACGCACGCGCATGGCGGCTGCCGTCAGCGGGCGTTCAGTGAGTAGGCGGTGACCTCCAGCGCGGTCTCGACGACCACGTAGTCGGGGGTCTGCCAGGCGGTCCGGTCCGGGACGGCCGGGGCCCGGTCCGCCGTGGTGGGGGTCTGCCGCACGGTCTCGTTCATGGTGCTGACCTGCCTTCCGGTTTTCGATGGGTGGGTCGGTCCTGAGGAGGTTCCGGGGGCGGGGCGGGCGCGGTCAGCCGGTGGTCCTGATCCGCAAGCGCTCGCCGTCGGTGGTGGTGCTGTGCCGGACCACGAAGCCGGTGACACCGCTGAAGCCCACGTCGTACGGGCTGGCGGTGCCGCGCTGGGCGGTGACCCGGTCCAGGGTGATGGCGGCCCCGTCGTCCGCGATGAAGGCGGGCCGGTCGTCGCCCGAGTCGGTCCGCACGGCGCTGTCGGTGAAGGTGATGTTCTTGGCGTGCCGGATCCACCAGCCGTAGGAGGGGCGTACTCCGTAGGTCTTGGGGACGTAGTCGGTGAGGTATTCGCCGGGGACCAGTTCGGCGTCGGAGGCGGGGTGGCCGCCGGGCACGGTCAGCCGCACCCGGTCGAAGGTGATGTCCTCCACGTCCGCGCCGGGCGCTCCGGTGATGGTGCTGGTGTAGTCGACGCCGGTGACCGGGTGGGTCAGCCCGGTGCCGGTGACATCGGTGAAGGCGATGTCGTGGATCCGTCCGGCGGGCGGGGCGCCCGGGCAGCGCTTACGGTCGCCGATCTTGATGAAGACGGGGGTGGCGCCCTTGGTCATGGTGACGTCCGAGTAGCGGACGTCGCTGATGTCGGCGCCGTCCATGGAGACGATGCCGATGGCCGCCTTGCCCCCGCCGCCGATCCGGAGCCGGTCGAAGCGGATGTCGCGGAAGTCGCCGCAGGTCTCCGAGCCGAACTGGAGGGCGTTGTTCTCCGTGGACAGCACATCGGAGTCATGGACGCGGATGTCATGGCTGGTGTAGGTCCGGCCCAGCGCGTAGTCGCTCTTGAGGACGACCCCGTCGTCCCGGCCCTCGATGCGGGAGTGGCCGATGTCGACGTGGCGGCTGTTGATGAGGTTGACGGCGTCCCGGTCGGTGCTGGTGAGCACCTTGGTGCGGGTCATCCGTACCCCGTCGCAGCCGTTGAGCAGCAGCGCGAAGTGGCCGCCCCGGGTGAAGGTGACGTCCTTGATGTCCAGGCCGGCGCAGCGCTTGAGGGAGAGGATCTTGTCGCCGACGCCCGGGTCCAGGGTGTTGCTGGTGCCCAGGCCCTCGCCGTCGAGGGTGCCGGAGCCGGTGATGGCGAGGTGGTGGATGTTCTCGCCCGTCAGCAGCGCGTTGCGGAAGTGGCTGTGGCCGAAGTCCTGGTAGGCGTCCCAGGGGTTGGGCTCGGCCGCGTCCATGCCGCCCGCGGCGGCGAGCAGCGTCGCGCCCTTGGCGAGGTGCAGGGTGATGTCGCTCTTGAGGTGGACGGTGCGGGACTTGTAGGTGCCGGGCGGGAAGAGCACGGTGCCACGGCCGGGACCGGCGGCGGCCGCCTCGATCGCCCGGTCGATGGCGTCGTCGTCCAGGGTGGTCCCGTCCCCCGTGGCGCCGTAGTCGCGCACGTCGTACGTGCGGTGAGCGGGTCCGGGCTGGGCGGTGGCCGTCAGGGGGGCCGCGGCGAGCAGACAGGCTCCGGCCGCCGTGGTGGCGGCGAGCCGTAATCGCGTCGATCGCGTCATGAGGTGCCCTTCGGGTAGCCGGATCCGACGCGCACCTCGTCGATCAGCAGTTTCTGGTAGCGCTTGGTGTCGGTGGCGGCGGCCCAGGTGCTGTTGACGGTGAGCCGGACGTAGCGCTGTGTGGCCGCGGGGAGGTCGATGAACTGCACACCGCGGGCGCTGGGCAGGGTTCCGGTCTTGACCGGGCTGCCCCAGGTGGCGCCGTCGCTGGAGACCTGCACCTGATAGTCGCGGATCCGGGCGGACTGTTCGGTGTCGGACCGGGCGTAGGCGACCGACCACTCCCGCTGGTTGACGGCCAGGTACCGGATGCTTCTGGCCGAGCGCAGGTCGAAGGTGACCGTGGCGGGCAGCTTGGTGTTGTTGTCCCAGTAGGTCTGCGGATCGCCGTCGAGGACGGCGGAGGCCGGGTGGCCGCTCGCCGAGGCGCCGGCGCTCGCGGTCATGGAGGTGGCGGGCACGATCCCCTGCCTGCCGTCGGTGCGGACGCTCAGGACGGTGTCGTACGGGTCCCAGTTGGTGATGCCGGAGATGGTGAGCCTGCCCTCGTCCTGGCGGAAGGCCAGCTTCTTCCCGGTGCGGAAGTCGGTGACGCCGGACACCCGGTAGCCGTTGTCCCGCACGGTCAGCGTGGAGCCGGACGGCTTGGTCAGGACGTGGACATAATGCTGGTCGGGGTCGGTCCTGCTGACCGTGGTCACCCCGTGCGCCCCGTCGTTCCAGGAGCCGGGCTGGAGTCCGCCGTACGCGTAGCCGCCGCCCTCGGTGCCGTTCAGCGAGCCCCAGATCTGGTCGAGGTAGCTCTTCGCGAGGTTGTTGAAGGCTTCCTGCTTGCTGGGGAACTTCCCGTTCACCTGGGCTGTTTCGGCCATCAGCGACTTCACGGAGGATCCGGAGTTGCTGATCAGCCGGCCGAGGGTGAGCCCGGTGTCCACCGCCGAGTCGGTGCCGCTGTACCACCAGGCGCCGCTGCTGGGCAGCTTGAAGCAGGCCTCGGTGAGCCGTGGCTGCGGGGTCCAGATGGCCTGCGGGTAGTCGTACGCCGGGGTCATGCCGGTCTTCTGCTCGTTGCTGACCGTGTCCATGATCGGCGTGTCTTCGTTGTTGTTGCTCAGCAGCCACTCGGGGCGGTCGGCACGGATCTTCTCGTACAGGCCGTGGTCGAGCCAGTAGTCGTTGTCGTTGTCGATCCAGAACCCGGACAGCTTCGGGTACTTCTTCATCACTTCGACGAAGTTGTCGTACGAGTACTCACCGAACCCGTCGCGCGTGGTCAGGTCGACGTCCCTGCCCTTGTAGGCGGAGTACGCCGCCGAGTCGAGCCATTCGTGGCCGCCCTCGTCGTGCCACTGCGGATCGTCGGTCATGTAGAGCATGACCTTCAGCCCCTGCTTGCCCGCCGCGTCGATCAGCTCGCCCAGGAAGTCCCGCTGGGTGGAGCAGCTGCCCGGGATGGCGGAGGGCCAGGCGCGCGCGTATCCCAGCCGGCTGTGGAAGGAGGCGAGGACGAGGTACTTGGCGTGCAGCTTCTTGGCCTCGTTCACCCAGTAGCCGGCGCTCCAGCCGCCGTCGGTCACCGCCTTCTCCCAGGCGGAGCAGCTGGTGTAGCCGGGCGAGGTGCGCATGCCCCAGTGCAGGAAGAGACCCGCCTGCGCGTCGCGCAGCCACTGCTGCCGGGGGTTGACCACGTCGGCCCGGGCGGGGGCCGGACCGGCCAGGGCGAGCGTGCCGATGGCCAGCAGGACGGCGGCCAGCCAGGCGCCGAGGCGTCGGCGCGGTCTGTGATCCATGGGGCTCCTTCCCCGGGCTGCGGTCGGGTGCGGTGCTGTTGCAGCGTCACCGCCCTGTCGGTGTCCGGTCAAGAAGCATGCGCCGAATTCCTCCGATCTATCTGGATGGACATGCCACGTATATTTCGACCAACTAAGCGGAATGCGCAGGTGGATGATTGGATTTCAGCGCTGATCCCCCATCAGGACCCCTCCTTGGTCCACACCATTCCTTGACTCATCGCGCCATACCTCCTACCTTCCGCGATGCGCCGTCACGCCCAAAGAAGTTGATGAACAAGGATCAGACAGGAGAATCCTTGATGGAGCGCCCACCGCTCTTACCGCGCACCGCCCTCACCCTCGCGGCCACCGCGGCACTGATCGCCCCGGCCGCGGTCGCCTACGGCACCGAGCGCGCTCCGCAGGCGGCCGCCGCGTCCTGGAGCCTCAAGTGGCACCCCGCGGCCGGAGCCGGCGTCGCCGGCTCCTTCGAGGGCGCCGAGGACGACCGCGCCGACTCCCACCCCGGCACCACCCACATCTACCCCTACCAGGGCGGCTTCCGCACCGACATCCACTACCCCAAGGACGTCGACACCAGCACCGACCGCCAGCGCAACGAGGTCCGGGGCATGAAACAGGACGGCTCCGCCGTCAAGATCCTCAAGAACGAGACCTGGCGGATCCAGTACCAGATGTACGTGCCGGACACCCTCGACGCGACCACCGGCTTCACCCACATCATGCAGATCAAGGTCGGAGACGTGGCGGCCCCGCTGTTCACCATGTCGCTGCACCAGCACGGTGACGGCCCGAAGGTCGAGATGCGGACCTCGGACGACGACGACAACCTGACCGAGGCCGGAGCCGCCGACATGGCACCGCTGCAGGGTACGTGGAGCGATGTGTCGGTCGAGGTCAAGGCGGCCGACTCGGGCGCGTACGCCGACTGGTCGGTGACCACCGCCGACGGCAGGAAGGTCGCCTCGCACAAGCGCACCGGCCTGGACCTGTGGCGCGGCAAGAACTACCTGCGGCCCAAGTGGGGCATCTACCGCAGCCTGAACAGCAGTGGCCTGCAGACCACCTATCTGCTCACCCGGAACTTCAAGGCGTACAAGCTCCAGTAGGAGGAGACGCGATGAAGAGCTGTCGGAACACCCTGGTGGCCGCGGCCGCCACCACCGCGCTCACCGCCGGGCTGCTGCTCACCCAGGCGGGTACGGGCAACGCCGCACCGGCCGCCGCCGATTCGGCTTCTTCGGCCCCTTCGACCCTCACGACCATCTCGTCGGGCTGGTCGATCCCCTGGGGGCTGAGCTGGCTGCCGGACGGCTCGGCGCTCATCACCGAGCGGGACTCGTTCAAACTCTTCAAGCTCACCCAGTCGGGCACCAAGACCCAGGTGGGCACGGTACCCAACGTGGTGACCACCGGCGGCGAGGGCGGGCTGATGGGCCTTGCCGTCTCCCCGGACTGGAACACCGATCACTACGTCTATCTCATGCACACGGCGTCCGACGGCAACCGGATCGCCCGCATGACCTACGACGGCTCCTCACTGAGCGGCTACAAGGCGCTCGTCACCGGCATCAAGAAGAACAAGTACCACAACGGCGGGCGGCTGAAGTTCGGCCCGGACGGCTATCTGTACGCCACCACCGGGGAGGCCCAGACCCCCGACCTAGCCCAGGACAAGGACTCGCTCAACGGCAAGATCCTGCGGATGACCACCGACGGCAAGCCGGCCCCCGGCAACCCGTTCGGCACCCTCGTCTACTCGCTCGGCCACCGCAACCCGCAGGGCCTCACCTGGGACCCGCAGGGCCGGCTGTGGGAGGCGGAGCTGGGCAACAGCAAGTACGACGAGCTGAACCTCATCGAGCCGGGCAAGAACTACGGCTGGCCCACCTGCGAGGGCTCCTGCTCCACCTCCGGGATGACCAGCCCCAAGCGCCAGTGGTCGGTCGGCGACGCCTCCCCCAGCGGGGTCACCTACGCCGACGGCGCGCTGTACATGGCCGCGCTGAAGGGCGAGCGGCTGTGGCGGATCCCGGTCGACGGCACGAGCACGGGCACCCCGAAGGCGTACTACACCAACTCCTACGGGCGGCTGCGCACCGTCGAGACGGTGCCCGGCAAGAACACGCTGTGGCTGTCCACGACGAACGCCGACAACAACGGCGGGGAGCCGGACGGCGCGGACAAGGTGTTCCAGGTCGACCTGAAGTAGGCCCCGTGCCGCCGGGGGGGGCCGGGCGGCCGGGGGGGGGGCCCCCCGGGGGTGTGGGGCGGCGGCGGGGGGGGGGGCCGCCCGGGAGCCGGCCGGCCGGGGCGCGGAGCAGAAAACAAGGAATTTGGGTGGTAGGGACCGCGGG